>CAXQVI010000014.1:0-19940 GCA_964227255.1 Flavobacteriaceae bacterium
TTTATGAAATCTTCAGGTACTGTATCACAACCAAAAGAGCATTATCAAGGAAGAATGAAAATTCGGTTGGGAGCCACTATGCCAAAAGGATATCACAGACAAATTTTAATCACTGTTGATGAAAGAACTACTTCTGGAATGGATTATGGTTTTGAAGCGCGATTAGTAGATGATCTTAACAGTGATATGTTTTGGGTGTTGGATGATAACAAATTTGTTATTCAGGGAATTCCGAAGATTAATAGAAACACGGAAATACCTTTAGGATTTTCAATGAAGAATGCTGGAACCATGAAAATTGGAATTGATGCATTAGAAAATGTGCCAGAAGACCATTCAATTTTCATTAAAGAGCTTGCAACAGGAATTACCTATGAAATTTCTGAATCGATCGATTTTGAATTGGAATTGGAAGCAGGTGATTATTTTGACAAATATGCCTTGGTATTTCAGCCACAAGTCAAATCGTTAGAAGAATTGGCTTTGATAGAAGGTGTTAAAATTCGAATGAATAATGATTCGAAACAATTGGAAATACACAGGTTAGTAGATACAAATTTGGAGACGATTGAAGTTTATAATTTTCTTGGTCAAAGGGTTGGTTTTTGGTCGCCTGACAATCAACACAGGTATTTGGAATTACACTTCGATAAAAGTGCTGGTGTTTACATTGTTAAAGTGAATACTCAAAATGGACAACTCAGTAAAAAAGTCTTAGTAGATTAATTGAATAAACATAAGATAGTTTACAAATTATATCATTTTTGTTAGCTTTCTTAAGGGTTTTTTAACGACAAAATTACATATAAAATCCAGTGATTTAGAGCACAAAATTGTTGGGTTTTTTGTTGTGCTTAAAATTTCGTACCGTGTTTAAATCCTGATTGAGGAGGTATTGTTTTTTACGATCTCATTAAAGGGTAGTTATGAAATAACTGTAACAATTAGGTCAAGTTCGAACTAAAAATCTGACGTTTTATAGGCTTTTAAATAAACTTCTAAAAAACAGATTTTTTTGTAAATCTCTAAATATCAGCATTTTATAAAATGCGATAATTTTACCGATAAATTCTGAAAATCGTTCCGTTTATTATAAAAAACACGCATTTTATTGTGTAATATTTTTACTTCGCAAATCTATAAATCATTGAGATATTAAGTTTTGGAGAATCGATTATTTTTGATTGACCCCAATAACTACTAACATGAATGAATCGAAATTGCTGCTTAAAAGCGGACACTTCTGCGTTTTATTTTTTTATTTTACTTTTTTCACCAATGCTCAAACAACCATTAATTCGGAAGATTTTGAATCCGGATGGGGCATTTGGAACAGTGGAGGAAATGATTCTGAAAGGATTTCTAATTCCCCATTAAACAACTCATTTTCTATAAGACTGCGAGATGATAAAAATGCAGAGTCATCAATGTATACAAATGATTTAGATTTGTCAGCATACGGCTCTATCGATTTGGAATACGATTTTAGGGCTGAAAGTTTTGGCAATAATCATGATTTTTTTATTGAATATTCTAGTGATGGCGGGGCTAATTGGGATGAAGTTGCTCAATTTGTTAAAAACCCAGATTTTAATAATGATCAAAATTATTTGAATCAATTGGTATCTATTGATGGATCCGCTTTTAATTTCACATCTAATTCTCGATTGAGAATTCGATGTGACTCAAAAAAGGACGAAGACCTTATCTACTTTGATAATATTACAATTAGAGGATATCCAAGAACGTCCTACTGTTCGAGTGCTGCTGCAGCGGCTTATGATAATTATGATGACGATATTCGTTTGGTTACCTTTAATACAATCAATAACCCCACTCCCGATTATCAACCTGGATATTCTGATTTTACGTCCATTTCAACAACTGTTCAAACCGGAACAACTTACGATTTAGATGTTAAAGTAAACACAGCAGCCGATCTGGGAAATTGGGAATATCGTGTTGTGGTATGGATAGACTGGGATCAGAATTTCAATTTTGATAATGATGAGGAATATGATCTGGGAACTGTGAATAATCAGTTATATGCAAGTCCAACTGGCGCGCCTTACTCTATACTCGTTCCAATAGACGCGATTGAAGGTACTACCAGAATGCGAATTTCTTTAAAGTGGATAGATGAAGGCTACCAAACATCGTGCGAAACGGGATTTGAAGGGGAGGTTGAAGATTACTCTATCGTGGTTTCAGCAAATACAATTTCAACAGGAACAATATCACCACTAAGTTATTGTAATGGAAATGTAATATCGGTGCCTTATATAGTTTCAGGAACCTACAATGCAGGGAATATTTTTACAGCCCAACTTTCTGACGCAACAGGAGATTTTTCTGCACCAGCGAGCATTGGTACCTTGACATCATCAACTGATGGAACTATTAACGCTACATTGCCGGCAAGTATAAGCGGAAATGGATACAGAATTCGAGTAGTGAGTTCGGGTCCTGTCATAATAGGGACTGATAATGGTTCTGATATTACAATATCTGATGGACCGGCGCAGCCAAGTAATATTTCTGGTAATGCGAGTCCGGCAGTGGGATCAACTCAAACGTATAGTGTTACAAATGTTAGTGGAGTAAATTATTCCTGGACGATTCCAGCCGACTGGACTTTAGACAGTGGTAATGGTACAAACGCTATTACTGTTACTGTTGGGAATGATTCAGGCTATGTGGAAGTAACACCAGATAATAGTTGTGGAACTGGACTAAATCGTTCACTAGGAGTTGGTTCTGAATCTGATATTGATGGAGATGGGGTGGCTGATATAGCAGACATGGACAATGATAATGATGGTATCCTAGATACAGAAGAGTGTGGTTTGAACACAACCGTAATTACAA
Source organism: Flavobacteriaceae bacterium (assembly GCA_964227255.1). Taxonomy (GTDB): domain Bacteria; phylum Bacteroidota; class Bacteroidia; order Flavobacteriales; family Flavobacteriaceae; genus Lutibacter. Next base: position 2,869 of record CAXQVI010000014.1, read on the forward strand.
TTTCACCGAATGGAGCGAATCCTGTTGCAAGTAATGCCACCACTACAGGAGGTTACCCAGTATTGGCCAGTACAACTGGAAATACGGGATCAGATGGAGGTTCTCCAGGAGTAGAATTTCCTTCAACTTTCAATGTTGAAGCAACATTAGGGGCAAATGACAGCAATGAAAACAATTATGTATTGAGTTTTTCAATGACTTCCTTTGATGACGGACTGCAATTGGTAGCTGGTGGTACTCAAATTCTATATTTCAATCAAACTAACTGGCAAGCACAAACTGATTTTACTGCAGGTGAGAAATTTGATTCAGATTTAGGAGCCGATGGTTGGACTCCTTGGAATGGAGAAGGAAACCCAGAATTAGTTTTTTCAAATGGAACAATCCAATTCATGGTTGATACAAACGTCAACGACGGATCAGGAAACCCTGTAAGAGAAGATGCTTTGCAGTATATGGATACTTCAGGAGTATTCGTTTTAAATCCTGTAGCAATAGATTTATTTCAGACAGGGGGTGTTAATTTTGAGTTTTCAAATGCAAATGATTCCGGACCTTCAAATATTCAGGGACTTACAATTAAAGCTTCAGTTTATGTTTGTACAGATACAGATGGGGATGGAGTATTCAATAAATTTGATGTAGACAGTGATGCAGATGGATGCCCGGATGCTATGGAAGGTTCCTATACAATGACTTATGGAGATTTGGATATGAATGATGCCATTAGTGGTGCAGTTGACTCAAACGGTATTCCTGTTTTAGTGGGTTTAAGTGGTCAAACAGATGTAAGTAGTGCAGACATCTCACTATTTGGTAACTGTACTGGTGAAAATATCGATTTTGATGGAGTTGATGATTATTTAAGTACAGATGTTAACCTTTCAGGTCTTGATGAAGTTACAGTGATGACTTGGGTGAAATATACCAAATCAACGCCTCCAAGCGGTAAATGGATTATGGGGCAGGACATTTTTCAATTAAAAGTAGATAACGGATTCAAAATTGACGTACTTGTTAAAACTGTTTCGGGAGATGTATCTGTAACTACAATCGGTAATGCCTTGAAGGAAGGGGTTTGGAATCACATTGCAGTATCATATAATGCCACAACAGGGGTTGTAATGTTATTTCAAAATGGAGAAGAAGTAACGAAAATTAATGGAGGCAGTGGACCTGTTCATACAATTGCAAATGCAGTAACCGACTTTGAAATCGGAGGTGATTCAAGTGGAATTAACGCAGATTATTTCTTGGGATCAATAGTTGATGCAAAAGTGTATTCTAAGGCCTTAACAATAGATGAAGTAAGGGAACAAATTTACCAACAAATTGAAAATGTTAGTGGTAATGTTCAGGGTGTTGTTGTTCCAAGGTCAATAGGAAGTCTTGTATGGGACGATTTGGAGTTGTACTTAAAGCTTCAACCAAGTTCTTTTGGAGGGATTGATATCTCTGATTTTTCAAATAAGTCGAGAATAATTGCTATAAATGGAATGACCACTGTTCAGGATACAAATGCGCCATTACCATTGATTGCCTCTAATTCAGGAGAATGGGCCACAGAAAGTACATGGGAGTTCGGTTCAGTTTGGGAAGTCGAAGCTCTTGAAGAAACACAACCTTGGGGGATAGTAGAATTGTCTGATGGAGTTGATTTAACTTCCGGAAATGTGAACATTGCATTGTTCGGATTAATTATCCCGGAAACTTCTTCCTTTACAATGGATGGAACAGTGGATATTGATACAGGTACTGGAACAGGATATTCTCTAACAGTATCCGATTACTTAGAATTAGATGGTGTTCTGGATTTAGAAGGGGAATCTCAGCTATTCCAGAATTCAGACGCAGATAATATAGTAGGTTCAAATGGCTATTTGGAAAGAGATCAGCAAGGAACGTTGGATACGTTTACGTATAATTACTGGTCATCTCCTGTTTCTGAAAATGGGATTGATTATCGATTAGTTAATGTAATGGCCAATGTTAATTGGATTGGTGGATATAATGGAAGTAGTTCACCTCTTTCTCTGGCTGAATACTGGATCTGGAAATTTGTGAACAGTGCGAGTGGAGATTATTCACAATGGCAACATACAAAAAGCACAGGAATCATAAAAATTGGAGAAGGATATACTATGAAGGGGCCTGGAGCAGGAGTTAGTGCTTTTCAAAATTATGCGTTCAGAGGAATTCCTAATAACGGAGATATTTCCTTAATGATTACTCCAGGGAATGATTATTTGGTGGGAAATCCTTATCCTTCTGCATTAGATGCTGATCAATTCATTGACGACAATGAAGTTGTATTGAAAGATGAAGACAGTGATGGAGGCGCCTTATTGTTCTGGGAACACTGGGGTGGTGGCAGCCACAATTTAAAGGATTATCAGGGCGGTTATGCATATTACACGAAATCCGGTGGAACTTCAGCAGTAAGTCATCCGAATGTTTCACAGGATAACAGTGGAGTTAAGGTGCCTGGAAGATATGTTCCTGTCGGACAAGGGTTCTTTGTTTCTTCAGTTTCTGGAATTGAAGGGTTTGGTAATATTCAATTTAATAACGGGCAAAGAAATTTTACTACAGAAGTGGATTCCAATGATAGTTGGTTTATGAAATCAGATGGCAGGACTGAAGAGAATCAACTGAGTTCTGATCTTAGAATTAAAATTCGACTAGGAGTCGATATGCCAAAAGGATTCCATCGTCAATTGTTAGTAACGGTTGATGAAAGGGCTACTGAAGCCGTTGATTACGGATTTGAAGCAAAATTAGCTGACGATTTTCACAATGACATGTTTTGGGTGTTAAATGAGAATAAGTATGTGATTCAAGGGGTTCCAACCATTAATAAAAATACGGAAATTCCTTTAGGCTTCTCAATGAAATCGGAAGGAATTATGAAGCTTGGAATTGACCAACTGGAAAATGTTCCTGAAACTATGTCGCTATATATAAAAGAGTTAGAAACAGGGAATACGTTTGAACTTAGTGAAAATTTGCAGTTTGAGGTAAAGTTAGAAGCAGGGAATCACGTTAATAAATACGCATTGGTGTTCCATCCAAAATTAGTTTCTGAAAGAGAAGTACAACTTAAAGATGGAATGTCGGCTTATTTAAATAATAATAGCGCTGAAATTCATATTTCTAAAATAATGGATACGCATGTAAGTGGGGTTCAGCTGTATAATTTGAACGGTCAATTAATTAGGAACTGGCAAGAAAATTTAAACGCAAATGAAATTTTCTTGCCAGTTAACTTAAATTCTGGCGTTTACCTACTTAAGGTTGAGACAACCATGGGTATATATTCTAAAAAACTATTAAACTATTAAAAATCAAATAATTAACATGTCGTTAATAAAGAGGTATTCGTTAAATTGAATGCCTTTTTTTGCGATACTGAATCTTCGAAATTGAGAGGTTTAAAAGCTGTGAATAAGTTTAAGCTCGTGTTTTCCAAGTATTTAGTATATTTACGCCATAATAACCTTTTGATTTTTAATGAAATAAAAATTGCATTAAATAATTCAGGATAAAACACAACTTTTGGTCTTAAAATTACTTGGAAGAGTATTGCAATCCAATTCTCCAACTGGAATAATTATTTCAGTCTTTTCATGGTGTTTTTTAATTGCTTCAAATTCACTGTTGGCACAAACAGTGATAGTTGATCAAACTGAACATAGAATTTCAGGCTATACAGTAGATATTCCAGCCAATTCTATTGTTACGGTAGAAGTATGGGGAGCTGGAGGAGCTGGAGGAGGAGCAGGAGATAAAAACTCTGGCTATGGCGGCGGCGGCGGCGGAGCTTATTCAAAAATTTCATTTAACAATTTGGCTTTAACATCCTATTCTTATTTTGTAGGTAGTGGAGGTGATAGGAACAACGATGGGGAAAGTTCATATTTTGATCAACTAGGATTAAATCATGTAGAAGCAGGAGGAGGACAATCTGTAGTTACGGGTTCAATTACCGGTGGTACAGGAGGTATTGTTATTGTTGGTACAGGTGAAAATGGAGGGGATGGCGCAGATGGAACTCCTGGTGTTAACGGGTTAGGAGGTGGAGGAGGATCTTCAGCTGGAGTAGCCATTGATGGAACTCCAATTGCTGGAAATTCTGGAACTGGAAGATTAGGGGGAGCTGCACCAAACGATGGTGGAGCTGGAGCTAATGGAGGTACTTCAGGAGCAAATGGGAATAATGGAATTCAAGTTGGCGCCGGAGGCGGCGGAGGACATAGACAAAATGCAGGAGGTATAAAAGGAGGAGATGGAGCAGATGGAAGGATTAGAATTACAGTAACTTTTTATTGTTTTTTAAATACCTGGACAGGAAATATAAGTGATGATTGGAATGAATCTGGAAACTGGAGTTGTGGAGAAGTGCCATCAGATTCAGACAATGGAAATGTCTTTATTACGCATGTAAGCCCAAATCCAAGCCCAGTAATTCAATCTGCTGGTGCAGCGGGATATGCCTTTAGTTTAGAAATAGATGCAACCGGTTCTCTTGAAATTCAAGACAACTTTATTGATATAGAAGATGTGTTGCGCATTGACGGTTTGCTTTCTTTGACAGGAGAAGCGCAATTATTGCAGCAAACAGGTAGTACTTTTGATGATGCTAGTACTGGTTATTTGGAAAGAACCCAACAAGGAACAGCTGATTTATACACCTATAATTATTGGTCATCACCTGTTTATACAAATAACTCGGTAGTTTCCGGTTATGGAGCTTCTATGTATAATAACTATACTGTGGCAGACATTTTACCTGGAATTACTTTTGTCTCAGGCTATGATGGTAGTCCAGCTTCAAATATTGCTGAATATTGGATATTCAAATTCAATGATAAACTTGCTGGTGATTATTCTCAATGGTCACAAATCCTAAGTACTGGAGATGTGGTTGCTGGAGAAGGGTTCACTATGAAAGGCCCTGGAACTGGAGATGTTACTGATGAGTTTTCATATGTTTTTCAAGGGAAACCAAACAATGGAGATATAACATTAGAATTGGCAGCAGGGAATGGATATCTCTTAGGGAATCCTTATCCATCTGCACTGGATGCAGATCAGTTTATTTTCGACAATGTGAACAATCTTAGCCCAAGTCCAGTATTTGATGGAACGCTCTATTATTGGGAGCATTTAGGAGGTGGCTCTCATAATTTAACTGATTATCAAGGAGGATATGCAACCTACAATTTATCTGGAGGAGTTGGAAGCGGTGGAGGAATTGTTGCTCCGCCTGGTTTGGGGTCCAAAATACCACAGAGATATATTCCAGTTGGACAAGGTTTCTTTGTAAATGCAGATGCAGGAGGAACCATTACTTTTAATAATGGTCAGCGCACCTTTGTTACAGAAGGAGCATCTTCTGTATTCTTCAAAAATCAAAGGCAAGAAAAATTCGCTGATAATGATGCCCGAAGAAAATTGCGCATAGGAGTAGAAATGAGTAAAGGATTCAAAAAAGAAATTTTATTAACCGAAGATATAAATGCAACAAATCAGTTTGATTATGGGTATGATGGCAAGTTAATAGACGGTTATAATCACGATATTTACTGGAGCCTTGGAGATCAGATGTTCTGTATACAAGGAGTTCCTTCAATCACAAAAAACAGTGTTTTTGAACTCGGAATTTTAATGGAATCGGATGGAGAAATAGTGCTCCGCGTCAATGAGTTTGAAAATAATCGAGGTTTGAAAAAAGTTTATTTGCTCGACCGAGAAACAAAGAAATCAACTGAAATAGTAGGGGGTTCCGTGACATTAAACCTAAACGAAGGAAATCATAAAGGTAGGTTTGCTATAACGTTCTTGCCTAGAGAAAAATCAGTAACGAACCGAAGTGAATTGCATAGTGGAATTGAAACTATTATGAATAATGCTTATAAAGAGCTTCAAATCACAAAGATGGTGGAAGCTGAAATTCAGGAAGTAGCACTGTTCAATATTTTAGGCCAAAAGGTACATTCAACGACTTCTGGATTGTCTGATCGTTTTATCAGAATTCCTGTTCATCAACAGCAAGGAGTATATCTACTTAAAATTGCTACAAACAAAGGACCTGTCGGAAAACGAATAATAATTGAAGAATAAAAAGATAAAAAAAGAAGGCCTGAAGCCTTCTTTTTTATTTAAATGCTGGAATTCCAGTAATGTCTAATCCTGTAATCAGAAGATGAATGTCGTGTGTTCCTTCATAGGTAATTACACTTTCTAAATTCATCATATGTCGCATGATAGAATATTCTCCTGTAATTCCCATAGCTCCAAGAACCTGACGTGCCTCTCTGGCTATATTTAAAGCCATTTCAACGTTGTTCCGCTTTGCCATAGATATTTGAGCAGAAGTTGCTTTTCCTTCATTTCTTAGCGTTCCTAAACGCCATGTTAGTAATTGTGCTTTGGTAATTTCTGTAATCATTTCAGCAAGTTTCTTTTGCTGTAATTGATACCCTGCAATCGGCTTGTCGAATTGTATACGTTCTTTTGCATAACGCAGCGCAGTATCGTAGCAATCCATGGCTGCTCCAATAGCTCCCCAAGCAATTCCATACCTAGCAGAATCTAAACAACCTAGTGGTGCTCCTAACCCGTCCTTGTTTGGTAAAATATTTTCTTTCGGAATTTTTACATTATCGAAAATCAACTCTCCTGTTGCAGATGCTCTTAATGACCATTTGTTATGAGTTTCCGGAGTTGAAAACCCTTCCATACCTCTTTCAACAACAAGACCTTTGATACGTCCATCTTCATTCTTTGCCCAAACAACAGCAATATCTGCAAAAGGCGCATTTGAAATCCACATTTTTGCACCATTCAAAATATAGTGATCCCCTTTGTCTTTGATATTTGTTACCATGCCTCCTGGATTTGAACCGTGGTCAGGCTCCGTCAATCCAAAGCATCCTATAAACTCGCCACTCGCTAATTTTGGCAGCCATTTTTTACGCTGTTCTTCATTTCCATATTTCCAGATTGGATACATTACAAGTGAAGATTGAACGGACGCCGTAGAACGAACACCTGAATCTCCACGCTCAATTTCCTGCATAATTAATCCATATGAAATTTGGTCCAATCCAGCACCGCCATATTCTTCTGGAATGTATGGACCAAAAGCACCAATTTCTGCCAATCCATTAATGATGGATTCAGGGAATTTGGCATCTTGAGCCGATTGTTCAATTATTGGGGATACATCTCTTTTTACCCATTCTCTTGCCGCTTCACGAACTAGCAGGTGCTCTTCAGTAAGAAGCTCGTCTAACTGGTAGTAATCAGGAGCTTGAAATAAATCTTGTGACATTAAATTAATATTTGGTTGAAACAAAAGTAATAATATTCCCGAATCAGCCTTATAATTTATTGTACTTTTATTAAGTGTTGATGCACGTTTTTAATGTGTTACAACAATTAGTAAACCCATGACTTTAATACAGTTTATTATGTAACTTTGTAATTCTCTTAAAACAATCCGTTATTTTCAATGAACTTTACCTTTAAAAAAGATGAAAAACTAAAAAGCAGAAAGCAAATTGAAGCGCTGTTTTTAGAAGGAAAGAACGTGAAAACATTTCCGTTCCGTCTCATTTATCACCCTATAGAATTTGAAGCAAACTATCCTGTAAAGGCAGGATTTTCTGTTCCGAAAAGAGCGGTAAAACTTGCGGTACATAGAAATCAAATTAAGAGAAAAATGCGGGAGTTATATCGTCTGAATAAACATCAGTTTGCAGAACATTTAACAAAAACATATGCCTTTATGTTTGTGTATATGGGTAAAGAAGAATTACCTTTCAGTGATTTAGATCAATCGTTTTCTAAATTAATCACAAAGTTTAACCAAAAAATTTCATCGGATGAAGAGAATTAAAAAATGGGGTGTGGGAATACTTCTTATTTTCACGTGCCTTGTTTCGGTGGGTTTTCAATCTGATTTCTTTCAAATTGCCAAACAAATAGACATTTATACCTCACTCTTTAAAGAAATCAATAAATTTTACATCGATGAGGTGAATCCAACGGAAATGACTTCCAACTCTATTAAGCACATGCTTAAAAATCTGGATCCATATACGGTGTACTTTGATGCTGAAACGGTAGAATCCGCCCGTATTTCAAACGCCGGACAGTTTGGTTCTATCGGGGTAATCACGCAGTTTAAAGATGATGCTTTGGTCATCAGAAATATTTCCAAAGATGCTCCTGCGGAACGCGAAGGACTCAAAATTGGTGACAAAATATTGAAAATTGGAAGTCTTGTTATAAAAGATTTTGGTGAAGACAGCGCCTCACTGTTAAACGGAATGCCAAATACAGAAGTCGGCCTAACCATACAAAGAGAGAATGAAACATTTAACGTAAACGTTACCCGTAGGAAGTCTGATAATAACCCAGTTCCGCACTACACCATGTTAAATGATGAGGTTGGTTATATTGCTTTTACGGAATTCAATCAGCTTGCGTTTAGAAGTGTAAAAGATGCTTTTGTGGAGCTGAAGGATGAAGGCATGAAAAAAGTAATTATTGATGTCCGCGGTAATCCAGGAGGTTTGCTTGGAGAAGCAGTTCGAATTTCGAATTTGTTTTTACCACAAGATCAGGTTATTGTAAATACCTTATCGAAAGTTGAAACCCAAAGCGAAACTTTTAAAACGAGAGAAGAACCGGTGGACTTAGAAATACCGGTTGCCATTTTAATCAATAATAGATCTGCTTCAGCTTCTGAAATCCTTTCAGGTTCCCTACAGGATTATGACCGCGCTGTAATTGTTGGAGAACGTTCTTTCGGAAAAGGATTGGTGCAACAATACCGCGAACTTTCTTATGGAGCACAAATGAAGATTACCATTTCAAAATACTACACGCCAAGCGGACGTTGTATTCAGGAATTGGATTATACGAACATGGACGAGGAAGGCAATGTGCCTAAATTTTCCGATAAAACGCGTCCTGCATATAAAACTTCCAATGGCAGAACTGTTTATGGTGGAGGTGGAATAGAGCCAGATATAACAATTGACCGCCCGGAAACTACAAAAACAACCGAAGCCTTATTGTTTTCAGATGCCTTTTTCAATTATGTGAATTCGTATTTTTATGAGCATTCGACTATAGCGGATGCTGAGGAATTCTCGCTAAGTGATTCGGATTATAACGCCTTTGAAAGTTATCTTGAAAAGCATCAAAACGAGTTTTTAACTCCAACCGAGAAAAAGTATCAGGAAGCTCAAGCATTTGCAATAGAAGAAGGACTTGGTAGTAAATCGAAGGTTTTTGAAGACGTACTGCAAGTCATTCAAAAAGAGAAATTAAGTGAACTTCAAAAAAATAAAGAATTCATCCTAGAAGAGTTGGAGGCGGCGATATTACAGCGCTATTATTATCAGGAAGGAGTGTTCAAACAAAAAACGGCAAAAGATAAAACCATTAAACAGGCAGTTGACCTGCTGATGAATACTTCTGAATACCAGTCGATTTTAAATCAAAAATAGCTTGCTATTGAATTGATATTTAGTAGTATATTTGCCTCCCAAAATTAAATTATGCAAGAAACTAAATTAAAAGGAAGGACAAGAGCCCAGGAGTCCTCGAATGCAATTGAAAGAATTTACATCACAATGCGTCACCTATTCTCAAGAGGTTTTTACAAACCAATGGGTATTTCAGGTGAAACATTAGTTGAATCGTTACTACAGCTGCGACCTGAAATTTACGGGTCTATTGCTGAAGAAAAGGTAGAATTAAACGGGCTAATTTATGTAATTGAAAGATTACCAGAAGGAATTGAAGAATGCAGGTATATCAACCTTACTTCAGATGAAGGGTATTCAAATTCACACTTTAAATCAATTATTCCACCAAAAAGAAGAAGAAATTGCTTTAGAATCGATAAGGATCAAATGAATATTGAAGTGACTCGTGGTCGCTCCGAAATCTATGACATCCTTACACACCTGACATTCTTATTTGTTGAATCTCACAAAATCGCTAAAAAGGTAGTAATCAAACAAGGGAAAGATACCATCAGAGAATGGAAAAACCTGGAAGATGTTGTTATTCACAACAGAGAATTGACCAACGATAAAAGAGATATTCTAATTGCGCATTTGGGAAGTATTTTAGGAAGGACTTTTGAAGAAGTTCAGGAGGTTCACAAAGCTCTTGCTTTAAAAAATAATCCTGATCGTTTTTTCCACTTAATGTATTGGTTAGGACATCTTGGAATTGATGAAAAAATGAACGACGAAAAACGTGCAATTTCATTTAGCCCTGTGTTAAGAGAGCGCATTGGTCACCACATTTATGGTGAAATTTGGGCGACAGATATTAAACGTGTTTTAGAACGTGAGAATTTATTGAACAGACCAATCCACATTATTAGTGCAAATATGCACAGTGTTATGAACTCTATTTACGCTCCAATGATTTTAGATTTCGATAAGGAAGAGCGTTCAAGTATCAGTTTGTTTGAGCTCATGAGCAAGGATGAAAATAATGCCATTAGAAAGCAGGTAAAAGAATTTGCTTCTAACAACGGACTGACATACATCAAAGATAAATCAGGTACAAATATCAACGTGCAGGTAATCGACACAGAGAAAATTGATATTTCGAATACGAATTATCATATAGAACATTCTGCAGGCGATGAGTTGAAACCAGTGCTTGTAGTTATGGATTACGCTTTTGGTGAGCAGGCTTATGAAACAATGGACGAATTGTTGAAGCCGTATATTGATGCAGAAGGACATAAACACCATTTGAATGTTGAGTCTGTTTCCATCATGGGGAAAGCAGGAATATTAGAAGGAGGGAAAGGAGATATTATGATTCCTTCATCACATATTTTCGAGGGAACAGCCGACAACTACCCATTTAAAAATCAATTGAAGAAAAGCATGTTCCAGGACTATGGAATTGGTGTTTACTCTGGAGCTATGGTGACTGTATTAGGGACTTCACTTCAGAATAAGGACATCTTGAAATTCTTCCACGACTCAACATGGAAGGTCACAGGACTGGAAATGGAAGGAGCACATTACCAAAAGGCAATTCAAGCGGCCTCGAAAATCCGTGGAAATATTTCCAGAAAAGTAAAAGTTAGATATGCATATTATGCCTCTGATAATCCTTTGGAAACAGGAAGCACACTAGCTTCAGGAGGATTAGGGACTACAGGTGTATTACCGACGTATGTAATTACGGAGAGCATTTTAAAGCAGATTTTTTAATCGGTCAAAATTAATGACCGATTGTTTCCTGTTTTTAGGAATTAGAACTTATTTTTGAGTCGAAAATAAATATTCAATTGGCCTGGCCATTAAAGCCTTTAAAATGAACGTACTTATTGTTGGCTCCGGAGGAAGAGAGCATGCGATTGCCTGGAAAGTGGCACAAAGTGAAAACCTATCAAACCTATACATTGCTCCCGGAAATGCCGGAACTAAAGATGTTGGGGTAAACCTTGACTTAAATACAAGCGATTTCCAAGCGCTAAAGAAAACTGTTTTGGAATTGGACATCAATCTTGTTGTTGTTGGTCCGGAAGCTCCGTTAGTTGAAGGGATCACAGACTTTTTCCATGGAGATGAAGCATTGAAGGATGTTTTAGTTGTTGGACCGAACCAATATGCTGCACAACTTGAAGGAAGTAAAGAGTTCGCTAAGGAATTCATGTACCGACATAACATTCCAACAGCAGCATATGAAAGTTTTACCAAAGACAGTCTTGAACAGGGATATGCATTTTTAGAAACACTTACAGCGCCATATGTCTTGAAAGCTGACGGTTTAGCTGCAGGTAAAGGTGTTTTAATTTTAAATGACCTTCAGGAAGCGAAAGACGAGCTAAAGGAAATGCTGCAGAATGAAAAATTCGGAGCAGCAAGTTCTAAGGTTGTAATTGAAGAATTTCTGGATGGAATTGAATTGAGCTGTTTTGTCCTAACCGATGGTGAAAATTATGTAAGTCTGCCAAACGCTAAAGATTACAAGCGAATTGGAGAAGGGGACACAGGACTAAACACCGGAGGAATGGGAGCAGTATCACCAGTGCCTTTTGCAAATTCAGCCTTCATGGCAAAGGTGGAAAGTCGGGTAATCAAACCAACTATCGACGGATTCAAAAAAGATGGAATTCCATATGTTGGATTTGTATTCTTCGGACTGATTAAAGTAAATGGAGAGCCTAAAGTTATTGAGTATAACTGTAGAATGGGAGATCCGGAAACTGAGGTAGTAATGCCAAGAATTGAGTCTGATTTCTTGGAATTATTAGTGGCAGCAGCAAAGAAAGAATTGGCTGGAAAGACACTTGAAATATCTGAAAAGAGCTGTTGTACTGTGATGTTGGTTTCGGGAGGATATCCAGAGGCTTACGAAAAAGGAAAAGTGATTACCGGAGTAGAGGAGATTACTGAATCGATTCCTTTCCATGCAGGAACAAAGCTTGTGGATGGAAAAGTATTAACAAACGGTGGACGCGTAATTGCGATTTCATCTTATGGAGCTGATTTTAAAGAAGCTTTAGGGAAGTCGTATAACAGTATTTCCAAAGTTTGTTTTGAAGGAATAAATTATAGAAAAGATATCGGATTTGACCTTTAAAAAAAAATTCTAGTCGCGCCCCTGAACTGGGGATTAGGTCATGCAACAAGGAGTATTCCTGTCGTTGAGGCCTTAATCAAAGCTGGTTTTGAGCCAATATTGGCAAGTGATGGCGCTGCATTAGAAGTTTTAAAGGAAGCGTTTCCAGAGTTAAAAACATACGAGCTTCCAGGTTACGATATAACATATTCAAAGAGCAGTTGGGGTTTAAAACTCCGATTGCTCTTTTCTTTTTTCAGGATACAAAAAGCTGTAAAAGCTGAACATGAATTTGTTCAAAAGGTGGTCGAACAAGATGACATATACGGTATCATTTCCGATAATCGCTTTGGCGTTTATCACAATAAAATTCCGTCCGTTTATATCACACATCAGCTGACTGTTTTGTCAGGTTTATTCACTGGTTTTAGCACTAAATTTCATCAAAGTATCATTGAAAAATTTGATGAATGCTGGGTACCTGATGTTTCTGATGAATTGAGTTTATCAGGAAAACTATCAAAGAATAATTCAATTAAAATTCCAGTTAAGAGAATTGGGGTTTTGAGTCGTTTGAAACCAAAAGAGTTAAGTTCCAAATATGAAATAGCGATAGTACTTTCTGGTCCTGAGCCTCAAAGAACTTTATTACAACAGAAAATGCTGTCTGAATTTAAAGACGATCTTGGAAAAACAGTTTTAATCAGAGGGAAGTTTTCAGAAGACCAAATTCAGCACAACTTTCAGAATTTGGAAATAGTAAACTATGCAAATCAATCGGACTTATGTGCCATTTTGAATGGTAGTAAGATCGTTATTGGCAGATCGGGTTATTCAACCATCATGGACTTAGCCGTATTGGGTAAAAAAGCGATGTTTATTCCAACTCCGGGACAAGATGAACAGGAATATCTGGCTAAATATTTAGAAGCTCAGAAAATAGCTCCTTTTGTAAATCAAAATGACTTTAGCTTTTCAGCCTTAGAGAAATTGGATAAGTATCCAGGGTTCAAAAAGCAAAAAATGGAATTGGATTTAAAGCTTTTCAGCCTTTTCCATAGTGAATGAGAAAGTTGATCCTTTACCGACCTTACTCTCAATAGAAATTTCTTCATCGTGAGACTCCAGAATATGCTTCACAATTGATAATCCTAAACCTGAACCTCCCTGATCTCTAGAGCGACTTTTATCCACTCTATAAAAGCGTTCGAAAATACGTTTTTGATCGGATTCACTGATTCCTTCTCCATTGTCTGATACTTTTACAACAATTTTATCTCGTCCCTTATTTTCAAAACTAACAGTTGTAATTCCTCCAATTCTACCATATTTGATAGAGTTAACAATAAGGTTGATTAGGACTTGTTCTATGCGTTCTTTTTCTGCAAGCACCACGATTGGAAAAATATACATCTTGTCGAATCCAAGGGCGATGTTTCTAACTTTGGCCTTTATCTCCAGCATTTCAAAAATTCCTTCAACAAGTTCCACAATATTAAAAGATTCTTTTTGAATGATTGCATTTGACTCTTCCAACTTCGAAATAAGATCCAAATCTTTTACAATAGAAATCAGTCGGTCTACTCCCTTATTAGCGCGATTCAAATACATGTCTAGTATTTCTGGGTCTTCTTTAGCACCTTCAGTAAGCGTCAATAAATAACCTTGAACCGTAAATAGCGGAGTTTTTAATTCGTGGGAAACATTTCCTAAGAAATCACGACGGTAATTTTCTCTTCGATTTAATTGTGCAATTTGCCGCTTGTTATGTACTGCAAATTTTTCCACCTCCATTGAAACCTTTTCTATGTCTGAATTTAGGATAGCTTCAGTTAATTCGGGAGACTCAATATCGGTCACATTTTCATAAATTTTTTTAATTCTTTTGAAAATATGTTTCTGTATTCTGTAGTGAAGAATGAAGTAACAAATGAAAAAGAAAATAATAAAGAAAACACTTGTTTTCTTCAGGTCAAATGGTTCATCTACAAATAAGAATTGCACAAATCCAATTGAAATGGCAGCGACAAGTGAAATGTAAAAAGCCGATAAAAGTGAAAAAGTATAGGTTTTTCTAATTTTCATCAACCACAAATTTGTATCCTACTCCTTTGACAGTTTTAAAGTGTTCATCACCGATTTTCTCACGCAATTTTCGAATATGTACATCAATGGTTCTTCCTCCAACTACAACTTCATTTCCCCATACCTTTTCTAGGATGTCATCACGTTTAAATACTTTTCCAGGTCGTGAAGCAAGCAAAGAGAACAATTCAAATTCTTTTCTAGGAAGGTTTAAACGTTGATTACCCTTAATAACTACATATTCGTCTCTGTCAATAACTATATTTCCGATGTTTACTGCTTCAATTTCTTTTTTAGGAGAAGTTACTCGCCGAAGTAAACCCTTTATTTTACTCACCAAAACTTTTGGTTTGATAGGTTTCGTGATATAATCGTCGGCTCCAACTTCAAAACCAGCAACCTGCGAATAATCTTCACCTCTGGCAGTGAAGAAGGTAATAAGCGTATGCTCAAGACCTTTTGTATTTCGAATCTTTTCACAAGCTTCAATCCCATCCATTTCTGGCATCATGATGTCTAAAATGATAAGGTGAGGGTGATTTTCTTTTGCAGATGAAACAGCTTCAACTCCGTTATTGGCTGTAAAAATTTGGTATCCTTCAGATTTTAAGTTGTATCCAACAATTTCTAAAATATCTGGTTCGTCATCAACCAATAATATTTTAATATCAGAATTTTTCATATTGAAAATATACTAAATAAAATTTATGTGCTCAAAAGTAACTATTAATAAATAACAGGCTCTAAAAGGGGTGCTTTACTTAAGAAAAATAACAATTTACTAACATTGAAGAAACATATTGATTACGTTCAAATAATTGAAGCCCTATTTTGGTGAGATCTTCGTTTAAAATCAGAGAAAATCTTAACTTTAAAGGAAAAATACCTATGAACCTTAACCTAGATTTTGAGAAGATTTTGTTTTTGGATATCGAGACGGTACCCGAAACAGAGCATTTTGATTCCCTTTCTGAAGAAATGCAGGAATTATTTGCGAAAAAAACGAGCTATCAGCGTAAAGAAGAATTTACACCTGAAGAATTTTACGACCGCGCCGGTATTTGGGCTGAGTTTGGAAAAATTGTCTGTATATCAGTAGGCTATTTTGTAAACAGGGGTGAAGTAAATGAGTTTCGCGTTAAGAGTTTTTCAGGAGATGAATTTGAATTACTTACCCAATTCAAAGAATTGTTGGATACGCACTTTAATAAAAAAAACCATTTGCTATGTGCTCACAATGGAAAGGAATTTGACTTCCCTTATATTTCTCGTCGCATGATTATCAAAGGCATTGAATTACCTTCTAAATTAAATTTATTTGGAAAGAAACCTTGGGAAATTCCGCATATAGATACTATGGAGTTGTGGAAGTTTGGAGATTATAAACATTTTACTTCGCTAAAGCTGTTGACAAACATTTTAGGAATACCATCTCCAAAAACTGATATCGATGGGAGTGAAGTCGGAAAGGTATATTACGAAGAAAAGAATCTCGATCGCATAGTCAAATACTGCGAACGCGACGTTGTGGCAATAGCTCAATTATTATTACGCTATAACAATCAGCCTTTAATTGTAGAAGCTCAGATCAAACATGTGAGTTATCCTTCTAATTTAGCCGAAAGTTCAAACCAGCGTTCTTCTTTGGAGTCTATTTGATCGTTTAACTCTTTTAGTTTGATGGAAAGCTCATTAATCTCTTCTCCTGATAATTTTGGATCTAAAAAGGATGCTTCGATTGTTTCTTTTTCTTGCTCCAGTTTGGCAATCTCACCTTCAATGGAATCGTATTCCTTTTTCTCTTTGAAGGATAATTTGACCTTGGTGGTTTTTACTCTGGTATCAGCTTTTTTGACAGTAGTTGTTTCCTCTTTTGGAGCAGAATCTTCGTACACACGGTAATCGGTATAGTTCCCAGGGAAGTCCTCCACAACACCATCGCCTTTGAAAACAAACAAGTGGTCTACAATCTTATCCATGAAATAACGGTCGTGCGAAACTACTAGCAAACATCCAGGGAAATCGAGTAAAAAATTCTCTAGGACATTCAAGGTTATAATGTCCAAATCATTTGTTGGCTCATCGAGAATTAAGAAGTTCGGATTTTGAATCAAAACTGTACACAAGTAGAGTCGTTTTCGTTCTCCACCACTTAGTTTCTCAACAAAGTCGTATTGTCTTTTTCTGCTGAACAGGAAGCGTTCTAAAAGTTGAGCAGCAGAAATTTTTCGTCCTTTTGTTAACGGAATATATTCTCCAAATTCTTTTATGACCTCT
The DNA here is from genome assembly GCA_964227255.1 of Flavobacteriaceae bacterium. GTDB lineage: Bacteria > Bacteroidota > Bacteroidia > Flavobacteriales > Flavobacteriaceae > Lutibacter. Next base: position 19,849 of record CAXQVI010000014.1, read on the forward strand.
ATGACCTTCTGTCCAGGTTTTGGATGAATTCCACTCTGAGTATAGTACCCAAATTTGATGGTTTCACCCACCACAATTTTACCAGAATCCAA
>CAXQVI010000015.1:0-216563 GCA_964227255.1 Flavobacteriaceae bacterium
TGGATATGTATGGTCAGGGAGTTGAATTCGAGAAAGTTCAGAAGTATATTTCAGCAAAAGGACTGAAAAAAAGTGTGATGTTGCATGGTAATCAATCGGCTGATGTAGTGAAAAAAGCCTATCAGAAAGCACATTTTTTGGTGTTTATTTCAAAATCAGAAGGCTGGCCAAAAGTTGTTGCAGAAGCTATGTTTTGGGGTTGCGTTCCGATTACAACGAATGTTTCCTGTGTGGCTGATATGCTGGGCAATGAATCAAGAGGAAGTCTGGTGAATTCAAATGAGAACGAAATTGTGACTAGCATAGAATCGTATTTAAAAACTCCTGAAACATACACGAAAAAATCAAATGCTGGTAAGGAATGGTCCCAGCAATATACGCTTGAATCATTTGAATTCGCAATCGCAGAATTATTAAAATAAGTCATTTAAAGCGCTTATTGCCATCTCATTAAAAATTGTAACTTGTAGTAAAAACTGATCTACAACACAATTTAAATGACGGCCCTTTTAGAAGCTTACCTCTCAACCAGAACGCAAACTGAACATATCTGTTCCACTCATAACATAGAGGATTTCGGATTGCAAGCTGCTATTTTTGTGAGTCCCACGAAATGGCATCTCGCTCATACTACCTGGTTTTTTGAACGAATGATTTTACAAGAGTATGTCGATAATTACACGCCTTTCGATACGCAGTTCAATTTTCTATTCAACAGTTATTACAACACTATTGGTGAGCGAGTTCCAAGAGATCAGCGCGGAATGATATCCAGACCAACAGTAGAAGAAGTTTATGCATATAGAAAACATGTCGATGCTGAAATGGCCATACTGTTACAGTTTAAAATATCACCTGAAATAAAAGATTTGGTGGTTCTTGGACTCAATCATGAACAACAACATCAAGAACTTATTTTAACCGATATCAAGTACAATTTGTTTCAGAATCCGACCTATCCCGGGCTTTTCAAACAAAACAATAAAGAAGAAAACCTCAACAGTACCTGGATTACAATAGAGGAAGGCATATATGAAATCGGACATCAAGACCCATCCTCATTTTGCTTTGACAACGAACTAGGTGTTCATAAGGTATTTTTGCACGAATTTAATATCGCCTCAAACCTAATTACAAATAAAGAATTTTTAGAATTTGTCGAGAGTGATGGTTATCAAAAACATTCATACTGGCTCGATGAAGGCTGGACCTGGGTGCAACAAAATAAAATGGAATTCCCTTTATATTGGAAAAAAATCGATGCCAAATGGCATTCCTTTAATTTAACCGGACTGAAACGATTAAATCTGAATGAACCTGTTTCACATATTTCTTTTTATGAAGCTCAGGCCTATGCCAATTTTGTAGGGATGCGACTTCCAACCGAATTCGAATGGGAAATTGCTTCAGAACAAATTCACTGGGGACAACGATGGGAATGGACGAATTCCGCATACCTGCCCTATCCAAACTTTGAAATTTCAGAAGGAGCTGTTGGAGAATACAATGGCAAATTCATGATCAATCAAATGGTATTACGTGGTGCATCGGGCGCCACTTCAGAAGGTCATTCTAGACATACGTATCGCAATTTCTTCCACCCAGAAGCTCAGTGGCAATTCACCGGAATAAGACTCGTAAAATAATATGGAAAATCAGTTTCTAAAAGATGTTATAGATGGACTCTCATCCAATCCGAAAAGATTGTCGTCTAGGTATTTTTATGATGAAATTGGAGATACTTTGTTTCAGCAAATAATGGAGTTGCCCGAATATTATTTAACACGTTCAGAACTGGAAATCTTTCAAACAAAATGTGATCAATTCATTAAAAGCACCTCGCTCGACAAAACCACTTATTTTGAACTCGTTGATTTAGGTGCAGGAGATGCCACCAAAACGAAAGAATTCATAAAATATCTGCATAAAAAAGGCTTTAGCTTCTCTTATGTACCTGTCGACATCTCGCGAAACGCCTTAAATAATTTAAAGACCACTCTTTCAACAGAATTTCCTGAACTAAGAATTCAAACAGAACTGGGAGATTATTTTGAAGTCCTGAACAGAGCAGAACACAACTTAAAACCGAAAGTAGTGCTGTTCTTAGGGTCAAATATTGGGAATTTAACGGATGAACAAGCCCATGATTTTCTATCGAAACTAAGTGATTTATTACTCCCACAAGATTTCTTAATTCTCGGGGTGGATCTCATCAAACCACGTTCTATTGTCCTCCCGGCCTACAACGATTCACAAAATATTACCGCCGAGTTTAATTTGAATCTGTTGGTTCGGATGAATAAAGAACTTCAAACTAATTTCAAAGTTGAAAATTTCAAACATGTTCCAAAATATTCTGAAGAGACCGGTATTGCAGAGAGTTTCCTCGAAAGTAACGTGGATCAAACTATCCAATTGAACGGTGGTAAAAAAGAGTTCCATTTCAGAAAAGGAGAACGAATTCACACCGAAATTTCAAGAAAATACAATGATGAAATTCTAAACCAAATTCTCAAAAACACACATTTTGAAATAGTTAAAAAAATTACTGATTCACAAAAATACTTCGCAAATTTTGTGCTAAAAATCACGAAATAAAGTATAACTTATTAATTTTTAGTATCTTAGGAATCATTCTTACTGTTTCGAGTCAACCCAAAAGCGAAATCCCATCAAACCCTTTTTAGTTTTATCCCAAAGCATTAATCCCGAATAAGTGCATTAAAACCCTATTTATTCGATGTTATATCACATAAAAGTGGCATCACAAAATAGTAATTAACTAAACCAAAATAAAATGAAAACAAAAATGTTCAAACATGCATGGCTACTAGCTTTAATGATTTGGTGCGCTCCAAATGTACAAGCGCAAAACACGGACTATTCAATGGCAAGAATTACTTTTGTTAAAGCCAAAATAGGCATGGAAAAAGATTTTACAGAAGCTGTTGCCAGCTTCAATGAAAAATTCCATAGTGAAGCTCCTTTTACTGCGCGTCTGGACCGCATCGCAACTGGAAGTCAGGCCGGGTGGTTTGTATGGATTATGGGACCTCTTACTTTTACAGATTTAGATAGCTGGGATATCGGAGATGATCGCCTTGAATATTTAAAATCAAATGTGTATGATAAAATAGCAAAATTTGGTCGGACTGAATTCTGGAGGTACAATCCAAAATTATCATTCGATGCTATTGAGGAACCAGTAGCTATGTCTAATCTTTGGTTAATCGATATTGCTGATGGTCAATATCACAGATTTAAAGAATTCATGGAAAAGGTGCAACCAGTATTTGCTAAAATGAATAAAGACAATATGAGGGTTTATAACAACGCTTTCAATGAAGATGATGGACGTGATATTGTTATTGTATGGACTTCCACAAAGTGGGCCGACATGGATGACCAAGATGATTCCTTCGAAAGTACGTATGAAGAAATGCACGGTAAAGGTTCATGGAAAAACGCCTTAGACGACTGGCAGGACTTTACTGTTACCGTGAAATCATCGCTTTGGATGTACGATATGAAATAAATGAATATACTACTAACTAAAAAATTTGAGCCTTTCGGGGCTCTTTTTTGTTTAAGGGACCAGGAACTCAGGACTTGGCTGGTGACTTGGTTCTCGATACACCGTTTGCGGCACTCGCACTGACATGAATCGGTCAATAGTCAACAGCGAACCAAATTTAATTCTTCTTCTTTAGCATAGGTACAAATCGGAAATCCCCCAAATCGTGCTTTTCAAAATTTGTAGCCGAAGTTCGAATATACAACTGCATTACCTGAACATCATCTCCAACTGGAATTACCAATCTACCTCCCACTTTCAGTTGTGCCAGTAATGGTCTTGGAACATACGGAGCTCCTGCAGTAACAATAATTCCATCGAAGGGAGCCTCTTCCTTTAAACCTTTATAACCATCTCCAAAAATCAATCGTTTCGGATTGTATCCTAATTTAGGAAGTAACAAACTCGTTTTCTTAAACAGTTTATTTTGACGTTCAATAGAATAAACTTTTGCGCCAAGTTCAATTAAAACCGCCGTTTGATATCCGGAGCCCGTACCTATTTCCAGAATTTTATCCTTAGGTTTCACTTGTAATAGTTCCGTCTGATACGCAACTGTATAAGGCTGAGAAATGGTCTGATCGGCTGCAATTGGAAATGCTTTATCCTGATACGCGTGATTCTCAAAACCGGAATCCATAAACAAATGTCGCGGAACCTTACGCAGTGCTTCCAGCACATTTTTGTCCTTAATCCCTTTTGATTCAACTACACTAATTAATTGGTTTCTCAGTCCTTTATGCTTATTGGTATCTTTCACTTCTATCTAAGAATTTGGTGTGCTAAAAATAGCAATTTAACAATACAAATTAGTATTTTTGTTCTCATTATAAAACAATAATTTATCATGCTAAAAGCTGGAGTATTAGGTGCAGGTCACCTAGGAAAAATACACTTACGACTACTAAACGAATCATCAAACTATAAACTTGTCGGATTTTACGACCCAATAAAAGAAAACGCTGAAAAAGTAGCAGAAGAATTTGGATATACTCCATTTGACTCTGTAGCAGAATTAATCGAGGCAGTAGACGTTGTTGATATTGTAACTCCTACCCTTTCTCACTTCGATTGCGCTAAGATGGCAATTGAAAAAGGAAAGCATATTTTTATTGAAAAGCCAATTACGAAAACTATTGAAGAGGCTGAATCTTTAATCGAATTGGCAGCAAAACACAAGGTGAAAGGTCAAGTAGGACATGTAGAGCGATTTAACCCTGCCTTCACAGCCGTTAAAGATAAAATCAATAGTCCGATGTTTATAGAATCACATCGTTTGGCAGAGTTCAACCCAAGAGGAACAGACGTACCAGTAGTATTGGATTTAATGATTCACGATATCGATATTATTTTGAGTGTTGTGGATGCAAAAGTGAAGTCTGTTTCAGCAAGTGGTGTTTCAGTAATTAGTGAAACTCCGGATATTGCCAATGCAAGAATTGAATTTGAGAACGGATGTGTAGCAAACTTAACTTCAAGTAGAATTTCATTGAAAAATATGCGTAAATCACGTTTCTTCCAAAAGGACGCATATATCGCAGTTGACTTTTTTGAAAAGGCTACGGAAGTCGTACGTATGCAAAACGCACCAGAGCGTCCTGGCGACTTCGATATGATCCTACAAAACGCAGAAGGTGTCAAAAAACAAATTTATTTTGAGAACCCAACTATTGAAGCAAATAATGCTATTTTAGATGAACTAAATACATTTGCTGAGGCAATTAATACCAATACAGAACCTATCGTTACCTTAGAACAAGGAACTGAAGCGTTGCGGGTTGCACATCAAATTATTAATGATTTTTAAATAGAAAAAAAATACATTAAAACGCATTTTATTTCAATGTTGTAATGCTATAAACAACACTAAAACACAGTATATAGCATTACAACAATTTAAAACGAGAACCAAAACTTAAAAAATGAAACCTAAAGTAACCACAGAACACAATCGAGGAAGTGCTACAATCTTTCAAAACAAGTTTTTAGAAAGTTTGACCAAAACCAGTTTGACTCAAAATATCATCGTTTATGGTCTTGGAGTGGTAGCACTGATTTACAATGCCATTGCAATCCAGGGAATTTCAGTCCAGACCTTTCTTTTTTTCTTTGTCTTCTCGATGTTCTCATGGACTTTAGCAGAGTATTTGCTACACCGATACCTGTTCCATTGGGTGTCTGAAAACAAGTTTGTCAAAAGATTTCATTTCATCATGCATGGTTCTCACCATTTATATCCCCGTGATACGGAGCGATTGTTAATGCCTCCGGTACCAGGATTTCTAATGGCTGCTATTCTATTTGGAATGTTTTATGTGATCTTTAGTATTTTCGGATATCCTATTTATACTTGGGCATATTTTCCAGGTTTCTTCTTAGGCTATTTGTTATATTCTTTTGTTCATAGAGCAACACATGTGAACAAACCACCAAAAAGATTTAAATATTTGTGGAAACACCACAGTTTACACCACTATAAATACCCGGATAAGGCTTTTGGAGTATCAAATACCTTATGGGATCGAGTATTCGGCACAATGCCACCTAAACCAAATAATTAATACATGAAAAACATTGCAGTAATTGGAGCTGGAACCATGGGAAATGGTATCGCTCATGTATTTGCGCAAGAAAATTTTAATGTCCACTTGATTGACATTTCAGAAGAAGCTCTTCAAAAAGGAATTGCTACTATTACTAAAAACTTAGACCGATTAATCACTAAGGAAAAAATATCTGAAGCAACGAAAGCTGCTACTTTAGGTAATATTACTTCCTTTACAGATATAGCTGCTGGGGTAAAAGATAGTGACCTTGTAGTTGAAGCTGCAACAGAAAACGAAGCTTTAAAATTGAAAATTTTCAAAAGTCTGGACGAACTAGCACCTGAAAAAGCAATATTGGCTTCTAATACATCTTCAATCTCTATTACGAAGATTGCATCTGCTACTAAACGTCCTGAAAAAGTTATTGGAATGCATTTTATGAACCCAGTACCAATTATGAAACTGGTGGAAATCATTCGTGGTTACAACACCTCTGATGAAGTAACAAGATCGATTATGGATCTTTCAACGACTTTAAAGAAAGTCCCAGTAGAAGTAAATGACTATCCAGGATTCGTGGCTAACCGCATTTTGATGCCTATGCTTAACGAAGCTATTGAAACACTGTACAATGGTGTAGCCGGTGTTTATGAAATAGACACCGTAATGAAGTTAGGAATGGCACACCCAATGGGACCTTTGCAATTAGCAGATTTTATTGGACTAGATGTTTGCCTATCTATTTTGAATGTGATGTACGACGGATTTAAAAATCCGAAATACGCTCCGTGTCCGCTCCTTGTAAATATGGTTCAGGCAGGAAAACTAGGTATTAAATCCGGCGAAGGATTTTACGACTACTCTGAAAGTCGAAAAGCTGAAAAAATTGCAAAACAATTTGCTTAACTAATAAAAAAAGCCGCATAAAGCGGCTTTTTTGTTGTTATAAATATTTTAAAAAGAAATCCATCATCGATTCTTTCAATTCGTAATGCAATCTTACGAACGTCTTCATTTCATCTTTCAATAAAACTTGTTTTTGATGAAACTTAGGTTCAGCTTTATTTTCAAATTTGGCCTGAGCAATCTCTCTTTTCTTCATCCTTATACGATGCCTTAATTTACCCATTACAAATCGCTCATGGATAATTTTATTTTGAAAAGATTCTAACTGCTTCATTACATCTTTACCAAGACCTCGCATTGCAATGTGTTCTAATTTTTCTTCGAAATAATCCATCTCATGCTCTTGAAACTTCAATTCCCGTTTCCAAACGTCAAGGTTAAAATTAAGGTCGCTTAAAAATAATAACTGACTCTCCATATATATTTAGCTTTAAAGTTATACTCAAATGTGACAATATTTTTTGTTTTTTGAGGTGACATAAATCAGTGATAACACAAAAAACAATCATTTATATTCATTTAAAGGTACAAAAAAATAAGGCGTTTTAAATGAATAAAACGCCTTACAAACCTCGTTTAAATTTAACGATTAGTTATTATTCTCTTCTTCATCTTTTTTAGATGCTTTATTCCAAATCTTAATTTCATCTTCCTCAGTTACACCCGATAAAATCTCTACATTGATCCCATCAGATACTCCAAGCTCAACATCTCTTCTTTCGAACTTTTGCTCCCCTGTTAAAACTTCTACATAAGGGCTTTCTGTTTCTTTATCAAACTGAAGCAACCCCTCTTTGATGGCAAGTACTGAATCTCTTTCTTCCAAAATAATATCTGCATTAGCACTATAACCTGCTCTTACAAAAAATTCTTCGTCTAAAGTAAGATCTCCTTTAATTTTAAACTGCACAGCTCCATTTACTTCGGTTCCTTTTGGTGCTATGAAATTTAATTTTGCTGGATATTTCTTTTTCTCGATTGCTCCTAACGAAACTTCTAATACAGTTCCATTCTCAATTTTTCCAACTTCCGCTTCATCAACCTGTCCTTCAAAAATCATTTTAGTCATATCCGCAATTGTAGCAATTGTAGTCCCTGCATTAAACGTGTTCGATTCAATTACCTGAGTTCCTTTACGAACTGGAATCTCTAAGATCGTTCCTTTAATTTCAGCGCGAACCATTGTATTTGCCGTACTTCCGACACCTTCAGCTGATCCTTTTTTGATAATCTCAAGATTATTTTTTGCATTCTTTAAATCCTGCTCAGCGCTGTTGTAATTTAACTCAGCTGTCTCAAACTCCTGCTTTGAAATTACACCACTTTCAAAAAGCTTTTTATTTCTTTCAAAAAGAGTTTTTGTATTATCATAGCGCAATTGTGATGTTTTTACTGAACCATTTGCACTGTTTAACGATTGAACATTTGGAACGACACGAATTGTTGCAATAAGATCTCCCACTTCAACATTCGCCCCTTCTTCAACATAAATTTCTTCAATAATTCCAGATACCTGTGGTTTGATTTCTGCTTCATCTAAAGGCAACACCTTTCCTGTAGCAACAGTCTTTTTAACGATGTTTGTAACGAAGGCTTTTTCTGTTTCATATTCTATTGGATTCTTACTGTTCTTTTTACCAAACCAGAGTAAAACAGCAACTAATAGCACTGCTATAGATCCAAAAATTATGGTTTTTTTCATTTGAAATTGATTTTCAGTTTGTCTAATTAATATGTTTGTTCTTTTATTCTTCTCTTAATGCTTCAATTGGGCGAATGCTAACCGCTGTTTGTGCCGGGATAAGTCCAATCAATGTTCCCAAAATAACTAAGGTCATAACAGCTATTAAAATAACCGGAATATCCACTGTTGGATTCGTCAACGCAGCATCTGGACCTTGTCCTACTGTACTATCGATTAACATGAGGACCAGTCCTCCAAATATAATTCCCAATGCCCCTGCAACTCCTGTTAAAAAGACAGATTCTAATATAATCTGACGTTTAATTTCCCAAGGTGTAGCCCCAAGTGCACGACGAATTCCTATTTCTTTTGTACGTTCCTTCACTGTAATCAATAAGATATTCCCAATAGCGAATACACCTGCAATTAAGGTAGCAATTCCAACGAACCACGTTAAAAACTGCATTCCCTTTAAAAATCCAGTTACTTTTTCCATTCGCTCTCCTAAATTAAAACTTCCAAAAGCTCTGTTATCTTCAGGATGTACTCTGTGCAAATTCTTTAGCAACAGCTTTACATCGGCTTCAATTTGTTTTATATCGTATTCTGGTTTTCCTGTAATCATCATCCAACCCATGCTGTCACCACGATTGTAGACCTGCTGAAAGGTGGAAAAAGGGATATGAATATTCCCTTGAGGACCACCAGTTCTCACCTGTCCTTCCTTGTACATTCCAACTACCTGATAATTGATATCATTCAGTTTTATATATTCTCCAATAGGATATTCATCCTTTTCAAATAACTGCTTGTAAATTTCTTCTTCAAGAACACAGACCTTTTTTCGGTTTTCCATGTCATTTTGATTGATGAATCGCCCATAAACCAAGTCTTTCTTTTGCACTTTATCCAGCTCAGGATAGTCTCCATAAATACCAAAAGTTCCTGATTGAAAATCTTTAATAGCCATAGCTTGAGTTTGATGTCTCGGAACGACAAATTCCAATCCTTCAATTTCACTCTTTATACTTTCAAGGTCACGCATTTTCAGTGTAATACCTTTTCCTTCCTGAAAGCCTTTAAAAGGTTTAGAAGTAGATTGGGCCCATACAAACACGCTGTTTGTAGCAAAACTTCCAAACAACTTATTAAAATTGTTCTCTACTCCTCTTGCTGCACCTAAAAGCACAATCAAAAGAAAGATTCCCCACATGACACCAATTATAGTAATTCCTGTACGCAATTTGTTTTTACGAATACTTCCGTAAATCTCTTGCCAAGTATCTCTGTCAAAAATAAATTTCATACTATTCGTCGTTTAAAGCTACAATTGGTTTAATTCTCGCTGCGCGTTTCGCCGGAATATATCCTGCAATGGTTCCCGCAATTATAAGTGTAATTGTCGCTCCAATTACTACATAGTTTTCTACACTTGGATCAATGATGAAATAATCTTCCAGTCCATCTCCAATTGATTTTAAAGTAAACACACCTAACAGTAATCCAAAATACCCCGCAATTGCAGTAACAAATATGGACTCCATCATAATCATTCCAACGATAGACCCTGGAGTTGCTCCTAAAGCTTTGCGTATTCCAAGTTCTTTGGTACGTTCTTTAACTATGTACACCATGATATTACTGATACCGATAATTCCGGCAACTAATGTTCCAATTCCAATAAATAAAATAATAACGTTCAAGGCCATCATAAAGGCATTTACGTTTTTATTGGCTTCTGCCATATTGCTTACTCGAATTGCTGATTGATCTCTTGGAGCAACATCATGCTTTTCCTTAAATCTGTTTAAAATCGTATTACCAAATGAGATGGCCTCTTCTAAGTTCATGGCCGGATTATATGTAAGATTGATCTGATCTACATAATCGTTGTTTCCATAAATATTTTGAGCTGTAGTAATAGGCATATAAATAATACGCTCTTCATTGTCTCCTCCTTCATCAGAAAAAACACCTATTACCTTATAAGAAATACCACCAAGATTAATGTCTTTTCCCAGTGCTATTTTATTTCCAAATAAATCTTCCTTAACCAATCGTCCAATTACTGCAACCTTCGATTTTTGCTTTAAATCGAACATGTTTATATACCTGCCATCATCAATTATGGTTTTTTCCAAAAACTGATGGTCAGGGTGCACTGCTCTCAAAGAATAATTGTTTTGCTCTCCTTTATATATAGCCTGAACATTTCGGTAAATTCTGGAACTTAAATACTGTACATTATTACCGTAGGTAGCTATTAGGTCCTTATAATCTTCATTTTTAAATTGAATATCTCTCCCACTTTGCAGTCCTCTGTAAGGTTTAGATGTTCTTCCCGATCGGATAAAAATCGAATTATTTGCATCGTCATTAAATGCTTGTTCAAAGGAATGCTTTAACCCATTTCCAATTCCAAACAACAAGGTGAATAACAAAATTGCAAAAGCAATCGTAAAACCAGATAAAATGGTTCTCAGTTTGTTTTTATTTAAGGCTTGAAATATTTCGCGCCATCTATCAATATCAAACATGTTATACGGTCTCTTTCTTAATAACTTTTTCGTCACTCATAATGATTCCATCCCTTAAACGAACAATTCTGTTTGTTTCGGCTGCGATATCTTCTTCGTGAGTAATTACAAAGACAGTCATTCCTTCATTGTTAATGTCTTTCAACAATTCCATAACTGAATGAGAAGTTGTAGAATCCAAAGCTCCTGTTGGCTCATCGGCTAAAACAACTTTTGGCTTTGTAACTAGCGCTCTGGCAATAGCTACACGTTGTTTTTGTCCACCAGAAAGTTCACTCGGAAGGTGATTTGCCCAAGGCTTTAATCCGACTTTATCTAAATATTGCATTGCAACTTCCAGACGTTCCTTTCTTCCCATTCCCTGGTAGTACAATGGTAAAGCCACATTTTCCAAGGCTGTTTTATAAGTGATAAGGTTAAATGACTGGAAAACAAATCCTAAAAATTTATTTCTTAAAATGGCTGCTTTTTTTTCATCAAGATTCTCAATAAGCTGTCCATTCAAATAATAATTTCCTTCATCGTGAATATCCAGCAGTCCTACAATGTTTAGCAATGTAGATTTTCCCGAACCAGAAGACCCCATGATGGAAACAAATTCTCCTTCTTTGATGTGTAAGTTCAACCCTTTTAATACGTGTAATGAATCTTTCCCAATTGGGTATGATTTGTGTAGATTTTCTATTTTAATCATTTGGTTAGGTTATTTTCATCGAAATTATTAATTGAACATTATATTTGATACTAAATAAATGTTAAATCAATTTCGAATTTTCATTCTGAGAAGCTTATGATGACTCCTGAAAATAATGCTCTTATCCTTTTTGATGGTGTTTGCATTTTGTGCAATTCAGCAGTTCAACTCATTTTAAAAAACGACACAAAAAATCATTTCGTTTTCACTTCTTTACAATCAGACGCTGCTAAAGAAATTTTGTTACAGTACGCAACGAAAAAAAATTCCAGGGATTCTATTGTATACATCGAAAATAAAAAACTGTATGAAGGTTCAACTGCAGTTTTAAAAATTGGCACCAAGCTAAACTGGAAGTTCAAATGGTTATATGCAGGCTATCTCTTACCTTTAAAATTAAGAGACACCATCTATTATTGGATTGCCAAAAATCGATATAAATGGTTTGGAAAACGAGATACTTGTTATATTCCAACTGAAAAAGAAAAGCGCAAATTTTTGTAAAATTTGCGCTTTTCTTTTTTATGATTTTTTGGGATAATTATCGTCCCATTCTTTCACTTCGGGTTCATGGAGTTTTCCAAGCGATTTTGCAACAATCATCGAAACTGAAGCATCTCCTGTAACGTTTACCGTTGTACGTAACATATCTAAAGGCCTGTCAATAGCAAATATCAATGCCAAACCTGCTTCTGGAATACCTGCCTGACCTAATACAATCACCAACATTACCATACCCGCTCCAGGAACTGCAGCAGATCCAATACTTGCTAAAGTAGCTGTTACAATAATTCCTAATTGCGCAGATAGGGATAAATCCATTCCAAAGGCTTGTGCAATAAATACTGCAGCCACGGCTTGATATAAGCTTGTACCATCCATATTGATAGTAGCTCCAATCGGCAACACAAAACTCGCGACTTCCTCATCTACACCTAAATGTTCTGTTGTTCGCTCCATGGTAACCGGCAACGTTGCTGCGCTACTACTCGTAGAAAATGCCAATAACTGTGCTGGAGAAATTCCCTTTAAAAAAGTACTTGGCTTTTGTTTCGTAATTATCCAGACTGCCATATTATAGAATCCAATCATTAGCATCAGCCCAAATACTACTGTAAATGAATACCAGATTAAAGCTTTAAATAAATCAATACTTGGAGATTCTACCACCAGCGCTGCTAATAAAGCAAAAACACCATAAGGTGCCGATAACATTATAAGGTCAATCATTTTCAGAATCACCTCATTAAAACCATCGAAGAAATTTTTCACCGTTCGTGCTTTTTCTTCAGGAATTAAAATAAGTCCTATTCCGAAGAAAATTGCAAAGAAAATAACTTGCAACATGTTCTTATTATCTCCCGCTGCGCCAAAAATATTGCTCGGAACCAAATCGACTAGCGCCTGTAAAGGTCCGGTTTCTTTTTGAGCTTCGGCAGCCTGCTGGTATTTCTTTGCATCACTTGAATAATTTGAAACCAATTCTGTTCTGGTTTCTTCAGAAATTGAATTACCGGGTTCAATTACATTTACCAATACCAACCCGATGGTAACAGCAATCACTGTTGTGATTAAATAAATCCCGATGGTCTTCCCTCCCATTTCTGAAAGCCTCGAAATATCTTTCAAATCGGATACTCCTTTGATTAAAGAAGCCAAAATAAGCGGTACAGCAATTAATTTTAAGGAGTTTATGAAGATGTTACCGAAAGGTTTCACCCAATCCTGAATGATTTCCTTCCCTCCATCAAACTGTGTAAATGCGAGTCCGACAACCACTCCGAGAACCATTCCCAGAATTATTTGCCAGTGCAATGCAAGTTTCTTCATTAAAGTTGGTTTTAAATTTTGGGAAAGATAAAAAATACACACACAAATTGCATATTTTCTAGTAATAATTTAAATAAATCCGAAAATATTAAATAATAATGGATTGAATTTAAAATAGATATCGAATGGCAAGACCAAGATCAAAGTCAGTGCTATCTCCAAAATTCCCTGCAACAACGAACTCCGGTCTTAAATCAAGGGACAACTTCCAAGGCCCTTTAAAGATATATTCCAAACCAATATTAGCATCAGCTTTGACAAATAATCCGTCATTGTCTGAATAAGTATCTTTTTTTGAGTTCCAGTTTCCAATACTACTTCCAAATCCGGCATACCAGTTAAAGTCTTCTTCTAGAAACCAAACCCATTGAAATAAGGCAGTAGCCTTAAATACTTCATAATCAGGATTGGATCTATATCCTAAGTTTGCTTCTATCCGATTCATGTCAGTTACCCTAAACTGATACGTAAGTTCATTCCGAAAACCGTCATTTTCACCTATTCGTATTCCAATCGTATTAGGAGAATATACCTGAGCACTCAAAGCAAACACACTTAACATAAATATTCCTAAGCACAAGAATTTTTTCATATAGTAATCTTAATGTCTACTAAATTTAGTGAATTCATAATAATTCAGAATTATGTCCTTTCATCTCGAATTTAAGCAGCAGGATTTTTCGTTAAATTAATTTCACTTTTAAAATATAAATGTATTTTTGCGCACACCTAAAACAAAACATGGAGAAGCTAAAAAAACGTTGGGGAATTACCTCAAACCTACAAGTAATTTTAATTCTAATTGTATTTTCTATTAATGGATCATTCGCAACATTCATCACCAAACCTGTATTGGAATTTTTTGGCATTGTAAAGGAAGACTTAAGTGGCTTTGTGTACTGGCCGTTAAGAATAATAATAATTTTTGCGATTTACCAAACTACGCTACCTATTGTAGGTGCATGTTTTGGACAGTTTAAATTCTTTTGGAATTTTACAAAAAAAATGCTGTCGAGAATGGGGCTTAAATTTCTTTTTAATGAGGAAGAAACAGAGCAAGCCTAGTTCTTTTTTTTCTTTATAACATAGGTATACAACCACAATAAAGTAAAGGTCGGAACCACATCGGTTCCAAGAATACCAGCTTCTTCAATAAATCCTATTGCTGCACCGACTTTACCAATGTCACCTTTGTACATCTTCGTTATGACCCAGGCTGAAATTGGAGCCCAGATAATATCAAATAATTCACCTGAACCGGGTATTACAAAAGAAAGCATCCCTATTCCATCGAAAAGGATGCCTAATAACAGCAGTTGATACTTCTTTGACATACTTAAAGTTACCTGTTTTTAAGTTTGTCTTTATGATCTTTTAAAAATTTTTCCAGTTTAGGATTTATGACAGCCCTGCAGTACGGCTGATTCTTATTGTTATTGTAGTAATTTTGATGGTAGTTTTCAGCAACGAAGAAGTTCTTGAATTCTGTCACCTCAGTTACTACTGGATCATTAAACACTTTGGCTTCATCTAAAGCTTTAATAAATGCCTCAGCAATCAGTTTTTGGGTTTCAGATTTATAAAATATCCCAGAACGATATTGGGTTCCTACGTCATAGCCTTGTTTGTTTAAAGTAGTTGGATCATGCGTACTAAAAAACACTTCCAAAATTTCAGTAAACGAAATTAAATTGGGGTCAAAAACAATTTCAATCCCTTCCGCATGACCAGTTCTTCCGGAAGTCACTTCGCGATATGCAGGATTAATCACATGTCCTCCAGTATATCCTGAACGCACAGAATCTACCCCATTTAATCGTTGAAAGATAGCTTCGGTACACCAAAAGCATCCATTCGCCAAAATTGCTGTTTCTGTTTTAATCACCTGATCTGAATTTTTTTGAGCTTGACCTGAAAATTGAAATCCGACCAACACTACAATTATGAAACTCCACTTCTTCATCGTATACTATTTGGGAGTTAAGTCGTATCAATATGATTTCAATTACAAATCTTATCGAAAGTTCTTTCTTGGAAAGGCAACTAAGCTTTCACTGCCGTTCGAACTAACTGCTGCTACACCAAATAAAAAGTTATCAATAACAATATTTTCGAGGATGTATTCATTAACATTTCCAACAAAACGACTGTAATCCCAAGTTGGCGATGTTGTTGCTCTCCAATACACCTTATATCCAATAATGTCTTGATCATCACTCTTCTCCCATCTTAATTTAGTCGAAGGTTGTACTGCTCCTCCAACAGCTAAATCCTTCGGAGCTTCAGGTGCCATTGCCAGACTCGCCAGTGTTAAGCAGTTTACCGCAGTCAGTTTTGCTGCATATTCAAAATTCACACCTGCCAAAACATCACCATACTCAATTCCGTTTTCAGTTCTAATATCCTGGTGCTGACGATTGTAATTTTCATGTGTTTCCATAATCCGAACTCCTGGGAAACCCTCATCATTAAAAGGGCGGTGATGTCCGCCTCTTCCAAATCGGTCTAACCTGTATATCATTATCGCATCCAGATTTGTCATGTATTCATCCGTTAACCTGTCGACATACCGTGCTAGCTGACGAGAAGGTCCATCCACTTCACCACCGTAAAAACGCATTGCATTTCGCTGCCTGTCGGATGTATCCATAGAAATCGCTTCAGAAAAAACACGAAATGTACTGTTCTCAATCACTCCATCAATCCCTTCAATATTGCTAATCATATCGTTATTCAAAACACCTATAATTTCCCAATTATTTGCTTTTGCGTATGCCGCCATAATTTTTCCTCCATACAATCCTTGTTCTTCACCGGAAAGTCCTGCATAAATTATCGAAACCGGAAATTCATAGTTACTTAAAACTCTTGCTGCTTCTAAGGTTCCCGCCATTCCTGAGGCATTATCATTTGCTCCTGGCGAATCAGATGTATAATCATTTGGGTCAGAAACGCGCGAATCTATATCACCCGACATGATGACGTATTTATTTGGGTATTTTGTCCCTCTTTGAATAGCAATAACATTCACGACTTTCGTATCACGAATGATTCTACGTCCATCTTCCTTCACAAGATCGCCTAAATAAGATACTTCCAGACATGAATTGCACTCCTTTGATACAGTTTCAAACTCCTTTTTAATCCAGCGCCTTGCCGCTCCAATTCCTCTTGTTTTTGAAACCGTATCGGACAAGGTATGACGGGTACCAAAATTGGCGAGTGTAGTAATGTCTTTTTCCAAACGTTCCGCTGAAGGTGCAATTGCTATTTCAGTAAGGATTTGATCGGTCTTTGACTGACCGAAAGTGATTTGCATCGAAAAAAACAATGCAATTACAAATAGGCTAATTCTAGAAAACATTAATATGATTTTAAAATATTTAATACTTGTTCATGCATTTCAGAAGTATAGTTCAAATGTGTCACCATACGCAATTTTCCACCACCCATTGTAATAAATAATACGCCGGCTTCCTCCATTTTTCTCATAAACTCAAATTCATCAATGTCATCGTTCAAATTAAAAATTACAATGTTTGTTTCAATAGGTTCTACATTTGAAATATAGCTACAATTCTTTAAGGTTTCACCCAGACTTTTCGCCCTTCTGTGATCTTCGGAAAGTCGTTCTACATGATTGTCCAATGCATATATACCAGCGGCTGCCAGATAACCCACCTGACGCATTGCTCCTCCAAACAATTTTCGAACTCTTAACGCGTGATGCATATGTTCTTCTGTACCGACCAAAACGGAACCAATTGGAGCTCCCAAACCTTTTGACAAGCAGATAGAAATGGTATCGAATATAGCTCCATATTGCTCGGGCGTTTCATTTTTTGCGACCAATGCATTGAACAATCGTGCACCATCCAAATGATAATTTAACTTATTAATCCCGCACAATTCTGAAATATCTATTAATTCGTTGTAATTCCAGCAAGCACCACCGCCTTTGTTTGTCGTATTTTCAATAGCGACAAGTTTTGCAAACGGAACATGAATATCAGTTCTGCTGCCTTTTAAAGCTTCTTCCAATTGCTCTTTGCTGAACATTCCTCTATTTCCATCAATGAGATGTGATGTCACCCCTGAATTAAAGGCAGCACCACCTCCTTCATAATTATAAACATGCGCATATTTGTCGCAGAACATTTTATCGCCCGGATTGGTATGGATTTTAATCGCGGTTTGATTCGCCATGGTTCCAGAAGGAAAAAACAGTGCCCTTTCCATTCCGAACATTTCTGCTACTTTATCTTGTAATTTTGCAACTGTTGGATCCGCGCCAAACACGTCGTCACCAACTTCAGCCTGCATCATATGGGTTAACATTCCTTTCGTTGGAACCGTAACCGTATCGCTAATCAAATTTATTTTTGAACTCATTTTTTTTTAATTGAAGTCACATCTAATTTCACTCCCAATAGGTGATCCATCTGGAATCTTAGGAGCACTTGAAGTTACATAATCTGAACTATCCTTCAAATAACTTTCAATCCTTTCTGCAAACTCCTTGAAATACATGGAGTTGTTTTCTATACACCAATCTTTTAGGTCTCTTAACTCACTTTTCACAATCGCTTTCACTTGAAATGATGCTCCCTTATGAGCTGCTAAAGAGAATAAAGCTTCGAGGACTTGTTCATTAATAGCATGTTGAATTTCTTCCTCATACTCATTTCGGTGTTTTTGCTTGAATGAAGATTTAATTGTTTCTTCGATAACTTCCTGAAGTCCTAAATTGTTTTTATACAATGCTTTTTGCTGAATTAACCTATTTGCTCTTTGATAATGCAATAAGAAATTTAACGTGAATTCTGAAGCTGTTTGAGCTGCACCTAAAGCATCGAAAGTCATACCATTTGTCGTTTTAAATGACTCTCTTGTCCTTCCGTAACCATAGGCTCTAGGGGGGAATTTTTGCAACAAAGTTTCTGAAATTTTCAAATGCTCAACTGAAATGGTTTCCATTAATTGTTCTAAAGCAAATTCTTCAACTTTTGGGTCTATAGGACTCACAATATTTTGTCCGTCGTTTTTAACTGCATAGCTATAATTGGAACCCCCAATTAATTTAGCTGCGGCTTCAGACTGATATCTGTGAAAGAAATACAACGGCACAAAAGCATCTTCCAGATGTGAATAGGTTTTACCATCTTCAATATTCCCCTCTGAAAAATGTGAAATAGCGGTTTTTCTAACCTCCAGAACGCGCTCTAATTCGATTCCGGCATCTTTACCATTATCCCACAAGTGCGCATCGGCATGAGCTCCTCCTGCAGCACGAGCATCTGAATCTGAAATATATTTCAATCCTTTTTTAAACGCATTTTGTAAAATTTCCTCAAGTGCTTCATCTTCATTTATTCCATCTGGGAAGTCTTGATAAGCGTATGTTACTGAAACCTTATCCCATGCACCAATTTTATCGTCGTAGGCCTCAGACAAATCGATCTTTTCATTTTTAAGTTGTACATACGGATGCGGATAATCCATTACTGAAGCTCGGTCATTTGTGCTTGCTGCGAAGTTGTGTGCGAAACCAAGCGTATGTCCTATTTCATGAGCCGATAATTGCCTGATACGTGCTAAAGCCATTTGAAGGGCTTCATTTTCGTCATCTGAACGATTGGAAACTCCGACCAGCGATTGAGCTATCAAATAATCTTGTCTGACACGCAAAGAACCTAAACTAACATGACCTTTTATGATTTCTCCAGTTCGCGGATCTACAACAGAACCTCCATACGACCAGCCCCGCGTTGAACGGTGTACCCATTGCACTACGTTATATCGGACATCTAAAGGATCTGCGCCTTCTGGTAAGACTTTTATTTGAAATGCATCTTTATAGCCTGCAGCTTCAAAAGCCTGATTCCACCAAGAACCTCCTTTCAACAAGGCTGATTTAACTGGTTCCGGAGCTCCTCGATCCAAATAATAAACAATAGGCTCAACTGCTTCACTGACCTTTGCTGAAGGAACTTTTTTCTCCAATCTGTGACGTACAATGAATTTCTTGTGAATGTCACTGGTGATTGGAGTTGCATAATCCATGTATGAAATTGAAAATGATCCAGAACGAGGATCAAATGTGCGTTTCTTGAAATTTGAATCTGGCAATTCAACAAAAGAATGATGTTGTCTAACTGTTACATATTGAGAATTTGGAGCTACACTTCTTATGTATCCTCCTGAAGATTTCCCTTTGAAGGTCAGCATCGCCTCAAACTCCACATTTTTTGGAAAGGCTTTTGTTCTTTCCATAAACAAAGCACTTCTAGAAGCATCCAAACTATAACTTCCCTGTCTTGAATTCTGAAGTTTCCCTATAACTCCATGAGCATCACGTGCAATAAATTTTGATATATTAATCAGATACTTTCCATTCTTCTCTTCTACAATTGGAAATCCAAATAATACAGATTGTGCAAAAGCCTCTGAAACAGATTTTGCCTCTTCAACATTGTCAGACAAGGCGCGAAACTTCAAATTAGGTTGGATTAACAACAATTTGTTTCCTGCTTTGATGAATTTTACAACAGCCGTAGCACCTAACTGACCCCGATCCAGACCAATATCATTGGATCCAACACCTGCTGCCAATGCCGTTTGATATAAAAACTCTTTTTCTAGTTCATCTACCTCCAAGTGAATTTCATCCTTATTTTCGTTGTAGTAAAAATTAAAATAACCTGAATATTTGGTATCTGATTTCGTTTTTTCGAAATGTTGTGCAACTAAAAATTGACATACAAAGACTGCCAAAAAGAATAGCGATTTTTTCATAAAGTTAAAGTTTGGTTCGTAAAAATAACACAATAAAATTTTCATGCAACTCACAATTGCCTTCAAAAACATGTGCTGTTTTTAATTTGAAAACTTATTTTTGTGCTTCACTCAAATAAACCTATGGTCTCGAACGAACAAATTCAAAAATTAGAAAAAAGAGTCGCAATTCTGAAAGATTACCTTAAAATTGAACAAAAGGTAATCAAAATTTCGAATGACGAGGAGAAAGCGGCGGACCCAAATTTTTGGAACAACCCAAAGGAAGCTGAAGTATTAATGAAAGAAATACGATCTCAGAAAAAATGGGTTGAAGACTATAATTTAGCGGTTAGTCAGGTTGAAGAATTACAAGTGATGCTGGAATTTCTTCAGATGGGTGAAGGATCCGAAGAAGAAGTTGAAGAGCTATTCAAAAAGGCTATTGAACATATTGAAAATCTGGAATTCAGAAACATGCTTTCAGAAGAAGGTGATAATTTGAGTGCCGTTCTTCAAATTACAGCCGGTGCCGGAGGAACAGAGAGCTGCGATTGGGCCCAAATGCTGATGCGTATGTATATGATGTGGTCAGAAAAGCAAGGTTATAAACTTAAAGAGCTTAACTTTCAAGAAGGTGATGTTACAGGAATAAAGACAGTGACATTGGAAATTGACGGAGAATTTGCCTTTGGCTATTTGAAAGGTGAAAATGGTGTTCACCGTTTAGTGCGCATATCTCCATTTGACAGTAATGCAAAGCGACATACATCTTTTGCTTCTGTGTATGTATATCCTTTGGCCGATGAAAGCATAGAAATTGATATCAATCCAGCCGATATTTCATGGGAAACTATGCGTGCTTCCGGAGCAGGAGGACAAAATGTGAATAAAGTAGAAACTGCAGTCAGATTAAGACATAAACCTTCGGGAATTATTATTGAAAACTCAGAAACACGTTCCCAATTAGACAATAAAACCAAAGCGATGCAGCTTTTAAAATCACAATTGTACGAAATTGAACTTCAGAAACAACGCGAAAAGCGTGATGCCATTGAAGCGAGTAAGATGAAAATTGATTTTGGTTCACAAATTAGAAATTACGTAATGCATCCTTACAAATTAGTCAAAGATGTAAGAACGAACTTTGAAAGCACCAATGTGGATGCTGTAATGGATGGTGATTTAGACGGATTTATAAAGTCGTATCTCATGCAACAAGGACAAGACGACACTTCAAACGAATTATAGTTATGAGCAAAATTGATACTTTAATATTCGATTTAGGAGGCGTATTAGTCGACTGGAACCCCGAATATGTCTACAAAGATGTTTTCAAAGATGAAGAAAAAAGAACCTGGTTTTTAACGCATGTTTGTAGTCCTGAATGGAATATTGAGCAAGATGCCGGTAGAACGATTGCTGAAGCGGAAGCACTGAAAATAGCTGAATATCCTGAATATGAAGTAGAAATTAAACTTTTTTATGAAGCATGGGAACATATGTTTTCTGGGCCAATTAAGGAAAATGTTAGAATCTTTAAATCGCTTGTCGCTTCAAAAAAATACAACATTTATGCTTTGACTAACTGGAGTGCTGAAAAATGGGATAAAGCTTTAGAGCTCTTTCCTTTTTTTAAGGATTTTGATGATGTGATTGTCTCTGGTAAAGAAAAGACAAGAAAACCATTTCCTGAAATCTATACTTTAATTCTAAACAGATTTAATATTGATCCAGAAAAAGCCATTTTTATGGATGACAATCAAGGAAATGTTGAAGCTTTTATAAAATTTGGAGTTTCAGGAATTCATGTTAAGCCATATACAAAACTGTTAGATGATCTGCGCAGTTTTGGTGTTGACCTTTAAATTGATCGTATTCTTAGTTCATTTTTTAGGTTAAAACGTAATTAAAATTTAATAAAATACTGTATATATGTGATATTTTGTATTTTTATCCAAGAAGTTTTACTTTATAAATTAAGTTGCTTCCAAAAAAATTGCTGAAAAACTTAGCCAAACTATGAGGAAACTGTTTATTCTCTGCTATCTTCTTACTAGCATTTCCTTATTCGGTCAAAATTATGACCCGGAAGTTTTCTTGGTCTTTGGAAAAGTATTTGAAGAGCATCAAAATACACCTCTAGAGTTTGCTACCATTACATTTACAAAACAATCTTCTAAAGAGGTTTTTAGAGTAATTTCGGATAGTAAAGGAAGATTTGAAATTGAATTAGATTCAGCAGATTATTCTATTGTCGTTTCTTATATCTCTTTTCTAGATGCCGAAATCACAATTTCAAACCTAAAAAAAGATACCGATTTAGGAAGTATCATCTTAAAAACAGATGTGAAAACTTTAGAAGAAATTACGGTGCAAGGAAATAAAGATCAGGTTGTACTAAAACCAAATACCCTCGTTTATAACGTTAGTAAAGATGTCAGTTCCGACGGTGTTTCAGCCTCTGATATTTTAGGTAATATACCAACATTAGATGCTGATGAAAACGGTTCTATTTTATTTAGAGGAAATATTAATGCTACAATCCTTGTAAATGGAAAAACAAGCCTTATCGATGTTAATTTGCTTCCAGCAAGTTCCATAGATTATGTGGAAGTCATCTCTAATCCAGGTGCATCCTACAGAGCTTCTGACCTGGCAATTGTAAATATCATTCTAAAAAAAGGAAAAGACCAAGGATTTACCTCATCTATTACAGCTTCTGGAGGATATAAAGAGGATTACGGGGTATTACTCAATCTTTCAAACAAAACAAGAAGGACCAATATTTATACAAATATTAGCTATTTCAATCGACTGCGTGCAAAGGTGGGTGATTTCAAAACGACCTTTTTTGATAATGGTACACCAGAATCTTTTATGTATGAGACTAGTTTTGGCGAGGAATATTCTCAAGTTTTTTATGGAAATATTGGTATTGATTTTTATATCAGTGATTATATGACCATAGGAGGATCCATGAACTATTCTAAGATCGATACGGATGGAGATTTAAAGGGAAATACAGAATGGTTTGATGCTAACAATACCTTGCTTGAAATAAACAAACGAAATAACGAGCGTTTTTTCGATAATGAAATTTTAGAATATTTCTTCGATCTGGAATCCAATTTCAAAAATGGAAATGCTTTGACCTTCAATTTTGAATTCAAAAAGGATGCAGAACGATATGAAAATGAATTTGAAAATTCAAATCCTAACTTTGAAGAACCAGATTTTGTCGAATACAACAAATTAAAGAATGCACGTGCACGATTAAAGTACCAGTCAAACTCAGATCATGGCACGTTCACTGCAGGATATGAAGGTGATTTTGGAATTATACCGTTTTCTTACAAAACTAACTCTGACCAAATTAAAATAGATTATACGGAATACGTTAATGCACTGTATGCCGAATACGAATGGGAGACTTCAAAAATGTATTATGGATTGGGTTTAAGAACTGAATTTACAAATACTGAAATTGATTACAAAACTGAAAACTCAACGACTGATAAAGTATATGAGAATTTCTTTCCAACCGCATTTATAGAGCGATATTTGACTGATAACAAATCACTAAGTCTCAGTTATAACAGAGGAATCATAAGGCCTTCCTATAAAGATTTACAGCCATTCGAACATAAATTTTCTGAATCTTCAAGTTACAGAGGTAATGTGGACTTAAATCCGGTTTATGCCGACATGATTAATCTTACTTATGCATATTATGGTGACAAGGTAAATATTGTACCAACTTTGTTCTTCAATAAATACGATGATTATATGCAAATTGTCACTACTGAGGAGGCTGGGCCAACTGGCACCAAATTCATAAATAGTCCACAAAATATAGGATACTTAACGTACTATGGATTGAGTGCGGTAATAACATACGATGCAACAAAATGGCTCGACTTCACTCTAAATACCAACATCTTTGAAATGCATCAAGAAGGAACATATACCTATGTAAGTGGAGAGAATGAGACTATAACTTTAGATTATGGCAATAAAAATGTGTCTGGTACTTTTGGGTTATTGACTAAAATTAATTTTTCTGAAAAATTAAGCCTTCAGTCTAAAGTTCAACATCATTTAAAATCTGTCGGTGGACAATCAGTTAGAAAAGCACGGACCTGGGCAAACCTATCATTGGCTCAAGAGTTGTTCCAAGGTAATGGAACTTTGAGTTTTACAGCGAGTGATTTATTTAATACATTCAATACCATTGAAAGAGATCGCTTTGATGATAATTATTATCTAGATGGGTTGATTGAAAATGATTTTCAAACATTTATTTTATCATTTACCTATCGATTTAATCAAAGTGAAAAAAATCGAAAAATTGATTTCTCTAAAAAAGAGGAAATCGAAAAATACATCCCTTAAAAACTATTACTTTTATTTTAAAAGCATACCCTATGAAAATTTATCACAATCCACGATGCAGTAAAAGTCGTCAAGGCTTAGCAATTTTAGAAGAGAATGGAGCTCAATTTGAAATTATAAAATATTTGGACAACCCTCCTACTTTTCAGGAAATGACTGAAATTATTGGTTTATTAGGTATTAAGCCTATTGAATTAGTTCGTAAGAACGAAGCTATATGGAAGGAAAACTACAAAGGAAAAGAATTGAGCTATGATGAAATCATTACTGCAATGATTGAAAATCCAAAACTAATAGAACGCCCAATTGTTATACATAAAAGAAAAGCTGTTATTGGAAGACCTCCAGAAAATATTAAAACAATACTATAAAAAAAGCGATTCAAATTGAATCGCTTTTTTTATATGTTATTATTCTTTTATGCCTTTTCAGCCTCTTTCTTAGCTTGTCTCTTTAATTTCCACGCCTCGATTGCTGAACCAAACACCCAGTAGGGAATTACAAAGGTTAACAAAAATAACATTAACCAGAACCCCATAGTGAAAATGGTTAAGAATACTAAAAATCCTGAAAATTGAGATATGTCCATAAAATTGAAAATTGTAAATTATTTCGCGTCAAAAATAGTATAAATTTTTAATTCCTAAACAAATTCTGGATTTTTTTATTTCAACAAACTATAAGACTGGTTTGCGATTTCTGCCTCTTCGTCTGTTGGAATTACAAGTACTTTTACTTTGGAAGCATCTGAATGAATCTCTTCAATCTTTCGGGCCTTGACATGGTTCTTTTCAGCATCCAATTCAATTCCGAAGAAATCCAATTCTTTAATTACTAATTCACGTAATACAAAAGAATTTTCTCCAACTCCAGCTGTAAATACTATGGCATCAACGCCATTCATACTGGCAATATAACTACCAATGTGCTGTTTGATTCTATGTGCATTTAATTCTAATGCATCCTGGCATAATTTGTTTCCTTTGTCAGCTTCAGCTTCAATATCTCTAAAATCGATATATTTTTCAGTCAGCCCTAACATCCCACTTTCTTTTTGAAGAATGTGATTCACCTCATCCAAAGTGTATCCTAAATTTTGGACTAAGTGGAAAACTATGGTATGGTCAATATCTCCAGAACGGCTACCCATAACCAATCCTGTTACAGGTCCAAACCCTAAAGACGTTTCTACAGCTTCACCATCCTTTACAGCAGAAATACTGCATCCTCCACCTAAATGAATGGTAATCAATTTCTTCGTGTTTTCCTCACCTAAATACGTTCTTGCTTCCTGTGAAACGTACTTGTGGGAAGTCCCATGAAATCCATATTTACGGATTTTATGTTCATTGTAAAACTTATTTGGAATGGCATATTTATGCGCAACTTCAGGAACTGTCTGGAAAAATGCTGTATCAAAAACAGCGATTTGTTTTGCATTCGGGAAAATTCCTTCAGCAACAACAATCCCTTCGTAATTTGCAGGGTTGTGCTGCGGTGCTAAAGAAAATAGTTCTTTAATCTTTGCTTTTACTTCGTCAGTAACAACTGTCGTGTTTGCAAAAGTACTTCCGCCATGAACAACTCTGTGTCCTACAGCTTCAATCTCATCTGTAGAAGTAATAACTCCTACTTTTTCATCCATCAAATAGTGAACAACGCGTTCTAAACCAACTTCATGATTCGGAAAAGCATAATCCTCCTCGATACTATCTGTCGCAGTTTTATACTTAATTGTTCCCATTTCTAAACCAACGCGTTCCACAATTCCAGAACATACTACTTCTTGTTCCGGCATGTTAAACAATTGGTATTTAATTGAAGAACTTCCCGAATTAATAACTAAAATCTTCATTATAAATCTTGTGCTTGTATTGCAGTTAAAATAACTGTATTAAAAATATCTTCTATTGTACATCCTCTACTCAAATCATTCACCGGAGCATTTAAACCTTGTAACATTGGTCCAATTGCTAAAGCTCCTGTTTCTCTTTGAACTGCTTTATATGTATTGTTACCTGTATTCAAGTCAGGGAAAATAAGCACCGTTGCCTGTCCCGCTACTTTTGAATCCGGCATTTTACTCTTACCTACTATTGGATCAACTGCGGCATCATATTGAATTGGTCCTTCTATATTCAAGTCAGGACGTTTTTTCTTTACGATTTCAGTAGCCTCTCTTACGATATCAACATCGGCTCCTTTTCCAGAAGCACCTGAAGAATAAGAAAGCATTGCAATTTTTGGTTCAATCCCAAAATTGATACTTGATTCTGCTGAGCTAATAGCAATTTCGGCCAATTGCTCCGAAGTTGGATTTGGATTAATTGCACAGTCTCCAAATACAGAAACACGATCTTCCAGACACATAAAGAATACTGAAGACACTACTGAAACACCAGGCTTCGTTTTTACGAATTGTAATGCTGGTCTAATAGTATGCTGAGTGGTATGTGCTGCACCCGAAACCATTCCGTCTGCAATACCTTTATGAACCATCATCGTTCCAAAGTAAGAAACATCTGTCATTAAATCCTCCGCCATTTTTAGTGTCAATCCTTTTGCTTTTCTCAATTCATATAAAGTTTTTGCAAAATCTTCAGCATAATCTGAATTGAAAGGATCTATAATTTCTAATTTGTCATAATCAACCGTTAACCCTAAAGTATTAAATCGATCTTTAATTTTATCCACTTTCCCCAATAGAGTGATGTCAACTATATCCGTCGCTAATAGCTGCGCAGTTGCTGTTAAAACTCTATCATCATTCCCTTCCGGTAAAACAATGCGTTTACGCGAGCTTTCTGCTCTTTTAATCAAATTATATTGGAACATTCTAGGAGTCATTCCTTCATTTTTGAAAGAAATGAATTTCTTTGTATAACGCTCAACATCCACATATTGATCAAAAACTGATAGAGACTTTACAATTTTCTTATGATTGTCGGCGTACATGTGAGAACGAACTGCCCCAACCTTGTTAACAGTAGCAAAGGTCCCTGTATCTACTGCTAAAATTGGAACAATCTTTCGAAGACCATCAATTAGTTTCATAATAGACTCCTCTGGAAGAATTCCTCCAGACAATATAAGACCTGCAATACTAGGATAACTGCTAGAAAGATTTGCCTCCAATGCTCCTAAAATAATATCTGCCCTGTCACCAGGAGTAATTACCAAACAATTTTCAGTCAAATGCGTTAAATAATTCGGCAACTGCATTGCACCTACCTGGACATTTGAAACCGGATTATTTAATTGATCTTCACCGAATAGTATTTTAGCATTGACTTCATGCGCAATCTCCTTTAAAGTTGGATGATCCAAAGATGGAATTAGCGGGATAACACTCGCCAGAACATCATTTGGCAAACTTTTTAAGAGCGCCTCCTCTACCGCCTTTATATTTTTGTTCTGAATCTTATTAGCAACAACACCTAAAACTTCAACCTCCTTATCTTTAAAAGCATCTAAAGCCAATCCAATTCCGTTCACAAATTCCTCCATTGTTTTGTTCACTCCAGTTGCAACAATAACAGTTGGAATCCCTAAATTTTTCGCGATAAGAATATTTGCATCTAATTCTATTGCAACTCCTTCTCCTGAAAAATCTGTCCCTTCAACAATTACGAAATCATTTTTCTCTTCAATCGCTTTATATTTATCAATAATTCCATCGAAAATCTCACCATCCTTACCTTGATTCCTCCTCGTAACAAACTCTGAACGTGTAAAGGCATAGGCTTCTTCAATTTTAAAATCTAAATTGAAATGCTCTTTAACAGTTAAAATGTGGTTGTCTATCTTATCGGTGTGATTGTGATCGATGATGGGTCTGAAATACCCAACTTTAGGAGTTCTTCCTAAAATATTTCTCATCAAACCTAAGGCTACAATCGATTTTCCACTATTCTCCTCGCTTGTAGCAATATAAATGGCTTTATTCATGAATTGAAATTGTAATTTTATTTTTTTTGCAAATATAATTATACTTGACGATAAAAAAGATGATTTAACCTTTAATATTTGTAAATTATTTAACTTTTTACAGGAAAATAATTCACCTCATAAATAGCTATATTTACCAATCATAAAAATACGCATGAAACTTTTAATTACCAACATAAATCAACTATTACAAGCTGAAAATCATTCGATTAATTTTGCCAAAGAAGAAAGAATGTCCCAATTACCGATGGTTGAAAATGCATACTTATTAATCCAAGATGATAAAATTATTGATTTTGGAAGTATGGATGATATCCCAAACATTTCGGCGGAAACTACAATTAATGCTTCTGGAAGGGTGGTATTACCAGCTTGGTGCGACAGTCATACGCATTTAGTGTATGCTGGAAATCGTGTTCAAGAGTTTGTTGATCGAATAAATGGACTCTCCTATGAGGAAATCGCAAAAAATGGCGGAGGAATCTTAAATTCAGCTAAAAAACTTCAGCAGTGCTCTGAAGACGAATTATATGAACAATCCGCTGAACGATTAAAAGAAATTATGAAATTAGGAACAGGAGCCGTTGAAATTAAATCTGGCTACGGTTTAACAACGGAGTCGGAACTAAAAATGTTGCGCGTTATCAAACGACTAAATGAAGATTTTCCAATAGCTATTAAAGCTACTTTTTTAGGAGCTCATGCTGTGCCCTCCAAATTTAAAAATAACAAAGACGGGTACATGGATATAATCCTGAATGAAATGCTCCCTGTGGTCGCGGCTGAACGTTTGGCTGACTATGTTGATATTTTTTGTGAAGAAGGTTATTTCTCTGTGGAAGACACCAAGCGTCTTCTAGAAGCTGCTTCCAACTATGGACTTACTGCTAAAACCCATGTGAATCAATTTAATGCTATTGGAGGAGTTAAAGCAAGTACCACTTTCAATGCCCGTTCTGTGGATCATTTAGAAGTATTAAATGAGAATGATATCGACGCATTAAAAGATTCTGAGACTATGCCAGTCGCTTTGCCTTCATGTTCTTATTTTTTGAGTATTCCATATACTCCAGGAAGAAAATTAATTGATGCTGGTTTGCCTTTGGCACTTGCGACAGATTTCAATCCAGGATCCACTCCATCAGGAAACATGAATTTTGTCGTTGCCACGGCTTGTATTAAAATGAAATTAACCCCGGAAGAAAGTATCAATGCAGCCACTATAAATGGGGCATATGCAATGGGCTTAGAGAAAACACACGGAAGTATTTCAAAAGGAAAACAAGCAAATTTTATAATCACAAAAGAAATACCGAATTTTTATTCACTACCCTATAATTTCGGTTCAAACTTAATTGATAAAGTATTTATAAACGGAAAGGAAGTCTAGTTAGACTTCCTTTTAAATATTTTTTTATACCAAGGTTTGTTTCCGGCTTCAAGATAGTTATTGGCATATTTCCCATACCCATAATTATACCCATATCTTCGGGAAACTTTGAAATCGTTGAATACCATACTGACATGTTCAATTTCATTTTTATTGTACTTTTCATTAATCGTTTTCAGCATTAATTTTTGTGTATATGCTTGTCTCGCTACAAAAATAGAAGCATCAGCATACTTAACTAACTCCATGGCATCACTGACTAATCCAAGTGGTGGAGTATCAATAATTATAATATCATAGCGCTCTTGCAATTGTTCAAATAAGGAATCAGTTCCTTTATTTAATAGCAACTCTGACGGATTCGGCGGAATTGGCCCGGAAAGAACAACATCTAAATTCTCAACCACTGTCTTATTGATAATGTCCGACAATTCTGCATTACCAACTAAATAATTTACGACACCGACTTCATTTGTCAGATTAAAGTCTTCATACAATTTAGGCTTACGTAAATCCATTCCAACAATCACAACCTTTTTCCCTCCAAGCGCGAAAACAGTCGCAAGATTCATTGAAACGAAGGTCTTCCCTTCCCCACTAACCGATGAGGAAATCATTATTGTTTTACTTCTTCCTGCCGATTCACGTGTAAACATGAATTGAACATTTGTCCTAAGTGCTCTAAAAGATTCTGCGACATTCGATTCAGGTCTGGTTTGAACCACTAGTCTGGTCTTCATTTTACTTCTTCCAACGACCCCTAATAATGGAATTGACGAAAGACGTTCTAGTTCATCTACTGTATAAATTCTATTATCCAATACTTCTTTCAAAATTATTACCATTAAAGGCAATAAAATTCCTAGAAGCAGCGCAATCATATAATTAAACTGAACCCTAGGTAATACATAATCCTGACCAGTGTCTTTCGCTGTGTCTAAAACTGATATATCGGACACACTTGCGGCGATAGCAATATCTGCTTCGTAACGCTTTTGCATTAAAAAAACGAAGTTGCTCTCTGTTAAACGGTATTTGCGCTCGAAATTGATTAATTGCTGCTCTTTAGCTGGTAATTTTGTTAAATCACTGTTGTAAGAGTTAAAACGCTGGTATGAATTTCGAAGATTCACCTGAATTGCCTGTTTTAACGAAGCTATATTTTCTAATAAAACATAGCGTGTTGTTTCGAGTTGCTCATTGAGTAATATCAATGAAGGATGATTCTCTGTTACCTCGCCAATCAATACCTTTTGTTGAATTGACAAATCGGTCAGCTCACCAACCATTGACGAAATAGAACCGTCTTCAATATTGATAATTGCAGGCGCCGGAATTTTCGAATAATCCGAATGTGTCCGTACATATTCTTCAAGATTTTCTAGATATGCAATGCGATCTCTCAATTGCACCTGAATTTCATCTAACCCCGTAGTTTTTTCGAATATTTGACCTCCTTGAGTTGAAAGATTGTAAATATCATTATCCTCTTTGAATTCCATGATATCAGCTTCAATCACCCTTAAACTATCGGCTGTATTCTTGAACTGGTTATCAATAAATGAACGCGTACTTCTCGCATAATTTGTTTTCTTAGCCAATTCATCATCGGCCAATACAGTCACTGTTTTATTTAAATAATCAACAAGTTTGTTTTTGTTGGTGCCAGTTATTGAAATTTCAACTAATGAAGTTCCTGGTAAACCTTTAGCATTTACTTTTCTAAATTGCTGAGTAACTTCGTTAATCGTTCTAAGTTTGATGAAATTTTGACTATTACTTTCATCCAACTCCAGGTCATTTCTTACAATCTGCCCTTTTAAAAACGGTAAGTTGATATATTCTCCAAAATCGTATTCCCTTGAAAAAACTTCATTTCCAGTAAAACTTTTCCGTTTACTGTCCTTATAATTAATCAGCGTATATTTTTGTTCTCCATAAAAATCAACCGATAACCTGAACGTTTCTTCATTCAATACATCAATTTTTATAAGGACATTCAACAACTGCATCTGATTTGGTTGCAATTCCAATATGAAGGGAACCATACCATAAACATCTTCATTTCTGAATTGTCCCTCTCTTAAATACTCTATATAAAATTGAAGTTCTCTAACCACCTTTTCATTGTGAGAACGTGAGCCCAGCGATTTTCGAATGGATTCGACCTTATCACTCACACCTCCCCAGTTAAAGGCGATATTAGTTCCCGAAGCAAATAATGGATTCGACTTTTCCTTTACAGCAATAGTTGTAGTTAATCCATAAATTTTAGGAGCTTGTAGATTGTATAAATAGGCTATTGCAAATGCTAATGGAATGGAAACTAAGAACCATTTCCAGTTCGACATTACTCTATACAAATAATCTTTAACATCAGTCGCCTGAGCTCTTGCCACTTCTCTTATTTTGGCTGCATTATCCATTTGATCTTAGAGCGTTTTAATTAGCAATATGGAACTTGTTATAAATGAAAATAGGGTCACAAAAGTTGTGAATGTTTGTAATCCACTGGTTCCTGTTCCCCATGATTTCTGCTTCAGTGGCGGAACATAAATAATATCGTTTGGCTGGATATAAAAGTTTTCCGATTCAAATACTTCAATCTTCGTTAAATCCATTGTATACTTTTTGACACCATCTAGGGAATTTCGAATCACAGTAACATTTTGTCTGTTTCCTACAAGATTCACATCCCCTGCATTTGCGACGGCATCAATTATACTCACCTGATTTTGCTGCAGGTTGATAGTTCCTGGTGAACCAATTTCACCTGTAATCACAAATTGAATTCCCTGTAGCTTAACGGTTACAAATATTTTTTCGAGATTTTTAAAATAAGTTGACAGCTCCTCTTCAATTTTTTTTCGAGTTTCATCTGTGGTATAACCAAGTACATTTACTTCGCCTATATAGGGCATTCTAATATTCCCATGACGATCAACGCTGTAACCATTTAAATACAAGTTCCCACCACTATTAGAGGTAGACGCATTATTCTGAGATGTCGTAAACATTGAAACTATGTCTTTATTCTCAGCTTTAATATTAATGTATAATATATCATTTACCTGAAGTCTGTACGGTAAATTATTGAGTTTTCTAATCTCTTCATTAGTCACGGGTTCTCCCTGAAAATACGTTAATTGCTTATTTGAAACGCATGAGCTAAAAAGACTTAGTAAAAATAAACTAAGAATTAGTTTTTTCATAAATATAAATTGTAGACAAGCAAATATAATTTTTAAATGTTTATGAACCCAAAAATTCATTTATTTTTGGTGTAAATAAGTCCTATGTGGTACCAACTAACCTCATTTTTGTCTTTTCATTTTAAAACGGATAAGTTTGCTCGAAAACTCCATTCAAAGCAATATTATCCCGTATTCAAAAGCCTGGAAAAATCTGTGGATTCTGAATTAATAAAATCATTTAAATCTTACCGTAATGATCTTTTGAAAAAAAAAGATTGTATTGAGGTGAGTGACTTCGGCGCTGGTTCACGTGTTTTTAATTCAAATGTCAGATCTATTGCTAAAATCGCAAGAGTTGCAGGAATGTCTCGTAAAAAAGCAAAATACCTTATCAATATATGCAAATCTCAAAGTCCGAATAACATACTAGAAATTGGAACTTCACTGGGAATTGGGACCTATGCTATGTGTTTAGGTGCACCCAAAGCCGAAATTACAACCCTAGAAGGTTGCACTAATACAGCCCAAATTGCTCAAGAACACTTCAAAACTTATGAGGTACAGAATATCAACGTAGTGGTTGGCGCGTTTGACAAAACCATTCCAGCTTTGATGCGGCAAAACCATTTCGATCTCATTTATTTTGACGGAAATCATTCGAAATCTGCTACCATTAAATACTTTCAGTTGGCTCTTAAAACTATAAGAAAAGGTGACGTATTTATTTTTGATGATGTGTACTGGTCTCGGGAAATGTTTGAAGCATGGAAAATAATTAGGTCAAATACTAAGGTTGTATCGTTTTATACGACTTATGACTGGGGTATTGTGTTTTTTTAACGAATCTTCATCTTTAAGAAGCTTCCGAGAAGAATAATTACTACTTTTAATTTAAACTAACATCTAGATGAAAATATATACGAAAACAGGAGATAAAGGAAAAACGTCTCTTTTTGGAGGTACTAGAGTGCCGAAGCATCACATTCGCATCGAATCCTACGGAACTGTTGATGAATTAAACGCATATATCGGATTGATTCGTGATCAACAAATTGATGACCGCTCCAAGGCAAGCCTTCATAAAATACAACACGAATTATTCACTTTAGGTGCCATGTTGGCTACTCCTGCTGATAAAGAAAAACTAAAAAGCGGCAAAGACAGACTCAATATATTGAAAACCAATGAAGTTACTGTTCAATTTTTAGAAGACGAAATTGATTCTATGAACAAGGATTTACCTCAAATGACTCACTTTATTCTTCCTGGAGGACATACAACTGTGTCATATTGTCATATAGCCCGCTGTGTATGCAGAAGGGCTGAACGTTTAGCAACGCAGTTATCTGAGGAAGAGGAGATTGACACCCATGTTCTCATTTATTTGAACCGACTTTCTGACTATCTTTTTGTATTGGCACGAAAGTTGACATTTTATTTACAAGTGGAAGAAATTAAATGGATTCCTGAGAAGCTGTAAATAAGTTCTTTAGATTATTGAAAAAAAAGCATAAATAACTTGACTTTTTGAGTAAAAAAATTATTTTTGCACAAAAAATTAACATTAAAAGATATGTATTGGACTTTAGAATTAGCATCTTATTTAGCAGACGCGCCTTGGCCAGCAACTAAGGACGAACTAATAGACTACGCAATCAGAACTGGAGCTCCGTTAGAAGTAGTGGAGAATTTACAAGAGATTGAGGATCCTGATGAAAATTTCGATTCAATTATCGAAATTTGGCCCGACTATCCATCTGAAGAAGATTATCTCTGGAATGAAGATGAATACTAGAAAAGAATAATTTTAAAAAGTCTCTTATTTGAGGCTTTTTTTTTGCTCTATTCCTAGAAGTTTCTTACTAAATTCAGCAATTTGAGCCCAAAATATTTTAAATTCGCTACCAATTATAACAACTTAAAAAAAACGCCTTTAAGGCAACTAAAAATATAACAGAATGAGCCTTTTAAATTCCGTATTAAAAGTTTTTGTCGGAGATAAGAAGAAGAAAGATTTAAAACTTTTACAACCAATAGTAGATAAGGTTTCAGCTTTGGAAAGTGCGTATGCAGCGCTATCAAATGATGAATTACGTGCAAAAACACTTGAATTCAAAGCAGAAATAAAAAAAGCAACTGCATCTTTTTCTACTCAAATCGAAGCGCTTAAGGAAGAAGCACATGACGCAAATGTAGATCGAAAAGAAGAAATCTATGATGAAATAGACCGCCTGGAAGATGAAAGCTATACCGCTTCGGAAAAAGTTTTAGAACAAATAATGGCAGATGCTTTTGCATTAATTAAAGAAACTGCCAAACGATTTACGGAGAATGAAACTGTGGAAGTAACAGCGACACCGTTCGACAGAGAACTATCTGGAACTAACAAGCATATTGTTCTTGAAGATAATACCGCGATTTGGCACAACTCATGGGATGCTCAAGGTAAAGAAGTTACCTGGGATATGATTCACTATGATGTGCAGTTAATTGGTGGATATGTTTTACACAGTGGTAAAATTGCTGAGATGATGACAGGGGAAGGAAAAACATTAGTTTCGACTTTACCCGTTTATTTGAATGCTCTAACCGGACGTGGAGTTCACGTTGTAACAGTAAACGATTACCTGGCTAAACGTGATGCTGCATGGATGGCTCCTATGTTTGAATTTCATGGACTGAGTGTCGATTGTGTTGATCACCACCAACCAAATTCAGATGCCCGTAGAAAAGCTTATAACGCCGATATTACGTACGGAACAAATAACGAATTTGGATTCGATTACTTGAGAGATAATATGGCACATTCTACCACCGATTTGGTACAAAGACCACACAATTACGCTATTGTGGATGAGGTGGATTCTGTATTA
The DNA here is from genome assembly GCA_964227255.1 of Flavobacteriaceae bacterium. Classification (GTDB taxonomy): domain Bacteria; phylum Bacteroidota; class Bacteroidia; order Flavobacteriales; family Flavobacteriaceae; genus Lutibacter. The sequence goes on from CAXQVI010000015.1 coordinate 36,346, forward strand.
ATTGATGATGCTAGAACGCCTTTAATTATATCAGGAGCAACAGCCAATGCCGACCGCCACGAATTCAATGAACTTAAACCAAGTGTTGATAAAATTGTTTCCATTCAAAGAAAATATTTGACCGGGGTTTTAGCTGAAGCAAAAAAATTAATCAAAGAAGGTGAAACTAAAGAAGGAGGATTCTTATTGTACCGTGTTTTCAGAGGACTTCCGAAGAATAAAGCCTTAATTAAATATTTATCGCAGGAAGGAATCAAACAGTTACTTCAAAAGACTGAAGCATTTTTCATGCAGGACAACAACCGTGAAATGCACCAGATTGATGAGGAATTGTATTTCGTAATTGATGAAAAAAACAACTCGATTGAATTAACGGATAAAGGTATTGCCCATATTTCTGGAAAAGACCAGGATGCTGATTTCTTCATATTACCTGACCTGAGCACTGAAATTGGTAAAATTGATGCTGATGGAGGAAGTCCGGAAGATATCGCTGAGAAAAAAGAAGTCCTTTATCGAGATTACAGTGTTAAGAGTGAGCGTATCCATACCATGAACCAGCTTTTAAAAGCCTATACCCTATTTGAGAAAGATGTAGAGTATGTTATTATGGAGGATAAAATTAAAATCGTGGATGAGCAAACCGGTCGTATCATGGATGGTCGTCGTTATTCAGACGGATTACACCAGGCAATTGAAGCGAAGGAAAATGTAAAGATTGAAGCAGCTACTCAAACTTATGCAACTATTACACTTCAGAACTACTTCCGTATGTACCGAAAGCTTTCGGGAATGACAGGTACAGCGATTACAGAAGCTGGAGAATTCTGGGATATCTACAAATTGGATGTTGTTGAAATTCCAACAAACAGACCTTTAGCTCGTAAAGACAGAGAAGATTTAGTATTTAAAACAACTCGTGAAAAATACAATGCAGTAATTCAGGAAATTGAAAACCTCGTGAATCAAGGCCGACCAGTATTGGTAGGTACGACCTCTGTAGAGATTTCAGAATTACTTGGACGTATGCTTGGGATGCGTAAAATAAGCCATAATGTATTGAACGCAAAGCTGCATAAAAAAGAAGCAGATATTGTTGCTGAAGCTGGTAATGCTGGTATTGTAACGATTGCTACCAACATGGCAGGACGTGGTACTGATATCAAATTATCGGACGAAGTGAAAGCTGCAGGAGGTTTAGCGATTATTGGGACGGAACGTCACGATTCACGTCGAGTTGACCGTCAGTTAAGGGGTCGTGCCGGGCGTCAGGGAGATCCAGGATCTTCTCAATTTTATGTCTCTCTGGAAGACAACTTAATGCGTCTATTCGGTTCAGACCGTATTGCTAAAATGATGGACCGTATGGGTCTTGAAGAAGGTGAAGTGATTCAGCATTCAATGATTACAAAGTCTATTGAACGTGCCCAACGAAAAGTTGAAGAAAACAACTTCGGAGTTCGTAAACGATTGTTAGAATATGATGATGTTATGAACTCACAGCGTGAGGTAATCTACAAAAAGAGACGTCATGCTCTAGATGGAGAACGATTACAGGTTGATATTGTAAACATGGTATACGAAACTTGTAATTTACTAGTTAGAGAAAATAAAGCTACAAACGACTACAAAAACTTTGAATTTGAGTTAATTCGATTCTCTTCTACTACTTCTCCCTTCACAGAAGAAGAATTTAACGAAAAGAGTGAGCAAGAATTAACAGATGAACTGTATCAAGTTGTTTACAAACACTATCGCGAAAAACTAGAGCGAAGTGCAAAACAAGCCTTCCCAGTTATTAAAGATGTTTACGAAAATCAAGGAGATCGTTTTGAAAGAATCGTTGTACCATTTACTGACGGAACAAAACAGCTAAAAGTTGTAACTAACCTAAAAGAAGCTTATGAGTCTGAAGGAAAGGAACTGGTCACTGACTTCGAAAAGAACATTACTCTTGCAATCATTGACGATACATGGAAAGATCACTTACGTAAAATGGATGAATTGAAACAATCAGTTCAAAATGCAACATATGAGCAAAAAGATCCATTATTAATCTACAAATTTGAATCTTTTGAATTGTTTAATGAAATGTTGGACAAGATTAATAAGGAAGTTCTTTCATTCTTGTTTAAAGGTGAATTGCCTTCTCAGGATGCAAATCAAGTATCTCAGGCAAGAGAGCAAAAAAGAGAAAAAGTTCAGCTAAGCAAAGAAGATTATGGAAACTCTTCGGAGCAACAAGCACAAACAAACCAACCACAGCAAGCTCAGATTACGGAAACCATTGTGAGAACAGAGCGAAAAATTGGTAGAAATGAAAGAGTAACTATCAAAAACGTAATGAGTGGTGAGGCGAAAGAAGTAAAATACAAACAAGCAATTCCATTAATTCAAAAAGGCGAATGGGTATTGGTTGAAGAGTAACGTTTTAACTATTTTATTAAAGAAGGCAATACTTAACAGTGTTGCCTTTTTTATTCTAATTTTTCTTGAACTACCTTTGACTATTCAACTGTTTTTCAGTAACTTCATTCAAACTATTAATTTAATTCACTTATTTATGAAAAAACAGTTAGCATTTTTAATTATGGCATTGTTTTGTGTAAGTCTATTTGCTCAAGACAAACCTAATATACTTGTAATTTGGGGTGACGACATTGGACAATCCAATATTAGTGCCTACACAATGGGGTTGATGGGATATACTACGCCCAATATTGACCGTATTGCAAAGGAAGGTTTAATTTTCACTGATTATTATGGGGAACAATCTTGTACTGCGGGTAGAGCATCCTATATGACGGGACAAAGTGTTTATAGAACAGGATTGTCTAAAGTAGGACTTCCTGGAGCCGATTTAGGTATGCAAATTGAAGATCCTAATATTCCAGGCTTGTTAAAACCACATGGATATGTTACGGGTCAATTTGGAAAGAATCATTTTGGAGATAAAGATGAGCACTTACCAACAAACCATGGTTTCGATGTGTTCTTAGGAAACTTGTATCACTTAAATGCCGAAGAGGAACCAGAAAATGAAGATTATCCTGACCCTGCCGAATATCCAAACTTTAGAGATAATTTCGGACCAAGAGGAGTTATCAAATCAACTGCAGATGGACCAATTCAAGATACGGGACCATTGACTAAAAAACGTATGGAAACTATCGATGATGAGACGATTGATGCTGCAAAAGACTTTATTCGTGAAGCAGTTAAAAATAAGAATCCTTTCTACGTATGGTGGAATGGTACTCGAATGCACTTCAGAACGCATGTAAAAGAAGAGCTTAGAGGAATTTCCGGACAAGATGAATACGGTGATGGTATGGTTGAACACGATATGCATGTTGGAGAGTTGCTAGATTTGTTAGATGAACTCGGAATCGCAGACAACACTATTGTTCACTATTCTACCGATAATGGACCACACATGAATACATGGCCAGATGCAGCCTCATCCCCATTCTTTGGTGAAAAGAATACTAACTGGGAAGGTGGATGGAGAGTTCCATCTATGGTAAGATGGCCAGGTAAAATTAAGGCGGGAACTGTTTCTAACGAAATCATGCACCACATGGATTGGATGCCTACACTGTTGGCAGCTGTTGGAGATAACTCTATTAAAGCTAAATTGAAAAAAGGTGGTGTAAAAGCTATCGGACGTGAATATAAAGTTCATTTAGATGGTTACAACTTTTTGCCACATTTATTAGGCGAAACAAAAGAAGGACCTCGAAAAGAGATTTTCTATTTTTCAGATACTGGAGAATTAACAGCTTTGCGCTATGAAGACTGGAAAGTTATTTTCATGGAACAAAAAGAATACAATACGCTTCGCGCATGGATTGAACCATGGACTCCTCTACGAGTACCTTTGATTACAAATTTAAGAAGAGATCCTTATGAAAGAGCGCATGTAACTTCAAACAGTTATTATGATTGGATGATTGACAGAGTATTCTTATTGGTTCCTGCTCAAAAATATGTCGGGCAATTCTTAATGACGTTCCAAGAATTCCCTCCGCGTCAAAAACCTGCAAGTTTTAGTATCGATCAGGTCATGGAAAAAATGACATCTAGATCTAACTAAGGTTTAAATACTAAAGTAACAAAGGCAACATACTTTTATGTTGCCTTTTTTTATACATTAAATTCAACTTTTTATTACATAGCAGAATTGATATATTTGAACCAAAGAGCTTTATAAAAAATCTTAAATCAATTATATCAATCAAAATTAACATTCCTATGAAACTTTGCTCCCTCAAGCATGCCAATGCTTTTCTTTTTTTATGTGTTTTTACTTTCACTTTTGCCCAGGATAATGATCCTGAAAAATGGACTCCAGAAGATATTATCAACACGGAATATATGGGATCGGTTAAAATCTCACCCAACAACAATATGATCGTTTGGACTAAGAGAAAAGCTGTGAAAGATAAAGACCAATTTGTAAGCGATATCTATTTAACACGTTTGGATGTGAAAGATAAAGATGGTTTTAAAACCATTCAACTTACCAATGCAAAAGAAAACGACTATGCTCCTTTCTTTTCAAAAGATGGTGAGTACATTTATTTTCAATCTTCCCGTGAAAAAGGAAAAAAATTATGGAAGATGAGCATTTTTGGTGGAGAGCCTCAAGCTGTCCATGAATTTAAAAATGGAATTTCAAGTATTCAGTGGAAAGATAAAAACACCCTGCTTTATCGTTCAAATGAGGGCCAGACACTCTATGAACAAAAGTTAAAAGAATTAAAAGACAATGTTCAGGTCATTGAAGATACAATTCATTGGAAACCTTCACGTGTCTATGCGTTCGATTTAAAAACAAAGAAATCAAAACGAATTACAAATAATAAAAAACCTCTGACATCGTTTACGGTTTCTCCCGACGGGAACTGGCTGGTTTTTTCTGAAGCGCGCAATATCAGTTTTGCAGCAGACGCTCAAAAAGATCCATTTACATTTTTAATGAATCTGAAAACCGGAGAAACTGCTAGGATTATTGCTGATAGAGGTACTCCAACATACAGTGTAAAATTCTCAAAGGACAACAATGGGTTTTATTTTACTTCTTCAAAAACATCTGCTCCTGAATGGAATGGTGCAGGAGCAACGGAATTGTTTTATTTCAACCTTGCTCAAATGAAGTACTCTCAGGTGAATTTAGGATGGGAAATGGGAATAGGACTCGGTTATGAAATAGTTGGCAATAATGTACTGGTTACCCTTGCTAATAAAACCTATTACAAATTAGGCTATTATAAAAAAGGAAGTTCTAGCTGGTCTAAGCAATACGTGAAACTAGGAGAAAAGGATAATCATACTAGAATTTTGGCAGTATCTGATGATGGAAATAACGTAATTTATCAATACTCCACTGCATCTAAAATGCCAAAATATTATGTCGCAAATCTAAGTGGAAGCAGCTTCTCTTATGAAAGAGAATTAGTTAAACTGAATAAAAAATTAAGCAAAAAATCCATTACAAAAAGTGAAGTATTGTTGTGGAAAGGTGCAAATGACGACGAAGTAACTGGAATTCTTTATTACCCAGAAAACTACGAAGAAGGCAAAAAATATCCTTTAGTTCTTTCAATTCATGGTGGCCCTACTGGTGTAGATACGGATACTTGGAGTGAACGCTGGAGTACCTATCCTAATATTCTTGCACAGCGTGGTGCATTTGTATTGAAGCCAAATTACCACGGTTCGGGAAACCACGGACAAGAATGGGCGGAAAGCATCAAACAAAATTATAACAAACCGGAATTAGAAGATATCTACAAGGCCATTCAAAAATTAAACGATGAAGGAAAAATCGACATGGATAAATTAGGAACCATGGGATGGTCAAATGGAGCTATTATTTCGACTGCCCTAACTATTAAATATCCAAACCTATTCAAATTTGCTGCGGCTGGTGCTGGAGATGTCAACTGGACATCCGACTATGGAACTTGTCGATTTGGTGTGAGTTTCGATCAGTACTATATTGGTGGAGCCCCTTGGGATGATGTAGATGGCAAATCCTATAACGAGCGTTATATTACTGAGTCATTTATTTTTGAAATTGAAAAAATTAAAACACCAACCATCATCTTTCATGGAAGTGAAGATCGTGCAGTACCAAGAGATCAAGGTTGGGAATATTACAGAGGACTGCAACAAGCTGGAAATACTCCTGTACGCTTTTTATGGTTCCCTGGACAGCCTCATGGATTAGGTAAAATTACACATCAAGTCCGCAAGATGAAGGAAGAGTTAAAATGGATTGACACTTATTTGTTCGAAAAAGAAGACAAAACAAATGAAGCATTCAAAAAAGGAAGTCCTTTGGATAAATTATTAAAAATAGAAAAAGCGAAAGTAACGGCTAATGGGAACTTTGGTCTAGAGCATGAAGGAACATTAATTCCTGAAGTACTTTTAATCAAAAAAGATTCAATCGCTATTTCTAAATTTGAAGTGACGAACGCACAATTTAGCGCATTTGACAGCAACTTCAATTTTGATGCTGGAATGGATAACTACCCTGCTGTAGTCTCAAAACAACAAGCTAATAATTATGTACAATGGCTAAGTGAAATCACAGGCAAAACCTATCGTCTTCCAAATCAAAAAGAAGCAGAGAAATTACATAAATCAGCGCACAAAGCAGCTGCTAAAGAAAATACACTGAATTACTGGGCAGGGTACAACATCACCATCGATGAAGTTCCTGCGTTCAGACAAAAATTGTCTGAAGTGCAATCGCATCTATTAAAAAAAGTCGGAAAATACACTTCCACTAAAGTCGGAAAAGCTGTGGTTTATGATTTAGGAGGAAATGTAGCTGAGTACTATTCGGAGGGTATTTATGGCTACAGTGCATATGATTTCTACGATGCTGCTAGTGATAAGATGATTGAAAGTAAGCATGTTGGGATTAGAGTGATTAAGGAGTAAAAATGCACATTCTCCCAGCAATTCCACAAGACCATGAAGCTTTAACCAAGCTCACCAAAGCCTCAAAAGCCTATTGGGGATTTGAGCCTGGGGTTCTTGAAAAGTGGAGTGATGAGCTGACTATAACCTCGGAATATATTGCTGAGAATTTTGTGTATAAATTGCTTTCAGAAAAACAACTTATTGGCTACTACTCATATTTTGAAGAAGGCCCAAAAATGGTGAAACTGGATAATTTATTTATTGAGCCAGATTACATCCGACAAGGATATGGGACTCTTTTGATGGACGATTTTTTGCAAAGAATCTCTCAGCAATATGTAAAAGTAAAACTGGATTCTGAGCCTAATGCTGTTGAGTTTTATGCGAACTACGGGTTCGAAGTCATTGGTCAACTTGCCAGTAAAATTGAAGGACGATTTTTACCGATTATGATAAAGACATTATAAAAAAAAGCCGGGCTTCTGCCCGGCTTCTATTTTATGTTTTTTATACTACCTAGAATAGTTTGGTGCCTCTTTAGTGATAGTCACATCATGTGGATGACTCTCTCTAATTCCAGAAGAAGTAATTTTAACAAACTGTGCTTGCTTTTGAGCTTCAATATCTTTTGCTCCACAATATCCCATACCTGCTTTTAATCCGCCAATAAACTGGTGCATAGTCTCCGTTAATTCTCCCTTGTATGGCACACGTCCGACAATTCCTTCAGGAACTAACTTCTTAATATCATCTTCAACATCTTGGAAGTAACGGTCTTTAGATCCCTTTTTCATGGCTTCTACAGACCCCATTCCACGGTACGATTTGAACTTTCTTCCTTCGAAAATAATTGTCTCACCCGGAGATTCCTTCGTTCCAGCTAAAAGAGATCCTAACATCACAGTATCTGCTCCAGCTGCAATTGCTTTTGGAATATCTCCCGTATATCGAATTCCTCCATCTGCAATAACAGGTACGCCGGTACCCTTAATTGCTTGAGCCACATCTAATACAGCCGACAATTGAGGAAATCCTACCCCTGCCACTACACGTGTTGTACAAATAGACCCTGGACCAATTCCGACTTTCACAGCATCTGCTCCAGCTTCAACCAAATATTTTGCTGCAGTTCCTGTTGCAATATTTCCAACTACCACATCAACTTCAGGGAATTTTGATTTCACTTCTTTCAAAATAGCTACTACACCTTTAGTATGCCCATGTGCTGTATCGATAATTAAAGCATCTACACCAGCGCTAATTAAAGCCTCTGCTCTTTCCACAGCATCACCAGTAACACCAATAGCAGCAGCAACTCTTAAACGTCCGTACGAATCTTTATTTGCATTTGGATTTTCACTGACTTTAATAATATCGCGGAAAGTAATTAATCCCACCAATTTATTGTCGCCATCAACAACTGGTAATTTTTCAATTTTGTTCGTTTGAAGTACGATTTCAGCTTCTTTTAATGAAGTTCCTTCAGCAACAGTCACTAAATTTTCAGAAGTCATTACCTCTGAAATCAACCTGTCATTATTATTTTCGAATCTTAAATCTCTGTTCGTAATTATCCCAATCAAGAATCCAGCGTCGTCAATAACAGGGATTCCTCCAATGCTGTATTCACGCATTAATTTTTTTGCATCTCCAACAGTTTGCTCTTTCTTTACAGTAACAGGCTCTAAAATCATACCCGACTCAGAACGTTTTACTTTTCGAACTTCATTGGCTTGCTGTTCAATCGTCATATTCTTGTGTAAAACTCCAATTCCACCTTCACGAGCCATGGCAATAGCCATTTCATATTCCGTAACTGTATCCATAGCAGCCGAAATAACTGGAACATTAAGCGTAATGTTTTTCGTGAATTTAGTGGTGGTTTTTACTTCTCGTGGCAATACTTCTGAATAAGCTGGAATAAGAAGTACATCGTCGTAGGTTAATCCTTCTCCTACAAATTTAGTGGTGTGTGAAATCATTTTGCAATCAACTTAAAAATTAATTGCGAGCAAATGTACACTTTTTCTGTGAAATAGAATAATTAATTATTGGTCGAATTTGATGACTTTAAGAGGGCATAAAACACACTAAATGTCCCTGCTATAAAACTCAAAGTCATAAGGATACCAGATATTACAATCACATATTTACACCATAAATGACCTTTCCAAAGGAAATAGATTCCTCCAAAAGTCAAGATAACAGATACAAAAGGTTCAATCATAATATAGGTCTGCCATTTATCAGGAAGGTTGGTCATGGCAACCAGACCTCCTAGCAGTAAAAAGATAACAGACAGCGATAGCATGTGACCGTGAATAATTGTAAGAATTTCACGTTCACTTTTCTTGAACTTCATTACGTTAGCTTCTTCATCATTCTCATTCCCAAGGTAATTTTCTTCAATTCCCTGTGGAGTTGCATTTGTAGTGACGCTGACAAATTTTATAGAACCATAGAATCCGATACTAAGTACAATTATAAATGCTCCTATTAACATTTTAACTTGTTTCGGAAAACCGTAAATGAGTCCTTTTACTTGCATTAAATTTGATTGTTTTCTTTAAGGGTGGCAATGGTTTCCATTGCCTTGTTCATTTCTTCAGTAATTGACCTTGCTGAAAGTGTAGCTCCTGAGATAGCTATTACATCTCTGTAATTTAATTCTTCTTCAGGTGATTTTCCAACAAACTGCTTTAACCATCTTTTGCTTCCAATTTCCCCTCCATGATCTTCTCTGTAAACAAGAACCTTAACTTTAGAAACTATTAAATCCGGGTTAAATATGACAATAAAATCGAAGTAATCTGCCTTTCCAAAACCTTGTCCTAAATAATAGTATCCAATAACATCATTACTACTACTTTTTATAGTGAAAAAGTTCTTACCATCTACTTGAATCGGTGTTTCGGCTTTAAAATCGCTAGAAACGATAACTGGATTTCTCTCGTAATTCTCAATTTCAAAAGTTTTCATTACCTCTTTTTGAATCATCTTTTCCATCCTGTCATTTAATGGATTAGAACAGATAAATAAACTAATTACGAAAAATTTTATCAATGATGTCATATACTCTGTTTAGTGAACTAAAAATACACCCCTGCAAAAATAATCTTTTTTTTACAGAAGTGTATCGTGGCTATAATAATGATTTTCTTAGAACCAAACTCCTACTCCTGCGTTGAAAGTGTTTTTAGATTCAGTTCCTGGCACTGCGTTTTTAACAATTTGGTAATCAACTTTTAAGGCCGCTCCTTGCGCTACTTTCCAGTTCAATCCGAAAATCCACTCGTCTCTGTCGTACGCCTTATTAGCTTCCAAATCTCCATCTACTCCAGCATGTGTGTTATAGTTCTCATAACGAACAAAAGGAGTTAAAGCCTCAACATCATTTAAAGGGAAGTTATAAGCGGCTTCGGCATAGAAACCATCCATTCTAGATCCAAGGTCTTTTCCTGTTAATTCGTTGTACTCTTCTGTATCATTTAAATTTGTATTGATATACTGTCCTCTTAATTCCAAGTTTTGGTGCTTGTAACGCGCATCCAATCCAAGCATAGAAACACCAACTGTAGACCCAACTACAGCACTGTCATCTGTCTGTGTTTGTCCGAAGTACCCTGAAAGTCCTAAACGTAATCCTGGTAATCCATACCAGTCTAATTTAGTTGAAAAGTTTGCTGAGTTTACAAATGATTTTGCTCCTTTTTGACGCCCTTTACGCAATCCATCAATACCTCTTAAAACTCCTGATTCATCCTCAAAAGATTTAAATCCATTAAAAATATAAGCTTGGTACTTTAGGTTTGCATTTGGAAGGTTTCCGTTAAACCCGAAACCTAGCTCACGCCATGTTGTTGGAACAATATATTTATCTACATTTGGGCGTTCCACTCCATAATAAGTTGTAGGTTCATGATATTCGTTGATAATACCCATTGGTACTAACATTAAACCGGCAACGAAATTAACACTAGGTGCCATTTGATATCTTAAATAAGCTTGTTCTACATATACTTCATTTACATGCTCATATTCAACTTCTGTTAAAAAACTCACTTTGTCGTTAAACTTATAAGCAAAAAGTAAAACCAATCTATGGACATCTAATTTACCTGGTGCTGAACCGTCAGGCTCGTTGTAGTCAATCTGAGCATATCCACCTAAAGTAAATCCTTTAGATTGTAATGAGTTTAATAGGGTTTCCCCACTGTTAGTAGAAAGATTCTGCTGCTGAGGTTGCTGTTGAGCGAATCCAATGCTACATACAAATAGCATTACGATTAGTGTGGTTATTTTATTCATTCTTCTGATTTAATTTGAATTAATTTTATTTAGACTAGTTATAAATAACACTGCAAATTTACAGTTCAAAATAGATTATACAAAATTTATTTAGATTAAATCTAAATAAAATGACATATGTCAGTTTATCAATTTATCACCGTTGAAAATTAGGGGGTTGACTAGCTAAAAATATCAAGCGCTGCATTATAAGCGCTCTCAAAACGCATAGGATTGACGTTAAAATTGACCTTTTGCTGGGTAAAATAGCTCACCAGTTTTTCGGTAGGCATATTTCCAGTCAAGGCATCGGACGCCATAGGACAGCCCCCAAAGCCTTTTATAGCACCATCAAAACGAAGGCAGCCCGATTTATAGGCGGCATCCACTTTTTCAAACCAGGAAGTTGGTGTGGTATGTAGATGTGCACCAAACTCAACTTTTGGATATTGAGGAATTAAATTTTCGAATAAATACGATATGGTCTTCGGCTTAGAGCTTCCGATAGTATCTGAAAGTGATAGAATCTCTACGCCCATTTGGTTCAATCTTTCTGTCCAGTCTGCAACCAGCTCTACATTCCACTTTTCACCATAAGGATTTCCAAATCCCATAGATAAATAAACCACCAATTTCTTGTTCTTTGCAGAAGCCGCAGCAATAATTTGTTCTAATACCTGAATAGATTCAGGAATTGTTTTCCCGGTATTACGCATTTGAAAAATTTCTGAAATAGAGAATGGAAAACCTAAATAATCAATTTCATCAAATTGCAAGGCATCTGTTGCACCGCGAAGGTTGGCGATAATCGCCAAAAGTTTTGCACTTTTTTCATTAAGATGTAATTGCTTTAAAACCTCAGCGGTGTCACGCATTTGCGGAATCGCTTTTGGAGAAACAAAACTTCCAAAATCAATAGTATCAAAGCCCACTTCCAGCAAGGCATTTATATATTTTGCCTTCGCTGCAGTTGGAATAAAATGGGATCTTATGCCTTGCATGGCATCTCTCGGACACTCTATGATTTTAACTTGGTTCACTTAGGTCAAATATACAAATGTGGGTGAATTTCTGAAACGAGATTCATAGAATTAAATAAAAACACGAATTATAACCTCATTTTGTCATCCTTAGCTTGACTGGAGATCTTATTTACGATATTCGCCTAACATTATAAAAATCCCCGAACTGGTCAGTGTTATTTTAATGAAATTCTTTCAATACAGCTTTATTAATGCGCTTAATCAAGCTTGGTCCTTCGTATATGAAGCCTGTATAGATTTGAACCAGGTCGGCTCCCAGTTTTATTTTTTGAATTGCATCTTCAGCACTGTGAATACCTCCGACTCCAATAATTGGAAAAGATTTGTTCGACTTGTCTGCAAGATATTTGATTACAAAATCACTTTTCTCTTTGATGGGCTTCCCGCTTAACCCCCCCATTCCGATTTCATCCAAGCGTTCCGGAGTAGCTTTTAATCCAGTGCGATCTACTGAAGTATTTGATGCAATAATACCGTCAATTTTTGTTTCAGTTACAATTTCTAACACCTCATCTAATTGTCCCGTATTTAAATCCGGTGCAATTTTTAACAGAATAGGCCTCTGTACATCAAATTTTTTATTCGCATCCTGACATTTTGTAATCAATTCGATTAAATAGTCTTTATCAGTTAATTTAGCATGGCTTCCCACATTCGGACAACTTACGTTTAAGACAAAGTAGTCTACATAGGGATGTAGTTCATTGAAACACTCTAAGTAATCTTCGGTATAATTGTCAGGCATCGTAGCTGTGTTTTTTCCGATGTTTCCTCCAATTATCACTTTCCCTTTATTTTTTTTTAATTGTGCAACAGCCGCTTGTAATCCTTCGTTGTTGAATCCCATGCGATTGATGAGACCCTGATCCGATTTCAATCTGAAAATTCGTTTTTTCGGATTACCTGCTTGCCCTTTTGGTGTAACTGTCCCGATTTCAACAAAACCAAATCCAAAATCAGCCAACTCATTGTACAAAACTGCATTCTTGTCAAATCCTGCTGCGAGTCCCACGGGATTTTTAAATTTCAACCCAAAGAACTCACGTTCCAATCTAGGGTCTTCCTTCTGAAACATTGCTCTGTAGATTGCAGATACCCCTGGAATTTTAGAAGTGAATTTAATTAACGAAAAAGTAGTATGGTGAATCCTTTCAGGATCGAAAAGGAAAAATAATGGTCGGACGAATGTCTTGTACATAGATATTTGTTTGTGCAAAATTAAAAAAAAGACTTTAGAAAATTCTAAAGGCTCAATTATTATCTTAAACTAGCTTCTAAGTTCTTTTCGAACGTCTGCTGAAGCTTGTTCATTATTTTATCAATTTGTTTGTCATTTAATGTCTTGTTCTCATCTTGTAATAAGAAACTCACTGCATAAGACTTTTTACCCTCCTCTAGCTTGTCTCCCTGATACACATCGAACAAATCAACTTCTTTCAGCAATTTCTTTTCAGTCTGGAACGACAATCGGTAAATTTCATCGAAAGTTACTTTCTCGTTTATTAATAACGCAAAATCTCTTCGCACTGCTGGGAACTTAGGTAAGTTGGTAATCTTCACTTTTGACTTACCTCCTACTTTTAACACATTCTCCCAATTGATATCAGCAAACAAGACTTCTTGCTTGATTCCAAATTCCTTCAAAATAGCTCCTTTAACGACTCCTAAATCCGCTATCTTGATTTTACCCAAGCTCAATGAAATTCCTTCAGAGAATACATCATTTTTAGTTGGAGTTACCTTTAAGTTTGAAATTCCAACTTTAGCTAATAAAGTTGAAACCACTCCTTTTAAGTAAAAGAAATCAGATTTCAGAGATGGTGTATTCCAGCTTTCTTTAGCTCTGTTTCCAGACACGAAAATCGACAAGTGCTTTTGTTCGCTGTACCCACTTTCAAATTTGTGATACGACTTCCCGAACTCAAAGAACTTAATACTGTTGTTCTTTCTGTTGATATTGTAAATTACAGACTCAAGTCCACTAAACAAAAGGCTTTGACGCATAACTCCTAAATCATTACTCAAAGGATTCAGCATCGCAACGTTATGTTCAGGATTCAAATTATCAGATAGTTCAGCATAATCTGCTTTTGTCAATGAATTCGCCATGGTTTCATTAAAACCTTGTGAAACCAATTGATCTGCAATTACGTTTTCTACTTTCACTTCATTTCCTTCAGCAAAAGCAATCGACGTATTTAATTTATGTGAGAATTCGATATTGTTATATCCGTAGACTCTTAAAATCTCCTCAATAATATCAGCCTCGCGCGTAACATCCACACGGTATGCCGGAACAGTCACTCCAATTCCACCATCTGTTACAGAATTCACTTTAATATCTAATGAAGAAAGAATGTTCTTTACAGTTTCACGAGGAATTTCAGCTCCAATAAGGCGATCCATTTTCTCGTACGATAAGAATACTTCAAAATCATCAATTTTTGTCGGGTATAAATCCAACAACTCAGAAGAAACCTTACCTCCTGCGACTTCCATGATTAATAATGCAGCTCTTTTTAACGCGTATTTTGTAATATTTGGATCAATTCCTCTTTCGAAACGGAAAGAAGCATCTGTATTTAAGGCGTGGCGCTTTGCAGTCTTACGGATAGAAACTGGGTTGAAATACGCACTTTCTAAGAAAATAGACGTCGTATGTTCAGTAACTCCAGTACTAATTCCACCGAAAACTCCGGCAATACACATTGGAGTTTCATTACCATCACAAATCATTAAATCTTCCTCGTGCAACTCGCGTTTAACCTCATCTAAGGATGTAAACTTCGTCCCTGCAGGCAGTGTTTTAACAATGATTTTGTTTCCTTTCACCTGATTAGCATCAAAGGCGTGTAAGGGCTGGCCTAGTTCGTGCAATACATAATTAGTAACATCTACAATATTGTTAATCGGAGTTAATCCAATTGCTTTTAGTCTGTTGTGCAACCATTCTGGTGACTCTTTAACCGTCACATCAGAAATAGTCACTCCAGCATAACGAGGTGCGCGCTCATAGTCTTCAACTTCGATATCAAACTTCAACGTTCTGTCGTCTACGTGGAATTCAGTTACTGATGGAGAAATCAACTCTAAGGTTGTTCCTTGTTGCATCATACCTGCACGTAGGTCACGAGCAGTACCATAATGACTCATAGCATCGGCTCTGTTCGGCGTCAATCCGATTTCAAAAACTTCATCCGTCTCAATATTGAAAACCTCAGCAGCAGGAGTTCCTGCCTCCAAACTATCGTCTAATACCATAATCCCATCATGAGATGCTCCAAGTCCTAACTCGTCCTCAGCACAAATCATTCCGTGACTCTCTTCACCTCTGATTTTTCCTTTTTTTATCTTGAAACCTTCTCCTTTATCGTCGTATAAAACTGTCCCGATTGTCGCTACAGGAACCGTTTGCCCGGCAGCCACGTTTGGTGCTCCACATACAATTTGCACAGGATTTTCAGCTCCAACATTTACAGTCGTAACTCGTAAACGGTCTGCGTTTGGGTGTTGTTCACACGTCAATACCTTTCCTACAACTACACCTGCAAGGCTTCCTTTTATAGATTCAACAGTCTCAATTCCTTCAACCTCTAAACCTAAATCAGTTAATAATTCTCCAGTTTTCTCAGCTTCCCAATCAACTTTTAAAAACTGCTTTAACCAATTATATGATATTTTCATTTTGATTTATTTTTCGAGGTGCAAAGATAAAAAATTGTTGAAAGCCACTGAATTTAATCTGGGCTTTTTTTGGGAGTTTTCAACAGGCTTTTAACCAATTGAGGTTGTTGCTGTTAACTATAATTTCACCCCCGGAAACTAGCTAATATTAGACCAAAGCGTATTATTTTTTGCAATTTCCTGATATGCAATGCGAATAGGCAGGTTTTCTTTCTTTTGTAACATCGAGTCGTTTTCCAGAACTTCTGCAGCTTTTTCGCGGGCTTTCGCCAGAATTTTTCCGTCTTTTACAATATCTGCAATTCGCAAATTCAAAACCCCACTTTGCTGAGTTCCCATAAGGTTTCCAGGGCCACGTAGTTTTAAATCCACTTCCGAAATTTTGAATCCGTCATTCGTATCCACCATGGTTTGCAATCTAACTTTTGCTTCTTTCGACAATTTAAAACTCGACATCAAAATACAAAAACTTTGCGCTGCTCCCCTTCCTACACGTCCTCGTAATTGATGTAATTGCGACAATCCAAAGCGCTCTGCACTTTCGATAATCATCACACTAGCGTTTGGCACGTTGACTCCTACTTCAATGACAGTAGTTGCGACCATGATTTGAGTTTCCCCGGTCACAAATCGTTGCATTTCATAATCTTTGTCTTGTGGTTTCATTTTCCCATGAACGATACTCACTCTGTATTTCGGTAATGGAAATTCACGTACAATACTTTCATAGCCATCCATCAAATCTTTGTAATCCATAGCTTCGGACTCATTAATCAACGGATATACGATATAGGCTTGTCGTCCTTTTTCTATTTCATCCCGTAAAAATTTAAAAACCGACAAACGGTTTGCATCGTAACGATGCGCTGTTTTGATGTCTTTTCGTCCCGGTGGCAGCTCATCAATAATTGAAATATCTAAATCGCCATACACGCTCATGGCCAATGTGCGTGGTATTGGAGTGGCAGTCATGACAAGAATATGTGGTGGAAGTGTATTTTTCTTCCATAATTTCGCACGCTGCGCCACTCCAAATCGATGTTGCTCATCGATGATGGCGATTCCCAGGTTTTTGAAAACTACTTTATCTTCAATTAAAGCGTGTGTACCAATCAAAATATCCAGTTCCCCACTTTCCAATTCGGCATGTAACACCTTGCGATCTTTTGCTTTGGTTGAACCTGTTAATAATTTTACATTGATTGGAAGGTCTCCCAGCAATTGTACAATTCCATTGTAGTGTTGTGTAGCTAAAATTTCGGTAGGAGCCATGAAAGCGGCCTGAAAACCATTATCAATAGCAATCAGCATTGTAAGCAAGGCTACAATGGTTTTCCCAGAGCCTACATCACCTTGCAACAATCGGTTCATTTGTGCATTAGACCCCAAATCCTTTCGAATTTCACGGAGCACTCTTTTTTGAGCATCAGTGAGGTCGAAGGGTAAATTGTTTCGGTAAAAATAATTGAACAACTCTCCTACTGTTCCAAAATTAAATCCCTTGATTTTCGATTTTCGGACGAGCTTCTTACGAATCAATTGCAGCTGAATAAAAAATAACTCTTCAAATTTCAATCGAAGCTCCGCCTTGGTTAATGAATCCTGACTCTGTGGAAAATGGATGTTGAGCATGGCTTCACTTTTGGAAATCAAATTAAGTTCCTGCTCAATTTTATCTGATAAGGTCTTTTGAAATTTTCCACCAATCTCACGAAATAAGTTTTGAACCATATTAATTACAACCTTATTGGTAACGCCTTTGTTGACTAACTTTTCCGTCGACGGGTAAATCGGCTGCATTGCTGTGCGCAACTGATTTTTATAAGTCGAAAGTAAATCCATTTCGGGATGTGCCATTGTGAACTGTCGATTGTAAACATTTACCTTCCCAAAAATGACATAAGGGACATTCATTTTTAGTGAATCCTTTATCCATTTTGCTCCTCTGAACCATACCAATTCCATGGTTCCAGTGTCATCTTTGAATGTAGCTACCAGTCGACTTCCACGTTTTTGTTTGACAGATTTAAGATTCATAATCTTTCCTACTAGCTGCACTTCCGAAGTATTCTCTTGCAACTCATTGATTTTGTAGAACTTGGTCCTATCGATGTATATGTTTGGAAAGAAATTTATAAGGTCAGCAAAAGTCTGAATACCTAATTCCGATTTTAGCAGTTCAGCTCTTGCAGGACCGACGCCTTTGAGGTACGCTATGGAAGTACTTAGGGTGTTCAAATGCAATTGTTTTACAAAACGAATATACATATTCACTTTACAACTTCCAATGCCATTTTTAATCGTATGTATTTCGTATCTTTGCAACCTTAAAATTTTAAGATGAGATTACATAGAAATTTAGTATTCACGGTGATAGATTCCATTCTATTGATTTTTAACGAAGGTGAATACGCTGATAAAGTGGTTCAAAAAGCATTAAAGAGAGATTCCCGATGGGGTGCTCGCGACCGAAAATTTGTTGCTGAGACCATTTATGAGATGGTACGATGGAAAAGATTGTACAATGAAATTGCTGGTACTAAATCTCACTATACTCGAGAAAATGTCTGGAAAAACTTCGCTGTTTTTGCAGTGTTGAAAGGATATAATTTGCCTGATTGGCCGCAGTTACAAGAAGTTCCAGAACGTCGTATCAAAGGAAAGTTTGATGAGCTACAAAAGAACAGGGCCATCAAAGAATCGATTCCAGACTGGATGGATAAGCGCGGTGCAGCTGAATTAGGAGAAGCACGCTGGACAAAGGAAATCCATTCCTTAAACGAACAGGCAAAGGTGATTTTACGTTGTAATACGTTGCGCACAAATAAACTTACTCTACAAAAAAAATTGTCGGATGAAGGTATTGAAACTCACTTCATCCCAGGATATCCTGATGCGCTGGAATTGAATGAACGCGCCAATGTATTTGTTACTAATGCTTTTAAAGATGGCTTATTCGAAGTACAAGATGCTTCATCTCAAAAAGTGGCGCAATATCTAGATGTAAAACCAGGTATGCGAGTAGTTGATACGTGTGCTGGTGCCGGAGGTAAGACCTTGCATTTATCCTCATTAATGGAAAATAAGGGACAAATTATTGCTTTAGACATCTATGAAAGTAAATTAAAAAAATTAAAGGTCAGAACCCGTAGAGCAGGCGCTCATAATATTACTACACGTCCAATTGAATCGACCAAAGTAATAAAAAAGCTGAAAGATGCTGCCGATCGCGTATTAATTGATGCTCCTTGCTCAGGAATTGGTGTTTTAAAACGTAATCCAGATTCTAAATGGAAACTGGAAGAATCATTTTTAGAAAACATCATTAAAACCCAAGCTGAAATTCTAGAAAGCTATTCAAGAATGGTGAAAAAAGGCGGAAAATTAGTTTATGCGACTTGTTCTATTTTACCTTCAGAAAATGAGAAGCAAGTGGAAAAATTCTTGGCTAAAAACAAAAACTTTAAGTTCATAAAAGATGATAAGGTATCTCCAAATAAAACGGGATACGACGGATTTTATATGGCTTTATTAGAAAGAGTGAATTAGAAAATTGAAAGTTATTATATAAAAAAGCCACCATTTAGGTGGCTTTTTTTATACTATAATTTAACGGTTAATCCGAGTCCGCCAGTTGCACCAGCTGTGCTACCTCCTCCAAACTCTAGATAAATACCCCATTTATCATTCCAGAACCATCTGGTTCCAATGTGAAGTCCCATGTCAAAATCACTATCCTTATCGTTATCTCCATTGTAAATTGCATAACCAGCGCCAACACCACCATAGACATCCCATGCTTCATTGGTCATCCCAAATAAATTATCGAAATAATAATTAACTTTCATATTAAGGGTAATCCAATCCAAATCAAAATTGGTGGAACCTCCAGGTGCCAGTGTTACATTCTTATGTACTGGAATTTCATAATTGGCACCAATAAGACCAAAATTTAATTCACTTCTGGCCTGGCTAAAAGCGTTAATAGTAAAAATCATGCAGATCAAAATACTAAATAATGTTGTTTTCTTCATAAGGTTAAATTTTAATTTTCAAATTATGTAAGCTAATTGAAGATACAAAAAAATAAATCCAAAATCCAATTCTAAAACTAAATTGAGTCCAACTAGATTCCCGATGTATTGCTCTAATGCATCCAATTATGGGAGCTGACATTTATTTTTCTAATAAATTCTTTATAATAAATCTTACCTTTAAAAGTTAAAATCTGATGTAAAACTAATTTTATAATTATGAAACTCTTATTCCGAAGTTTATCTCTAGCCCTATTGATTGCATCTTCTTGTACGACAGAAAAAGGTCCTTCGCTTGAAGATGAAATTAAAACTATAGAATCACAACTCACAAAAAGTATTCAAGTAAAAGATGCTCCCATTGAATATTTTTCAATTGAAGAACGTATGGCACATTACAAGGTGCCAGGAATGACGATGGCAATTGTACGAAGTGGTAAATTGCAATGGGCAAAAGCGTATGGTATTGCAGATATAAGAGATTCTATGAAAGTGGACGTAAATACGATGTTTCAGGCAGGTTCCATTTCGAAGCCTGTAGCAGCATTAGCCGCATTGCACCTCATGGAAGAAAACAAGGTTGACCTAGATACTGATGTGAATAAATATCTGACCGATTGGAAAGTTGAAGAGAATGAATTTACAGCCACTGAAAAAGTTACTTTGCGAAGACTGCTTACACATACAGCTGGCATGACGGTCCACGGATTTCCTGGTTACAAGCCAATTGATAGTTTTCCTAGAATTACAGATGTTCTAAACGGTAAAGGAAATACACCACGTGTTTTTGTTGATACCATACCTGGTTCTATCTGGCGCTATTCAGGTGGTGGATATACGGTAATGGAAAAAGTTGTAGAAGATATCACCTCTGAACCTCTTGAAGTCTATATGCAGCCTCATTTTTTGATGAAGATGAACATGGATCGTAGTACATTTGCTCAACCTTTACCCGTAGAAAATCAATTAAATGTAAGTCTTGCGTACGATGTAAATGGAGAAGTGATAGAAGGTTTATGGAGTAATTATCCTGAACAAGCGGCAGCAGGACTTTGGACTACGCCAAGCGACTTAGCTAAATACTATATTGAAATATTCGATATCCTAAAAGGAAAAGAAGACGGGGTGCTTTCAAAATCTACTGTAGAAATGATGCTTACGAAGCATAAAAATGATTGGGGCTTAGGTCCTTCTCTCGGCGGTGAAGGTGATGGATTCTACTTCGGACATGGTGGCAAGAACGAAGGATTCTCAAACGATATGACTGGTTTTCCAAAGACTGGAGATGCGATTATTGTGATGACCAGCGCCGATTTGGGAATGGGGTTGGTACGCGAAATATTCAGATCTGCTTCTGAATACTACAACTGGGAAATTGCAGAACCTAAGATTGTAGAGCTGGCTGATTCTGGAACCGTAAATTTGGATGAAATTATAGGAACGTATGTTTATGAAGAAGAAGTTCCAGAGATCGGAAAATACTACGTATACCTTCAAAAAGATGGGGATAAAATTATGATAAACGACCCAAACACTGGAGAAATTGAAAGAATGAGTGCTCAGGATGCTTTGAATTTCATCGATTTGGATGATGGAGATACAATCAAGTTTAACCTGCAAAAAGAAAACGCTTCATTTGTATGGAATGACCGGTTCAATTTTTATAGAGTTGATACAACGTCATTAAAGAAATAGTTTTATTGAGACATGAATTAAATTACGGCGTATTTAAAATAGATGAAAACTCTGTAATAAGGACGAAATAACTGTTTAATTTAGCTGATAAAAAATTAAATTGAATGATCCAAAAACTCAATCACTCGAATCGGACGATCGCACAAAAAATTAGAGATGTATGGCAGGTTTCTTATCCAGTGGAAGCCAAAATGCTTGGGGCAAAGGTTTTTCCTCCACTTGAAAGGACTCTGGAAGAATTCACCTCTTCTGAAAATACCTTTTGGGGCTATATAAAAGGAGAAGAACTGGCTGGTATTGTTGAGATTATTTACAACAGTGAATACATCCATATTCGAAGCCTAGTAGTTGATCCAAAATATTTCAGACAAGGAATTGCGAGTCGAATCATGGAATTTGTACTTGAACAATACAACTCGGATTTATTCATTGTCGAAACAGGTGCAGCAAATGACCCTGCGAGTCAGTTGTATCTGAAATTTGGCTTTGATTTAATTGAAGAATTTGACACATCTATTGGGATTCGAAAAGTCAAATTTGAAAAACGAATGACTTAACCACTTGTGATTACTATCCTTTTTATCAATTTTAAAATTTAGTACATTGAGTAAAAAAAAGGAATCATTATGAGTAACTACATTGACGGATTCGTATTTCCAATCAAAAAAGAACATTTGAACACATATAAAGAAGCGGCCATACAAGTCGCCAAAATATGGAAAGAATACGGAGCTCTATCCTATCAGGAATTTTCAGGAGATGATATGAATTTAGAAAGTGTTTTAGCTTTCCCGGACATTATGAATTGCGCTGAAGATGAAGTGATTGTGTTTGGATGGGTCACTTATCCTTCCAAAGATATTAGAGACATTGCTCTGAAAAAATCAACGAAAGACCAAAGAATTTTAAACCTCATTACACCAATAACTGAAGGGCCATACATGATATTCGACCCTTCGAGAATGGCCTATGGTGGATTCAAACCTTTAATAAATCTTTAAATTATTTTTAATCGTTCAGTTTTCTTAAATTTATAAAACCCCAATGGAGTCCAGCTACCATTTCAAAAACGGGGTGTATCCGAAAAACCACACGAGTAGGGACTAAAACTAAACATTATGCCAAAATATGTAATCGAACGAGATCTTCCAGGTGCTGGAGATTTAACTCAGGAACAATTAAAGGAAATCTCTCAAACATCATGTGCCGTATTAAATGAATTAGGACCAACTATTCAATGGGTACACAGTTATGTAACTGGAGATAAAGTTTACTGTGTTTACAACGCTCCTAATGAACAAATGGTCAGAGATCATGCCTCTCAAGGTGGATTCCCTGTCACACGTGTTAGTGAGGTTGCTACAATTATTGATCCTGTAACCGCTGAGTAAATTCTGAGTGAACTAACCTCTAAACCCCCGGCTAAATGCCAATGTACAAGTCATACGATACCGAACGTCTGTTTTTGAGACCCACTCAAGAGCAAGATGCAGCATTCATATTGGAATTGGTTAATACACCAAAATTCATCAAATATGTGGGAAACCGCAATATTCACTCTGTTGGGACTGCGCGTAAGTACATTCAAAATAAAATGTTACCTCAGTTAGAAAAATTAGGCTTTGCAAATTATACGGTCATTACAAAAAATGACCACAAAAAAATTGGGACTTGCGGACTTTATGATCGTGAAGGAATCGATGGCCTTGATATCGGATTTTCATTCCTGCCTGAGGCAGAAAATAAAGGGTATGGTTTCGAGGCTGCCACTAAAATCATGGATGCTGGTTTTAAGGACTTCGGAATTGAAAAAATTAACGCCTATACTACCAAAGACAATGCTGCTTCGCAAAAGCTTCTCGAAAAACTGGGATTTAATAATACCGGCACCATGGTTTTACCAAATGACTCTGTTGAATTATTGGAATACAAATTTGAAAAGAAGTAACAGTCTAACCACCAGCATAGCATTATAATTTATACTTTTAATTAGGTATTTATTATTGTTTACCATAACCTATTATCTAATCTAATTTCACCTATTATGAGGAATTCAAACTACGGATACGGAAAGAAAATCGATAGTACTTTCAATAAAGCCATTGAAAAAACTAAAGAAGGTTTAAAGAAGGAAGGATTTGGAGTACTTACTGAAATCGACATGAAGGCTACGTTAAAAACGAAAATTGACAAAGACATCGATAACTATATTATTTTAGGTGCATGCCACCCTCCGAGTGCTTATCAGGCTGTGAAAGCTGAAATTGAAATTGGTCTGATGTTACCTTGTAATGTGATCATTTATGAACGCGAAAATAATGTTTATGTTTCAGCAATTAAACCGAAAGTTGCTATGGGTATGATTGTCAATGAAGGACTAGGCGAAGTAGCAAATGATGTTGAACATCGTCTAATGACTGTTATTGATAATTTATAAAAGTCATGAATTCAAAAATCATTACCGAAACCGACAGACTTATCTTAAGGGAATTACAAATTTCGGATGCCAAAGACTGCTTTTACCTGAATGCAAATCCTGAAGTTGTAAAATATACCGGTGATGTAGCTTTCGAAAGTATTGCTGAAGCAGCTATATTTTTAAAAAACTATGACGCCTATAAAAAAACTGGCTATGGGCGCTGGGCAGTAATTGAAAAAGACTCTAAGAAGTTCATCGGATTTTGCGGACTCAAATACAATGAGGATGAAATGGTTGATATCGGGTTTCGATTTACCGAAGAAACTTGGGGAAAGGGGTATGCAACCGAATCAGCTATTGCTGCTATGAAATTTGGTTTTGAAAACTTTGATATGCATGAAATTATTGGTCGTGCCGATACAGAAAACATTGCTTCAATCAAAGTCCTGGAAAAATTAGGGATGCACTTTTGGAAATACGGTGAAACAGATCATCTTGGAACTACGGTCTATTATAAAATCAGTAAAAAAGGGTTTCAAGAAAAATTCAATACCACTCAATAAATCATTTTTTTCAAAACAGTTTAGTGTAAATCCACCATGGGATTTTGGGTTCGTGTTAATAATCAGAAACATCTCAATCAGTTTCATAGCGCTATAAGATGAAAAGCAAAAAGGTTGCGATGATATCCAAAATACTATAATCGTTGTCTTGAAGTCCTTCAAGAAGTTGAATTAAATAAATGCCGAAATTAGTGGTAATATTTCCTTAGGAACTGCTACTTTCTACAGAAAGTAGCAGTATATTTAACGAATTCAAATCCGAAAATCACCATGATTGTAAGACTGATTATTTTTCTCATTTTAAACTTTGGTGCACTTGCACTTGGCAGTTATTTCACAGGTAAAGGAGTCCCTTCTGAATGGTACGCCGAATTGAACAAAGCTCCGTGGACACCTCCAGGATGGGCTTTTGGGGCAGCTTGGACTACTATTATGATTTGTTTCAGTATTTACATGGCCTACCTTTGGCCGTTAGAAGACAATAAGAGTTTCTTGATTGGTATATTTGTCGTTCAGTGGTTGTTAAACATTAGCTGGAACCCTGTTTTCTTTTATTACCACAATATTTTAGGCGGACTCTTAATTATTGCAGCACTAACAATCCTGGTGGAATACTTTTTGTTTCATTATTGGTCAGATTTAAAATGGAAGTCGGTTTTAATACTGCCTTATTGCATCTGGCTATTAATTGCCACATCGTTAAATGCATATATCGTTTTAAAGAATTAGAAATTGATATCAATACAAACAAAAGTTATGGCAGAAAAATTATTGACAACCAAAGAGGCGATTGCCAGAAGAAGAAGTATAAGATCCTACAAATCGGATCCTGTTGATGAGGCCACTATTATGCAATTACTAGAAGCAGCTCAATTAGCTCCATCTGGCTGTAATTCGCAGCCTTGGCGTTTTAAAGTTGTAACTGATGCTGAAACAAAGGCTAAACTACAGGAATACTCGTTCAATCAAAAATTTGTAAGTCAAGCTCCGGTTGTATTGGTTGTTTGCGCCGATGTTCAAGGGTATTTAGACGGAAGAGTTTCTGGAGTTCAAGATTTGGGAAGTATCGGAGTTTTTGATGATGATCTTTGCGAAATTTTACACAAAAAAACCAAACAAAAATCCAAAGTTCAATTAGAAACCTTAAGACATTCTGTCGCGTTTAACTGTGCAATTGCAATGGAGCATATCGTTTTGCGTGCCCTAGATTATGGTTTAGGAACCTGCTGGATGAAATTAATAGATGAAAAAGCAATCCGTGAATTATTTGGATGGGAAGAGAATTTATATCCTTGCGGATTGATTCCAATCGGGTTTCCTGCTGAAAATCCTGCTCCAAGAAAAAGAAGACCAGTAAAGGACTTTCTCATAGAATAATTCTCCTTATTTCACTTTAAAATAATAAACTTAGTTTTTGTCAGTATTCTGAGTATTTTCGAAAAGAATATCTGATGCTATGAAACACCATTTTTTACTACTTCCCCTACTTTTTAGTTTGCAAAACTCTTGGATTAAGGATATCAGAAATAATTCAACATATTAAATTGTTCAGTATTATTTCACTAATTTCGAACTTTACTTCAAAAAACTGAGTCAAAAAAACCAAACATGACTATTGAAAAAGCTACCAGAGAAGAATTAACCGGTCTCATACAAAAACATTCAAAATTAGTATTGGCTCCAATGGATGACATGTGGGAACAAATGATTATACCAAGTGGCGCGCATTATAAAATGGTGGATAACGAGATCACAGTAGGATATTTCATTATCGACGTTAACAACAACCTCCTTCAAATATTTGCCATAGACGATTATAAATGGCACCTCCCAACTATCTTTGAATATCTTTTGGAGGAATTTAACGTGAAGGGTGCACTAGCAGGAACTTACGAACCTGAATTTTTATCATTCTGTTTGGACCGATGTATCAATTTTGAAATTGATACGATTTTGTATCAAGCTGTACCATCTACAGAGCTTACATGCCCTATTGAGGATGTAGTGCGTGAAATAGCTTCTATGGAAAACTATGATGAAATCTTGACGTTTTGCCATGAAAAAGTTGGCCTTGAAGGTGAATGGATGGAACCTTATTATCAAAATTTATTGCCACAAGCAGCCATTCATATATTCAGAAAAGAAGGTGTCATTATTGGTGTAGGAGAATTAAGAAAAAGTCATTCTAGTCCGGCATTCGCCAACCTTGGTATTATGGTTTCTAAAGATTGGAGAAAAAAGCAATTAGGAAGTTACATCATGAACTACATGAAATTTACCGCAAAAAGAAAAGGCCTTTTTGGTATTTGTTCAACAACCATTGACAATGTAGCTTCACAAAAAGCAATTACCAAAGCAGGATTAATGCCGTACCATCGTATTTTGAAAATTCAGTTTTAAAAAATCATTTACAACAACGACTCTCCATTCAAATTTGTTGTAAGTACATCACTCATATAATCAAAATATGGACGCATCGCTTTGAAGGATGCATCTATTTCATTCAGAAAATTTGGTGCTAACACTTCCTTATCTGTAAAGGAACGTTGCACTATGAATTGTTTCATTCTGATTAAATCCAAATCAGGATGCTCCTTATCGAAACCTCTTGGAGCTGTTTTTACGGACTCCCCTTCTAATTTTCCAAAATATTTTTGAAAATCTCCTGCTGCTACAATCTCTCGCATTTCTGATGCATCCATTTCAAATTCTTTTCGAATTCGAAATAAATCCTCTTTGTTCGGAGCCCAAAAACCACCTGCTAAAAAACTTTCCCCCGGACGAATACGCAAGTAATAACCTCCACGAAGTGCTTTCCCATTCCTAACAAAATGTCCCGCCAAATGAGGCTTGTAAGGCGTCTTATCCTTTGAAAACCGAACATCCCGATAGATCCGAAACATTTTAAGCTTCTCAATGTCGTCGTGCCTATTCAAATTCTGCATAATTTCCCCATAAAAAGCTTTCGTTTTTTGTTGTTCTTCCTGAAAAGTCGGTTTATGATCATTAAACCAATCCCGGTTATTATTTGCTTTTAAAGCTTTTAAAAATTTAAGGGTACTCTCTGAAAACTGCATAGAATCTATTTTAATTTGAAATTACTAAAATCTTTAGTATAATCAATTAGTTCTATCAAATAGCGCTATAAAAATTAACTTGAATACTTATTTTAGTGCGGAGAACTATAACTATATAAAATCTAAAATATCGCCCAAATGACAACGATAGATGCCATTATAAAAAAGAGAAAAACACAGAAAATTCTGGCTGAATCTTCTTGGACTTCTGACCTCTCAGATAATGAGCTGCAATCTTTGGTTTCTGAACTACTTGATTTAGCCGCACATGCACCTTACCATTACCGAGCACATGAAAACCACAACAGCAAAGCATTGAATTCGTGTCTGCCTTACCGTGCTTACATTTTAAATACCAAAAAATGTCGTGAAACGGCAACCTATATGTCAGACCATGATGTAAAAGCCGGCAAGATTAAAAATCTCCTATTGAGCTCAAATGCATTGCTGTTATTTACCTGGCTTCCTGAAACACATGAAGAAAACAAAGATGGAGCACGACATGTAACCTTCGAAGGAAATATTAAAAATATGGAACATATTGCAGCAGCATCTGCCGCAATTCAAAACGTTTTGCTTGGAGCTACTGCTCGTGAAATTCCAAATTACTGGTCAACAGGCGGACCGTTACGAACAGATCAACTAAAAAACTATCTTGGAATTCCAGTAGATGAAATTGTAATGGGGAGTATTTTTTTATATCCAAAAGATGCCGAATTGCGCAATCCGAGAATCATTCCTGGAGCCATGCGAAATGAAGGAAAAGAAATTAACACCTGGTCGAAATGGGTTTAAAAAAAAGGCATCGATGGATGCCTTTTTTTATAAGGTATAAATAAATCTTAGGGTAACAAATCGAGGTTGAATAAAAGTTTCAGAAGCAAATACTGAAATATTGTTTGCACTATTTCGCACATTTGAATCGATGTCAAGTAAATTAGTAGCTTTCACTTCAAATTCCCACTTCGCGTCTCGATCTTTTCTATACGCCAGACCCGCATCCCAAGTTCGGAAGGACTGCTTTTGATTATTTCCTAAATCTTGTTCTGTATAAGAGAAATTACTTCTTAAAGTCACACTATTCCAGATATACGCATCAAATTCAATTGATGGCACCTGTGTAATAAATGTTGTTTTTCCACCTCCTTGATTATTATCAGTCTGACTGTATCTATAATTCAAACTCACATTTGGGGCTACCTTGAAATTTGTTCTAATTCCTGCCGTATAGTATTGCGTAAAACCTTCATTTACAGAACGCTGCTCTTGAATAAACTGATTTATTTTACTGTAGTTAAATCCCGTATTCAAACTCGCTCTAACCTTTCCAAAGGTCCGCTGAATTCGTCCAAAAACACTCGCATTTTCATCGGCAAAATTGGAATTAAAAAATGTACTGGTACGAATAACATTTTCAAAAGTAGTTAAACTTCTAATCTGGTCAATATTATTTGAATACGCCGCCCTTAAAAAGACATTGGTATAATTAAAAAGGTTAAAACTGCTGTAAAACAAACTAAGGTTGTGCGACAACGCATTTTGTAATTCAGCTTCTCCAAATTGAATGCTGTTGTAGTTGTTTAACACAAGTCCTTCTGCTAATCTGGTCACATCCGTAAACTGATTTCTCATGTCGTATCTAAATGTCAAAGATTCACTTTTCTTGAATTGGATTCGGGTTTCAAACTCTGGTAAAACTCTGAAAATATTTTCTTGGTATTTTTTCCCAAATTGGGTGTTTTTATTTCCATAAGCATGAAATGATAGCCCTGGTGTTAGCGTAAATTTTCCAGATTTCACGCGATATCGCATTGCAAGATAAATATCACTAAACTTGTATGATATATCGTTTTTAGCCCTTCCATCATTGAAATTCGGAATAGGGTTCAATTGTTCTCCATTATTTAAAAATTGAAAAATATTTGAATTAAAATCCTGGCTACTAATGATGGTTCCAAAAGTAAAATTCAAATTACTAATTCGATTTAAAATATGGTAATAGTCAACTTTTGCATCCAGTTGCACAGACTCAATAAGACGGTTCTGATTTAAATTATAATCTTCTTGCACCATATCCAAACCCAAGCTCTCTGCAGTCGCATCAAACGGATCATCTTCATTTTCAGGGTCATTCTCTAATACAGCATTGTAAAAAGGATCTTCATTTTTAATTAAAAATTGCGATTCCAAAGCAAAAATATTGTCCTCATCCAAGGTGTAATAATAATTCAGATTTTGATTGATACTATACGGTGTCGTCTCTTCAAACTGATCTGTTTGTCCCAATACATTCGAAACAACCGTTTGGTCCTGCGTATCTTTTGAGAATCGCGCAAGCAAATCGTAATCCAACTGATTACTTGCATTTGGCTGGTATCCAACGCTAAATTTAAACAGGCCCTGATTCGAACGTTCCACACTATTCTGTTCGGTTGATTCATCCGGAATTCCTAATTCAGGATCTGTATAACGAATGAATGTTCTTTCTTTTGCTTCTATTTTACTACTGTTGAAAATTAAGAATCCACTAAAATCCAAATCCGATTTCGGGGAAAAACTAAAATTAGCAGTCGCCAGTTTATTCTCAATCTTCAAAGCATTGTCTTGATTGGTTAAGAAGTTCAGACTATTATCTCCCAAATTAACTGAAGTCCCACTACTTCTGCTAGGAGATCGAAATCCTCCTGAAAATCCGCGAATATCTCTATTTGTGAGTGCGACTTCACCAATATTATTGATATCTCCTATAAAGTTTAGGGTGTACTTCGGACTGTAAAAAAACAATTTTGGCTGAAACAAATACAAGCCTTCATCTGGAGCTGAACCACCACCTGCGGTAACATTACCAAACCAAAAGTTTTCTTTCCCCTCCTTAAGTTTGATGTTTAAAGCCACATTATCCTGGTTGTTCGTAACGCCTCGTAGTTGACTTACTTCGGAATAATTTCTTAACACCTGAATCTTATCAACTGCTTTTGAAGGAATATTTTTTGTCGCCAACTTGGTATCTCCGTCAAAAAAATCTTTTCCGTTTACCATCAATTTATTGACCACTTTTCCTTCTACTTCCACTTGTCCCTCTTCATTAATTTCAACTCCAGGAAGTTTTTCAAGAACATCTTCAAGCTTGCGTTCAGTTCCATTTTTAAAGGAATCAGCGTTATAAATAATGGTGTCTCCTTCAATTTTCACAGGCATTTCGTATACCAGTTGCACTTCATCGAGCATATTGTCGGCATACATCACAAAATCTTTGGAAATATTACTTTCTTTAGTCGATAAATCCTGCTCGATGGTTTTCAAACCGATATAGCTAATTTTTAGTTGATAAATACCGTTTTTTCCTAGTTGTAGCTTGAATTTTCCTTGTTGGTCTGTAATACCATACGATTCCAATGCGCTGGTCTCTTTGTTTATTGCAATAACATTGGCTAATTCAAGTGGATTGTTTAGAGAATCTCGTACGACTCCCTCTAGTTTCACCTGAGCAAATGAAATGCTAACCACCAGAAATAGTGACAACTTAATAATCGTTTTCATAAAGTAGAAGTTTGAAAAGTTGGTGTGCAATTATCTAGAGCTTCTTCGGCCTCTATTGTCGCGCATTTCTCTCATTTTTGATGAAATGATTTCCTGATATTCAGTTTTAGTAACTTCTTTGCCTTTGTCTGGTGCCTCAATCTTTAATTTCTCATCAGGATTCATTACTATTTTAGAACATAACATAGTAGTATTGCCTGCACTCACTTCCAAAATCAATCCAGGCAAGCCCCAATATTCACTCGGTCCGTGAGAAACTGGAATTTGTGGAGCATACCAGGCTTCAATTTGAGTCATAGCAACCTCAGGTAATGAACCATCTTCAGAAGGCTCTGCATTTCGAAGCCTGTCCCATGAGAAATCGTACCAAGTAAGTTCCGTTGTAGGAACTTCGGCTGTTGCTTTGAAACACATGTACTGGCCAATTTGTTTCGTTTCTTTCCCTAACACCCAATTAAATTTTTGAAGGTTGTCTTTTACTAAGAATTGTTTTCCGTAGAATTCCTGACTTTGGGTTATTGAATTATTTTTAATGTTTTTGTATTGTTCACCTTGAGCAAAATTCTTTCCCCAGGAATCGGTAGCACCCGAAATTGCATCCAGTTTTTCTTCTTCATTAAAAAGAGACTCCTCTTTTGAAAAATTTAAAATATATGTTTTCTCCAATCTATTTTTTAATCGATCCTGAATCTGCTTTTTCTGAGCTTCACTCATTCTTGCTCCCCAGTTACCTAACTCCATTTTGGATTTGGAGAAGTAATAAGCCTGTCCTTGAAATTCTTGAGCAGACAGGCTTATCGGTAGTGATAGAAGAAAAAATATAATTGTGAAAATTTGTGTTGTAATTGCTTTCATGACACCTAGCTTGTTTTAGTTTGTTGAACAAATATACAAAAAGATTAAACAAAATAAGATGATTATGAAAATATTAACATATTAATAAGTATGTTGAAAAGTAAAAAAGGCTTCACTAAAGAATAGTAAAGCCTTGGATTTGTGCTGTTTAAGCTGTTTAATGCCTGTCTTCTAATACATCTACTACATCCTTTAAACGATATCCTTTGGCTTGCAATAAAATCAAGTAGTGAAACAATAAATCGGCGCTCTCATTAAGAAACAAATCGTCATTTGCGTCTTTGGCCTCAATCACCGTCTCAATTGCTTCTTCACCTACTTTTTGAGCGATTTTATTGATGCCTTTTTCGAAAAGCGAAGCGACATAGCTTGAATTTCCTGAAGCATTTTCTCTTCTACTTTTAATGGTATTTTCTAGTTTTGTAAGAAATCCAAAAGATTGTGAATTGTCTTCATTCCAGCATGTGTCGGACCCCCTATGACACGCAGGACCAACTGGCTTAACTTGCACTAATAAGGTATCATTATCACAGTCTACCTTTATCGTTTCCAATTGTAAGAAATTACCACTCTCTTCACCTTTGGTCCAAAGTCTTTGTTTCGTGCGACTATAAAAGGTGACCTTTTTGGTCTTTGTTGTTTGATCCAATGCATCTGCATTCATAAAGCCAAGCATCAAGACATTTTTAGTCTGCCCATCCTGCACAATTGCAGGAGCAAGGCCATCGCTGTATTTTGAAAAATCTACATTCATAATTTTATATTCTTACGGGAATTCCCTTGGTTTTTAAAGTTGATTTAATGTCTGAAATTTTTACTTCGTTAAAATGAAATATACTCGCGGCTAAGGCCGCATCTGCTTTCCCTTGGTCGAAAACATCCACAAAATGCTGGATATTTCCACCGCCTCCGGAAGCAATGATTGGAATATTCACTAGTGCTCCCAATTCCCGCAAGGCTTCGTCGGCAAAGCCATTCTTTGTCCCATCGTGATCCATAGAGGTAAACAAAATCTCACCAGCCCCTCTGCGCTCCACTTCTTGCGCCCAATCGAATAACTTGATTTGGGTAGGTACTTTTCCTCCCACCAAATGCACAAACCATTCACCATCGATGTTTTTAGCGTCTATAGCAACTACCACACACTGACTCCCAAATTTATTTGACAATTCGTTAATTAGTTCCGGTCTCTTAACCGCAGCCGAATTCACAGAAACCTTATCGGCGCCCGATTGCAATAGTATATCCACATCGTCAACGCTGGAAATCCCTCCACCAACGGTAAAGGGGATATCGACTTTCTCAGCGACTTTCAAGACCAACTCAACCAATGTTCGACGCTTCTGCTCAGTTGCTGTGATATCCAAAAACACAAGCTCATCGGCGCCTTTTTCAGCATAAATTGCTGCGAGTTCCACCGGATCTCCGGCATCACGTAAGTCAACGAAATTAACTCCTTTAACAGTCCGACCGTCTTTAATATCCAAACAAGGTATTATTCTTTTTGCTAACATATTACGAGTTTAAAATGAATTGCTCCAGTTGTTTTAAACTGATTTTATTTTCGTAAATAGCTTTTCCTATGATGGCGGCGTCACATCCTACTCCCTTCAATTCTGCCAGTTCAAAATAGTTTGAAACACCTCCCGAAGCGACTAATTTCAGTTCAGGGATTTCTTTCAAAATTTTCTCATACAGAAGAATTGATGGACCTTCAAGCATTCCATCTTTGGAAATATCGGTACAAACCACATACGCAACTCCTTTTTCTCGATAGTCTTTTAAAAAAGGTAATAATTCCAAATCACTCGTTTCCTGCCAACCATTTATTGCTATACGTTCATTCAAAGCATCAGCACCTAAAATAATTTTATTTGAACCGTATTTCTGCAACCATTTTTCAAAAATATCAGGATTTTTTACGGCAATACTTCCACCTGTGATTTGCTGTGCTCCTGATTCAAATGCAATACGCACATCGTCATCCGATTTCAAGCCTCCACCAAAATCGATATCCAATCTTGTTTTAGATGCAATGGTTTCCAAAACTTTATAATTCACAATATGACTCGCTTTAGCACCATCCAAATCCACTAAATGCAGGTATTCAATTCCAGCATCCTGAAATTCCCTGGCAACCTCTAAAGGGTCCTCGTTGTATATTTTCTTCGTGTTGTAATCCCCTTTGGTCAGACGTACACATTTTCCATCAATAATATCAATCGCTGGTATTATTCTCATAGTTCTAAAAAGTTTTTTAAGATTTTAGCTCCTGCCTTACTACTCTTTTCAGGGTGAAACTGCACGCCGTAAAAGTTGTCCTTTTGCAAGGCTGTAGCATACGACACTCCATAATTCGTCACAGCAATTTCATCGCCATTCCGAGGCACATAAAAACTATGCACCAAATACATATATTCTTTCTCATCAATGCCTTTAAACAAATCCGATTTCAATCCGTAGATCTGATTCCATCCTATTTGCGGGACTTTCATTGCTTCTGAAAATTTCACAACAGGTGAATCAAAAACCCCTAAACCTTTCGTATTTCCTTCTTCTGAAGTCTCACACAACAATTGCATGCCTAAACAGATGCCTAAAACAGGTTGTTTCAACTCGGGAATCAAAGTGTTCAATCCACTTTGTTTCAACTTCGCCATGGCACTACTCGCCTCTCCTACGCCAGGAAAAATAACCTTTTCGGCGGAACGAATTTCATCAGGATCGCTGGTCAACACTGCTTCAACACCCAGACGTTTTAGTGCAAATTTCAACGACTGAATATTTCCAGCTCCATAATTTATAATGGCTAGTTTCATTATAGCATCCCTTTTGTAGATGGTAAAATCATTTTCTCTGGGTCACGCTTTACAGCAGCTTTAATAGCCTTTGCAAAGGCTTTAAATATCGCCTCAATCTTGTGGTGCTCATTGGTTCCTTCAGCCTTGATATTCAAATTACATCTCGCTCCGTCTGTAAATGATTTGAACAAGTGAAAAAACATCTCAGTTGGCATGTTGCCAATCATTTCTCGCTTAAAATCAGCATCCCAAACTAACCAGTTTCTGCCTCCAAAATCAATCGCAACCTGTGCCAAACAATCGTCCATTGGTAAACAAAATCCATAACGCTCAATCCCTAATTTATTTCCAATAGCTTTTGCGAATACTTCGCCCAAGGCAATCATGGTATCTTCAATGGTGTGGTGCTCATCGACTTCCAAATCGCCTTTCACATCTATCGTTAAATCCATGGCTCCGTGACGTGAAATCTGGTCTAACATATGATCGAAAAACGGCAAACCAGTTGTAATGTTACTCTTTCCAGTTCCGTCGAGATTCAATTCAATAAAAATCTGCGTTTCTGAAGTGTTTCTATTTAAAGTCGCAACCCGATCTTTTAGCTTTAAAAATTCATAAATTTCTTTCCATGAAGTCGATTCCAACACAATAAAAGCATCTAAAATTTCTTTTTTATTCTCGAGCTCTTCTGCACCTAAATCACCTTCCTGATTCAAATAAATTCCTTTAGCTCCAAGATTTTTTGCTAATTCAATATCCGTAATACGATCTCCAAGAACAAAGGACTGCTCCAAATCGTAATCTTCAGAAAAATACTTAGTCAGCAATCCTGTTTGTGGTTTGCGCGTTGGAGCGTTTTCATGTGGAAAAGTTTTATCAATAAGTACCTCTGAAAATTCCACCCCTTCATTTTTAAAAGCATCCAGCACAAAATTGTGTACTGGCCAGAAATTTTCTTCCGGGTGTGCATCTGTTCCTAATCCATCCTGATTGGTAACCATCACAAGTTTATAATCCAGTTCTTTGGCAATCTTCGCCATGTAGGTAAACACTTCAGGATAAAAATCAAGCTTCGAAAAGCTATCAATCTGATAATCTTCCGGTTCCAGAATTAAGGTTCCGTCACGGTCTATAAATAGTACTTTTTGTTTCATTTTAACTCTTTTAAAGCTTGAATCAATAATTTGTTTTCTCTTTTTGTTCCGACTGTCAGTCGCAAAGTATTTTCACACAAGGGCTGGGTGGTTCTGTTTCTAATAATGATATTTTTTGCAATCAGTTTATCGTATGTAGCGTTGGCATCTGCTACTTTAACTAGAACAAAATTTGCTTCAGATGGATATACTTTTTCTACAATTGGAAGATCCACCAATAGTTCCATTAACTTTTGTCGTGCCTTTTTAACTTTCTTGATTTCCTTTTTCACTTCCTTTAGGTCCTTTAGGCGTTTTAAGGCCTTCTTTTGTGAAAGCGTATTGACATTATATGGAGGTTTAATACTTGTGAGTACCGAGATAATCTCTTTTGAAGCATAGCACAACCCAACTCGAATTCCAGCCATTCCGTAGGCTTTTGACAAGGTTTGAGTCACTACTAAATTTGGGAACTGGTTCAGTTTTTGAATCCAGCTTTTGTCCTTCGCGAAGTCAATATAGGCCTCATCAATAACTACTATTCCTTCAAAACGGCTTAACAAAACTTCTATACGTTCTCTGGTAAATGTATTTCCGGTGGGATTATTAGGTGAACATAAAAACAACAGTTTCGTGTTCGTTGTAACCGTTGCAAGTATTTCTTCAACATTCGGCTGAAAATCACTCGTTAATAACACCTCTTTTATTAAAATGTCATTTAACTTCGCCAACACAGCATACATTCCATAGGTTGGAGGTAGTGTAATAATTTCATCTACTCCCGGATTACAAAATGCACGAACCAGGAGGTCTAATACCTCATCACTTCCATTTCCAACCAAAATTTGTGAAGCATCTACTTGCTTAAGATTTGATAGAACGTTTTTCAATTTCACCTGGTGTGGGTCCGGATACCTATTGACTCCCGTATTAAACGGATTCTCATTGGCATCAAGAAAAACATACGCACCTTCGACCTCTTTGAATTCATCTCGCGCAGAAGAATAGGCCGTGAAATTTCGGACATTCGCTCGCAGTAAATCTTTAATTGGTGTCATGATTAAGATTTTATAGCATTTAATCTTATAGTTACAGCATTTTTATGTGCATCCAGTCCTTCAGCAGCTGCTAGCAATTCTACAGCATTTCCAATATTTAGCAGCCCTTCTTTGGAAACTTTCTGAAAAGAAATAGCCTTTTGAAATGCACTCACATTCACTCCAGAATAGGATTTGGAATACCCGTTAGTTGGAAGTGTATGGTTAGTTCCTGAGGCATAATCTCCAACACTCTCTGCAGCATAATCTCCAATAAAAACAGAACCCGCATTTTGAACCCCTTCTGCGAAAAACTGTTCATTTTCAGAAGAAATAATGAAGTGTTCAGGTCCGTACACATTGATAAGCTCCAAAGCTTCAGCCTCAGTATTCATATAAATTAACTTCGAATTTTCAATAGCTTTTGAAGCAATTTCCTTTCTGGACAACTGCTCTAATTGCTCATAGATTTCAGTTTCAACCTCATCCATAAAACTCTTAGACGTACTGACTAAAATTACCTGACTGTCTGTTCCGTGTTCCGCCTGACTCAATAAATCGGATGCAACAAAAGCGGCATTAGCAGCGCTATCAGCATACACCAATAACTCACTAGGTCCTGCAGGCATGTCAATAGCAACACCAAATTTAGTTGCAAACTGCTTGGCAACAGTCACGTACTGATTTCCGGGTCCGAATATTTTATAAACCTGTGGAATGGAATCTGTTCCCAACGTCAATCCCGCAATCGCCTGAATTCCTCCGACTTTATACACCGTTGAAATTCCGCATACTTTAGCACAGTACAAAATAGCAGGATTGATTAATCCTTCTTTGTTAGGAGGAGTTACTAAAATCACATCTTTACATCCTGCAATTTGAGCAGGAACCGCTAACATTAAAACCGAAGAAAATAAAGGGGCCGTTCCACCAGGTATGTATAAACCAACCTTTTCAATTCCTCTGTATTCTTGCCAGCATTGAATTCCTTTAGATGTCTCCACCTGTTCAGGTTGTTTTAACTGGCTTCTGTGGAAGGTTTCAATATTCTTCTTTGCTAAAGCAATGGCTGCTTTTAACGCATCCGAAACCTGTGTCTCAGCAGCCTCGAATTCAGCTTGAGAGACTTCAAATGTATCCAGATTTGCGCCATCAAATAACTGAGTGTAACGCTTTACACCAGCATCTCCATTGCGTTTTACATCTTCAAAAATGGAAGCTACGGTTTCTTCAATACTTTCCATGCTTTGCGTGGGTCTCTCCAAAAGACCATTCCAAAGACTTTTTTTAGGATTGTAAATTTTATTCATGTCGTGTGTTGTGTTGTATTTTATAAAACCATTTTTTCAATAGGAACAACCAGCAATCCTTCTGCTCCTTTACTTTTTAACTCGTCGATTACCTCCCAAAAAGAATTCTTTTCGATGACAGTGTGAATAGAACTCCAGCCTTCTTCGGCTAATGGCAAAACCGTTGGACTCTTCATTCCTGGCAAGATTTTAATAATATCCTGTACTGATTCGTTCGGTGCATTCATCAAAATATACTTTGAGTTTCGCGCCTTTAAAACCGCCTGAATTCTAAATTGTAAAGTCTTGAGAATCGCTCTTCGCTCCTCCGAGATCTGCGGTGAAACGGCAAGTACAGCCTCGCTTTTGAGCAATACTTCTACTTCTTTTAAATTGTTTTTGAATAAGGTACTTCCACTGGACACAATATCACAAATAGCATCTGCTAAACCAATATTGGGTGCGATTTCAACAGAACCATTAATTAGGTGAATATCTGGTGTAATATCCAATTCCTTGAAGTAATTCTTTATGGTGTTAGGATAGGAGGTCGCAATACGCATATTTTTGAAGTCCTCAATCCCTTCGTAGTTCATATCCTTAGGGACCGCCATAGAAACGCGACATTTAGAAAATCCTAATTTTTCCAGGACTTCAATATCGGTTCCTTTTTCAATAAGCACATTTTCTCCAATAATGGCGATATCTACAACACCATCACGCAAATACATTGGAATATCTCCATTTCGCAGGTAAAATATTTCAAGAGGAAAGTTACGGGCAGATGCTTTTAACTGATCTTTTCCATTATCAATTGAAATTCCGCAGTCTTTTAAAATCTTCAGAGAGTCTTGATTAAGTCGCCCTGATTTCTGAACTGCAATTCTAAGTTTATTCATTTTTTTTAATTTTTAAATTGAGAAAACCGGACAGTCCAGAAATAAAAAACCCGTCTGATTTTCTCAAACGGGTTTTAATTTATGTTGTTTCAACTACAGCATACACTATCCACGCGCCTGAGAGCACTTATGAGTATGATGATGATGTAATTGATTGAAATTCATTTTATTTCTTTGTTTCGATGGAACAAATATATATAAATATTTTTTTTGGCAACAATCTTTTTCAAGAATTAAACATTTGACAATATTGGCAATAGAATTTTGAATATTTATAAAAAATATCACTCAAAAAATGTTTACAACTATTTTAATAACTCCACTATTAATTTTTTGAGTGATAATTCTATTTTTTAATTAATTGGTTAAATTTGCGACTTTAAAACTATCACTAAACAATCATCAAAATGATTCTATTCTTTGGAAACACCAGCAGTAAAATTTTTGCTGTGCAAACGTCAAAAGAAATCTCTGCAGAAAATACTCAGAAATTAATCTGGCTTTTTGGTAACCAAGAGCAAATAAATGAGGCATCTATTGATGCTTTTTTTATTGGTCCGCGAGCTGCCATGATTACACCCTGGAGTACAAATGCTGTTGAAATCACACAAAACATGGGAATCGACGGAATTATCCGCATCGAGGAGTTTACAGCGTCCACAAAATCGGAAACTTTCGATCCAATGATCTTTCAAAAATTTGAAAGATTAAATCAGGATACTTTTACTATAGATATCGAACCTGAACCTATTATGGATATCGATAATATCGCTGCATACAATATCCAGGAAGGATTGAGTTTAAGTGATGAAGAAGTAACTTACTTAAATGAGTTAAGTGACCGAATTGGAAGAAAATTAACAGACTCTGAAGTATTCGGATTCTCACAAGTGAATTCGGAGCACTGCAGACATAAAATCTTTAATGGAACATTTGTAATCGATGGTGAAGAAATGCCAACATCGTTATTCAAACTAATTAAAGAAACTTCAAAACAACATCCAAATACCATTGTTTCTGCCTACAAAGACAACGTTGCTTTTATCGACGGTCCTACAGTAGAGCAATTCGCACCTAAATCGGCCGACAAACCAGATTTTTACCAAAGAAAACCGTTTAATTCTGTGATTTCATTAAAAGCAGAAACGCACAACTTCCCAACAACTGTAGAACCATTTAATGGAGCTGCAACGGGTTCTGGTGGAGAAATCAGAGACCGTCTGGCTGGAGGAAAAGGTTCTTTACCATTAGCAGGAACAGCGGTGTATATGACTTCGTATTCTCGTTTGAATGAAAATCGCCCATGGGAAAAAGGAATGAAAGAACGTGATTGGTTGTATCAAACACCGATGGACATCTTAATTAAAGCTTCAAATGGAGCATCTGATTTTGGAAATAAATTCGGACAGCCGCTAATTACAGGTTCGGTTCTGACTTTTGAACATGAAGAGGAAGCGCGTAAGCTTGGATTTGATAAAGTGATTATGCAAGCTGGAGGAATCGGGTACGGAAAGAAAGAACAAGCGATTAAGGATACTCCAAAAGAAAGTGATAAGATTGTAATCCTAGGTGGTGAAAACTACCGTATTGGTATGGGAGGAGCAGCAGTCTCTTCTGCCGATACCGGAGAATTTGAAAGTGGTATCGAGTTAAACGCCGTGCAACGTTCGAATCCAGAAATGCAAAAAAGAGCTGCAAACGCTATTCGTGGTATGGTGGAAAGCGATGTAAACAGTATTGTTTCTATTCATGATCACGGTGCTGGTGGACATTTAAATTGTCTTTCAGAATTAGTTGAAGAAACTGGAGGATTGATTGACTTAGACAAGCTGCCAGTCGGAGACCCTACCCTTTCTTCAAAAGAGATTATCGGGAACGAATCGCAAGAGCGCATGGGTCTGGTAATTTCTGAAAAAGATGCAGAAACATTGAAGCGTATTGCGGAAAGAGAGCGCTCTCCTTATTACGAAGTTGGTGAAGTAACAAGCGACAACAGATTTACGTTTGAGTCGAAAACTACAGGTGCAAAACCTATGGATTTGGAATTGAGTGATATGTTTGGAAGTTCTCCTAAGACAATCATGAACGATATTACGATAGACAGAAACTACCGTGATTTAACATATAACAGCAAGCACATTCAGGAATACATCAAAAATGTATTGCAACTCGAAGCTGTTGCTTGTAAAGACTGGCTGACGAATAAAGTTGACCGTTGTGTTGGTGGAAAGGTCGCAAAACAGCAAAATGCCGGTGAGTTACAATTACCACTCAACAATGTTGGAGTAATGGCATTGGATTTCAATGGAAAAGAAGGGATTGCGACTTCAATTGGACATGCTCCTGTGAGTGCAATTATTGATCCCGCAGCAGGTTCTAAAAATGCGATTGCAGAGGCACTGACAAACATTGTTTGGGCTCCGCTGCAAGATGATTTAACATCTGTTTCTTTATCGGCCAACTGGATGTGGCCTTGTAAAAACGAAGGTGAAGATGCACGCTTGTACAAAGCGGTAAAGGCGGTTTCCGACTTTTCAATCGCATTGGGTATCAACGTCCCTACAGGAAAGGATTCGCTTTCTATGAAGCAAAAATATCCGAATGAAGAAGTGATTGCTCCAGGAACTGTAGTAATCTCTGGTGCGGCCCACTGTAATGATATTTCAAAAGTTGTTGAGCCAGTTGCAAAGCCTGTTGATGGAAACAAATTATACTACATCAACTTCTCTAATGACAACTTCAAATTAGGTGGTTCATCATTTGCTCAGACGTTAAATACTATTGGAACTGACACTCCAACGGTTAACAATCCTGAGCACTTTAAAACTGCTTTTAACACGGTACAGCAATTCATTAAAGAAGGTAAAATTACTGCCGGGCACGATATCTCTGCTGGAGGTATGTTGACTGCCATTTTAGAATTGTGTTTCCCTTCTCAAAATGTGGGAATGGAAATCGATTTGTCGGCTATTGGAGAGCAAGATGCTGTAAAAGTATTATTTGCTGAAAATAGTGGAATTCTTATACAATCCTCAGATGTTTCTGTGGGTAAAATTTTAGCAGCAAACAATATTACACACTTCGAAATCGGAACTGTGGTAAAAGGAGCTGCTGTAACAATTAAAAATGGTGATGAAGCATTTAACTTCAACGTAGCTGAGTTACGTGATGCATGGTTTGAGACTTCTTACTTGTTAGACGACAAACAAACTGCAAATGGATTGGCAAAAGATCGATTTGACAATTACAAAAATCAGCCATTAAACTTTGAGTTCCCGACGCATTTCACAGGAAAACTTCCTGGTATCCCTTCAGGGCCAAAACCAAAAGCGGCAATTATCCGTGAAAAAGGTTCAAACTCAGAGCGCGAAATGGCACATGCGATGTATTTGGCTGGATTCGATGTGAAAGATGTTCACATGACCGATTTAATTTCTGGTAGAGAGAATTTAGAAGACATTCAGTTTATAGGAGCTGTCGGTGGATTCTCTAATTCTGACGTTCTTGGATCAGCAAAAGGATGGGCTGGAGCGTTCCTGTACAATGAAAAAGCAAAAACTGCTTTAGACAACTTCTTTAAGCGTGAAAACACCTTATCTGTTGGTATATGTAATGGTTGTCAGTTGTTCATGGAATTGGAGGTAATCAATCCAGAGCACTCAGAACATGGTAAATTGCATCACAATGATTCACACAAACACGAAAGCGACTTTACATCTGTAAAAATTCAAGAGAACAACGCTGTGATGCTTTCAAGTTTAGCAGGAAGTACCTTAGGGGTTTGGATTTCTCATGGTGAAGGTAAATTCAACCTGCCAATGGAAGAATCAGCTTATAACATTGTTGCGAAGTACGGATACGAAGGTTATCCAGCAAATCCGAATGGATCTGATTACAACACCGCTATGATGGCATCAAATGACGGTCGTCATTTAGTTATGATGCCACATATTGAACGCTCTATTTTCCAATGGAACTGGGCAAATTATCCAGAGAGAAACGATGAAGTTTCACCGTGGTTGGAGGCATTTACAAATGCTCGAAAATGGATTGAAAATCACAAATAAAAACTTTACATTTTTTTAATAAAAAAGGTCTCTTCGGAGGCCTTTTTTTGTAATCTATTTTCGTACTTTTGCGCGCTCAAAATTTAGCGTTAACTAATTAATAATTAAAGCGTAGTAAGTCATATGACAATGCAAACTCCAAAAAAGTATCGATTCTTAATTGAATTAGGGAAAGCCTTGCATATTTATGGGGTGCCTTCATATAAAATTCAATTTTTCTTATCAGAAATTGCCGAAAAAAAAGGCATTCATGGTAGTTTTATGGATTTACCAACTTGGGTGAATTATACTTTTTACGACGACGAAGAGTCGTACAACTATGTGGAATGCATACCTCCAGGAAATTTGAATCTTGGAGCACTTTCAAAAATATCTCAATTATCTAAAGATATTATCAATAATGAAATTGAAGGTCCAGCTGTAAGCGAAGAGCTTAAAAAGATTCATTCAGAAACAAAAAAGGTCAATCATTTCAGCAATATCATGGCTTATGCTGTATCATCTGCGGCATTTAGTTTATTAATTGGAACGAATTATATTTCATTAATTGTGGCCTTCTTTTTGGGAGCTTTTATTTATCCCTTCATATATTTCTCTTCAAAATCAAGTTATATTGAAACGACTTTAGAAGCCCTCATTTCTTTTATGACCACAGTTGTGGCATGTTTGCTATACTTAGTCTTCCCTGATTTGAATGTGGGACTGGTAGTCCTCTCAGCAATTATCATGTACATCCCGGGTTTGGGAATTACTACGGCTCTAGAAGAAATAACCTCGAGAAGTTTAGTTTCTGGTAGTGCAAAATTATTCGACTCTATAGTTTCCTTATTCAAGCAGTTCTTTGGAGCCGTATTAGGTTTTACCATCATG
Organism: Flavobacteriaceae bacterium; assembly: GCA_964227255.1. Lineage (GTDB taxonomy): Bacteria > Bacteroidota > Bacteroidia > Flavobacteriales > Flavobacteriaceae > Lutibacter. Next base: position 80,578 of record CAXQVI010000015.1, read on the forward strand.
GCACCTGTAGTTAACTTCCACGAATTAAATCACATCTCAGTTCTACCTACCTGGCTTATGTATATCGGAATACCTTTGTTTGCCATATCCATGATACCCGTATTTCAGATACGAAAAAAAGATATGTTTCTGGCAACATTGACTGGAGTATTAGTATTTTCCATTACTGTAATTTTTTCAGGTTACGGATTGTTATTGAGTACCTTTATGGGAGCTGTTTTAGCTGTATTTTTAAGTAGTATATTCAGTAAAATCACTAAGTCGAATCCTCTTGTATTTTCAACTATTGGAATTATTATGCTGGTACCTGGAAGTAAATCGTTTATGGGATTAAGTGATACCATTTTACATGCTTCAATTGTAAATTCCTCCAATATTTTTGAACAAGTAGCCTTTATTCTAATGGGTATTATTGGTGGATTACTGTTTGCCGGAAATTTCAAAAAACCTAAATCGAGTTCCAAAGAAATAAAGCGTGAACTAATGAAGAAATAAGGTTTCTGTTTGAATTCTGAGATAATATTTATATTTTCAGAAGACCAAACTAACTCTATGACATCAGAAAATATTACGCGACTATTTGATTTTGCCTATTACCAGCATGCACAGTTTCCGAGAGCTCATGCTTTTTCATCAAAATACAACGGACATTGGCAGGCTCTTTCATCAGCCCTATACCTTGAACATGCTAATTATTTAAGTCGGGCCCTGATTCATCTAGGAATTCAACCAAACGATAAAATCGCTGTAATTTCCAGTACCAACAGGAATGAATGGAATGTTCTGGATGTAGCGGTCCTTCAGGTTGGAGCGCAAAACGTGCCAATGTATCCAACAATCAGTGCTAAAGAATATGAATATATCTTTAATCACGCTGAAGTTAAATATTGTTTTGTCTCAGATAAAGAGATTTACAAAAAGGCTCAAAAAGCCGCTAAAAACACTGAAACACTGCAAGAGATTTACTGTTTCGATGAAATTAAAAAGTGTAAAAACATCAAGGAACTCATTCATCTTGGTGAGACTTTGGATAATCAGGAAGAGGTTGACAAAAGAAAAGATGCTGTAGACCCTAATAATTTGGCTACCATAATTTATACTTCCGGAACCACTGGTGTGCCTAAAGGTGTAATGTTAACACACCATAATTTGGTGTTCAATGTAAAAAGAGCGACTGATTTCTTACCCGAAATTGCACCTAATACCAAAATACTTAGTTTCCTCCCTATCAATCACATTTTAGAACGTTCAGCCGTGTATTTATATCAATACCTGGGTGCACAAGTGTATTATGGGGAAGGCATTCAGCAGATTGGTGACAATATCAGAGAGGTCAAACCATTTATTATGACGGTTGTGCCGCGTCTTATTGAAAAGATTTATGACAAAATTTACACAAAAGGAAGTGCGCTTTCCGGCATTAAAAAGAAATTATTTTTCTGGGCTATTGAATTAGGATCAAAATACGATTTACAAGGGAATAATTCAGGGTGGTATAAATTTCAACTAGGAATTGCACGCAAACTAATTTTCTCTAAATGGCAAGAAGCTCTTGGCGGTGAATTGAAATATTTGATATGTGGAAGTGCTGCGTTACAAGGCAGACTCATTCGATTGTTTGGAGCGGCCGGAGTTAAAATTATCGAAGGTTACGGTTTATCTGAATCTCCTATCCTATCAGCAAATAATTATAGTACCAATCAAATAAGAGTTGGAACTGTTGGTGTTCCAATTCCAGGAATTGAAATAAAAATTTCAGAAGAAGGAGAAATTCTCGCAAAAGGAGAAAATGTAATGATGGGTTATTATAAAGATCCTGATCGAACGAATTTAGTACTTAAAAATGGTTATTTCCATACTGGTGATAAGGGTGAATTTGATACGGATGGCTATTTGAAAATCACAGGAAGAACAAAGGAAATTTTTAAAACTTCAGGAGGAAAGTATATTTCTCCGGTATTATTAGAAAACAAAATCAAACAGTCGCGTTTCATCGAACAAGTAATGGTTGTAGGTGAAAATGAAAAAATGCCTGCTGCTATTATCCAGCCTAACTTCGAATTTTTGAGGGCTTGGGTTGAACGAAAAGAAATGGATTCAAGTCTCACCAATGAAGAACTTGTAAATCACAAAAAGATCATAAAGCGCATTCAAAAAGAGATAGACCGTGCCAACAAAAATTTTGGTTCATGGGAACAAGTCAAAACCTTCAGATTGACTTCAGAAGAATGGACTATAGACAATGAATGTTTAACTCCAACTCTAAAAATGAAACGCGACAACATCAAAGCCAATTTCATCAATCTGTATCATGAATTATACACCTCATAGCAGTTTTTAAGGAGAACAAAGAGGTTTTTTGAAAATTGTAATAATATTTATACTTTACGCCTCTACTAGTAAACCAACATTGTATTATGAGTTCGAAAGTAACACGCTTATTCGATTTCCCTTATTATCAATTAGAAACGTTCAATTTAGAGAAAGCTTTTAACACAAAAGTGAATGGTGAATGGGAAGCAACTTCTTCAAAGAATTTCGTTGAACAAGCCAATCAAGTCAGTCGAGGACTGTTAAAACTTGGAATAAAACCCGGAGATAAGGTTGCAGTAATAAGCACAACGAACCGAACCGAATGGAATATTTTAGATACTGCCTTGCTGCAAATTGGAGGTGTAAATGTTCCTATTTATCCAACGATCTCTGAAGAAGATTACAAATATATTTTTAACCATGCTGAAGTAGAGTACTGTTTCCTTTCGGATGAAGAGTTATTTACTAAAGTAGACCACATTAAAAAAGAAGTCCCAACCCTCAAAGAGGTCTACAGTTTCGATCAGATAAAAGATTGTAAACACTGGACTGAAATGCACAACCTTGGTGAAGACATTTCAAACCAATCTGATGTTGACAAACTTAAAGATGCAGTTAAACCAGATGATTTAGCTACGATCATTTACACTTCGGGAACGACTGGAAATCCTAAAGGTGTGATGTTAAGTCATCATAATATTGTAAGTAATGTTATTGACAGTATACCTCGTTTACCTTTAGAGCCTGGAAAAATTGTTGCTTTAAGTTTCTTACCAATTTGTCATGTTTTTGAACGTATGCTTAATTATTTATACATGTATTCTGGAACGTCGGTTTATTTTGGTGAAGGTCTTGATAAAATTTCTGACAATATAAAAGAGGTGCGCCCGCACTTTATGACTGTAGTACCCAGATTACTTGAAAAAGTATATGATAGTATTATTGCAAAAGGTGCAGCTTTGACTGGTATTAAAAAAATGCTATTCTTTTGGGCTGTGGATATAGGACTAAACTATGAACCTTATAATAAAAACGGATGGTGGTACAATCAAAAATTATCCCTAGCAAATAAACTGATCTTTAGTAAATGGCGTGAAGCTTTAGGAGGAAGATTGGACACCATGGTCTCTGGAAGTGCTGCGCTTCAACCTAGACTGTCAAAGGTGTTTACAGCTGCAGGAATGCAGGTAATGGAAGGTTATGGATTAACTGAAACTTCTCCTGTAATCTCAGTAAACATGTTTGCAAATAATATGATGAAGATAGGTTCTGTTGGAAAAGCAATTACCAATGTGGATGTTAAAATCGCCGAAGACGGTGAAATCTTAGTGAAAGGGCCTAACATTATGCAAGGGTATTATAAAGATCCTGAAAAAACAGCCTCTGTAATGACGGGTGAATATTTTCATACTGGTGACAAAGGTGAAATTGATGAAAATGGATTCCTGACCATTACGGGACGAAAAAAGGAAATATTCAAAACCTCCGGTGGAAAGTATGTCGCTCCTGCCCTAATTGAAAACCAAATGAAGCAATCCCGATTTATTGAACAGTGTTTGATAATTGGAGAAGGGCAAAAAATGCCAGCCGCATTGGTGCAACCAAACTTTGAATTCTTGAGAGAATGGGCACGTATTCATCATGAACCAATTCCGACTTCAAATAAAGAGTTAATCGAAAATCCTCATGTTAAAGAACGTATCAAAAAAGAAATTGAATTCGGAAATACTTTCTTTGCAAAATGGGAAACGGTGAAATTATTTGAACTGACTCCTGATGTTTGGGGAATCGATAATGGGTTATTAACACCAACCATGAAACCCAAGCGAGAAAAGATTATTGAAAAGTATCAGGATTTATATAATAAAATATACCAAATTAAATAATTGAATTCGCCTCTTAACTGAGCAATTTTTATATTTTTGTTTTTCACTTTCTAAGCAGAGTTAATGGAGCAATTTATAGTATCAGCACGTAAATACAGACCGCAAACATTTGAGGATGTTGTTGGACAAGATGCCATCACCAACACCCTTGAAAATGCTATAAAGAACAATCATTTAGCTCAGGCTTTGTTGTTTACTGGTCCTCGTGGTGTTGGTAAAACATCTTGTGCTCGTATACTTGCCAAACGCATTAACGAAGAATCGAATTCAGGTGAAGATGAAGATTACGCCTTTAACATCTTTGAACTGGATGCCGCTTCAAACAACTCGGTCGACGATATTCGAAATCTAACAGACCAGGTTCGTATCCCTCCACAAGTCGGAAAATTTAAAGTATATATCATTGATGAGGTACACATGTTGTCAGCAGCCGCTTTTAATGCTTTTCTGAAAACATTGGAAGAACCTCCTGCACATGCAATTTTCATTCTCGCAACAACTGAAAAGCATAAAATCATTCCAACGATTTTAAGTCGTTGTCAGATTTTCGATTTTAAACGTATTGGTGTTTTAGATGCTAAAAATTTCCTAAAGAAAATTGCAACTCAGGAAGGAATTGATGCCGATGACGATGGATTGCACATCATTGCTCAAAAAGCTGATGGAGCTATGCGTGACGCACTTTCCATTTTTGACCGTGTTGTAAGTTTTTCAGGTAAAAATTTAACTCGTGAAGCTGTTACTGAAAATTTAAATGTACTTGATTATGATGAGTACTTTAAAATGACTGACTTGCTCTTAGCTAATGATATCCCATCAGTGCTCATTCAATTTAACAGCATTTTATCTCGAGGATTTGACGGACATCATTTTATCAGCGGATTGGCTTCACATTTCCGTGATTTATTAGTCGCTAAAGATAAAGTAACCATCGATTTATTGGAGGTCGGTGATAACGCTAAAAAGAAATATCTCGAGCAATCGCAGAAATGCGATATGCGCTTCTTACTCCAGTCGATAGATCTGGCGAACGATTGCGATTTAAAATACAAAGTGAGCAAAAATCAACGTTTACTTGTTGAACTGACTTTAATGCAATTAGCCTCTATCACTTTCGATGGAGAAAAAAAAAATAGCAAGCCCTACATAATTGCCGCTGTTCACTTTAGAGAGAAAGTACGTAGAAGACCTACGCCTGCTTTCACCCCTAAATCAGAGGAAAAAAAGCCTATTGATCCAACTACTGTTAAACCTATAGCTCCGGCCAAACCAATTAAACTAAAAACTGATGCTAGCAGGAGGCCTTCTCCCCTGTCATTGAACAGTTTGAGCAAGAAAAAAGAAATTGAGGAAATCGAGGTTGAAATTGAAGACGTAGAAGGAAAACCAACAGATCAGTTCACTCAAAACGAGTTGGAATATGCATGGAACACCTATGCAAAAGATTTGGAGCAAAAGGGACGTAAAAGTTTGAGCGCTATTTTAACAGCCTCAAAGCCTCAGGTTGACAAGAATTTCAACATTCAATTTGAATTGTTTAGTGCTCCAAGTTTATCACAATTCAATCAAGGTAGAAATGGCCTTTTAGGATACCTTAAGGAAAAATTGAACAACTTCAAGATTGAAATCAAAACTTCTGTCAACGAAGAAGAAGTTTTACGCAAGGCTTATACTCCACAAGAAAAATTTGCACAAATGGCGAAAAAAAATAAATCGCTGGAAGAACTGCGAAAAAAGTTTGATTTGGAGTTGTAGCTTCTATTCCCTCTTTTTTATTTCTAATGATTACGCTCGACTCCGCTCGCGGTGACGTACAAGTTAAAAAAGGCATTGTGAACATAACAAAGTGGCGTGAAGCAATCTCACAATAAGAAGTTCCATCGTTCCCATCATGAGATCATCACGGCGTTTTTAAACGACTCGCGATGACTTACTATAACAGTATTCTGTATATTTGCACTTTAAATTAAGGAAATGCTAGGACTAAAATTACCAACTGATCCACGTTGGGTAAATATCGCCGAAAAAAACATTGATGAAATACTAATTGACCATGCACACTGTGAATTAAAAGCAGCTTCTACAGCGAATTCACTAATCATGAGTTTCCCTGAATACGATGATTTGGTAAAGGAAATGGTTGGTTTGGTAAAAGAGGAAATGACGCATTTTATGCTGGTTCACAAACGGATTTTAGCAAAAGGCATTTCTTTAGGTCCTGACCGTAAAGATTTTTATGTAAACAAACTTGTGACCTTTTTCCCTAAGGGAGGAAGCAGAACTACACAGCTAGTCCACCGTCTGTTGTATGCAGCCCTAATTGAAGCCAGAAGTTGTGAGCGATTCAGATTATTTTCTGAAAATATTAAGGATCAGGATTTGGCTGAATTCTACCGCGATCTTATGATTTCAGAGGCAAATCACTATACCTTATTCTTAAATTTTGCTCGAACTTATGGGAATCGCGAGGAAGTTGACCAAAAATGGCAGGCTTTGCTGGAGTATGAAGCTGAAATCATCAAAGATTTAGGAAAAGAAGCAACAATCCACGGATAGTACATGTTTAGTAAAGAAGAAGCAGCACGTTTACGACAGCAGTTTTGGGTGAGCTTTGGAAAATCTTTTCCCAGAAAATGGTTGTTGTACAATACTAAAGTCAAGGGCTTTAGTTTCAAGTTTGTCGCTGACCGTAAAAAAGCAATGGTCTGTTTAGATATTGATTCAACCGATGCCATCAAAAACGAATTACTTTGGGATCAGATGGTTGCCTTGAAATCCGTTATTGCAGCCGAATACCTTCCAGATGTAATTTTCGACGATTCCTATGTATTGGAAAATGGTAAACGCATTTATCGTATGTATGTTCCTTTGGAAGAAAAGTTCAGCATCTACAATAAAAATACGTGGAGCACTGCTTATGAATTCTTTGTCGACAAAATGACACAGTTTGAGTTTGTCTACTATGAATTCGAGGACTTTATTAAAAGTGCTATTCAATAATCATCGCCTTTAAAGTAGTCGTATAGATTCGCATAAATAGCGTATTTTTGCGCTATGAATTCGGTACAAAATGACACAATCATTGCGCTAGCAACATCATCAGGTATTGGTGCTATCGCAGTATTACGACTTTCAGGTGAACAGTCGATTTCAATTGTTAATCAGTTTTTCAAATCAAAGTATGGTACAAAAGATTTAAATGAAGTGGATTCACATACCATTCATTTAGGTAACATCATAGATGGAGAACGTATGATTGATGAAGTTTTGGTCTCTGTTTTTAAGAATCCTCGTTCTTACACCGGTGAAAATGTGGTTGAAATCAACTGTCATGGTTCGGTGTACATTCAGCAAGAAATTTTACAATTATTTCTAAAAAACGGTGTGCGCAATGCAGACCCAGGAGAATTCACATTAAGAGCTTTTATCAACGGGAAAATGGATTTGAGTCAGGCTGAAGCTGTAGCCGATTTGATTGCTTCCAATTCAGCGGCTTCTCACCAGGTAGCCTTACAGCAAATGCGTGGTGGATTTAGTACTGAAATCGAAAATTTACGTCAGCAATTATTGAATTTTGCCAGCCTTATTGAACTGGAGTTGGATTTTGCTGAAGAAGATGTAGAATTTGCCGACAGAACGGAGTTCCGGAATTTGGTCGAAAAAATCAGCTCGGTATTGAAACGTCTTATTGATTCTTTTGCCTTAGGAAACGTGTTAAAAAATGGAATTCCTGTTGCCATCGTTGGTGAACCGAATGCAGGTAAATCTACTTTGTTAAATGCTTTACTGAATGAAGATAGAGCAATTGTAAGTGATATTGCCGGTACTACCCGAGATGCAATTGAAGATGAATTGACCATCGATGGCGTAGCATATCGTTTTATCGATACTGCCGGAATTAGAAGTACTGAAGATGTTGTAGAAACCATAGGTATCAAAAAGACTTTTGAAAATATTGAAAAGGCACAATTGGTACTGCACTTAGTGGATGCAAATTCACTACATACGCTGGACACTAAAATGAGGGAACTACAAGAAAAGTATCCAAATAAGAAAATTTTGAACATCTTAAACAAGTCAGATCTCCTCACTCCTGCTCAAATTTCAACTTTAAAATCGAATTACGACGATATTATTATTTTATCGGCAAAGAATAAGACCGGAATTCTGGAATTAACAGAAACATTGACAGATTTGGCCAATAAAGGAGCATTGAGCAATAATGAAACCATTGTTAGTAACAGCAGACACTTTGAAGCTTTAAACAATGCTTACAACTCCATTAAAGAGGTTGAAAAAGGAATCCAACAGAATGTCAGCACTGATTTATTTGCCATCGATATCCGACAGGCATTGTATCACTTAGGAGAAATAACAGGTGAAGTTACTACTGAAGATTTGCTGGGGAACATATTTGCAAACTTCTGTATAGGAAAGTAAGCCCTTGTTTATAAAATTAAAAAAGCACTGTTTCCAGTGCTTTTTTCGTATTAGAAATCTTCAAAAAAATCTTCCATATCAAATTCGCCATCACCTTCAATAAAATCATCCATCTTCTCTTCAAGTTTTTGACTGATTTTAACTAAATAAATGGTGTCTTCTGAGTGAACTTCAACCGCGCGGATCGTTTTCCCATCAGAATTCTGAAAAGTAATAATATCTCGATACTCATAACCATCAGGATATTTCTCCACTAACAATTCTAAAATGTTCATGGTCAACTTTTCGTAATCAATAATGACTCTTTTCATAATAACTACATTTTTAATAAATAAGCGAAAATTAAAGGTGCAACAATAGTGGCATCACTTTCTATAATAAATTTAGGAGTATCAATGTCTAGTTTTCCCCAGGTAATCTTTTCATTTGGAACAGCACCTGAATAGGAACCATAACTTGTAGTTGAATCCGAAATCTGACAGAAGTAACTCCAAAATGGGGTATCTTCTCGTTCTAAGTCTTGATACAACATTGGAACCACACAAATAGGAAAATCCCCAGCAATTCCTCCTCCAATTTGGAAAAACCCAATACCATTTTCTGAATTATCAGTATACCAATCGGCTAAGAATGTCATATACTCGATGCCCGATTTCATAGTTGAAGCTTTTAATTCTCCTTTCACTACATAAGAGGCAAAAATATTCCCCATGGTGGAGTCTTCCCAACCTGGTACGACAATCGGTAAATTTTTTTCTGCTGCAGCATACATCCAGGAATCTTTGATATCAATTTCATAATACTGCTCTAAAACACCAGACAGTAACAATTTGTACATAAATTCATGTGGAAAATACCGCTCACCATTTTCTTCAGCATCCTTCCAAATTTTAAAAATATGTTTTTGTAAACGACGGAAGGCTTCCTCTTCGGGAATACAGGTATCTGTGACACGATTCAATCCTTTTACTAATAAGTTCCATTCATCCTGAGGAGTTAAATCTCTGTATTCTGGAACTCTTTTATAATGTGAATGCGCCACCAAATTCATTATATCTTCTTCCAGGTTTGCACCAGTGCACGAAATAATATGCACTTTATCCTGTCTAATGATTTCTGCAAAAACTTTCCCTATCTCAGCTGTACTCATTGCTCCAGCCAAAGAAACCAGCATTTTTGACCCCTGATTAAGTTGAGATTCATATCCCTTTGCTGCATCGACTAATGATGCCGCATTAAAATGTAAAAAATGTTTTTCAATAAAATTTGTAATCGGTCTATTCATAATCCTCTTCTTTAAATTTTGTTTTTATACCATACCTGTTCGATTCATGTTCGTCAAAAGACTCATCTTCAATAAAATCATGCTCCTTTATTGAAAACTTATAACTCAACATTTTGTAATACAGCTTTGCGGCAAGAAAATCGGATGACTTCTCCGATGGGTTAGGGCAAAGTTCTACTATATCGAAACCAACTACATTTTTTTGTTCAAAAACCTTCTTTAAAAAATCCAGTGTTTCATACCATAGCATTCCACCTGGCTCAGGAGTCCCAGTACTAGGCATAATTGAAGGGTCTAAGGCATCCAAATCAAACGTGATATAAACGTTTTCCGTAAGAAGATCGAGAACGTCATCCATCCAATACTCGTTAGTTACCATTTCATGAGCAAAAAACACTTTATCCATTTGCATCACACGGGTTTCAGAGACATCCATACTTCTAATTCCTACCTGAATTAAATTTGTATTTTGACTAGCCTCGTATACTGCACAAGCATGATTACAAGATGATCCATCGTACTCTTTTCGCAAGTCGGCATGTGCATCAATGTGCAATACTGTTAGGTTATTAAAACACTCATTAAAAGCTCGAATGCTTCCTATAGAAATGGAATGTTCACCTCCGAATAAAGTCACGAATTTGTTTTTATTAATATAGGATTTGACTGCGTTGTGAACCGCGTCCGCCATAGATTCAGGAGAATTATTTTCAGTTATAGGATCTGCCAAATAAACTCCCTTTTTATATACTTCACTCTGAGTTTCGATATCGTATAATTCCATGTTTTCTGAAGCTTCTAAAAAAGCATCCGGCCCTTTATCAGCACCTTTTTGCCAAGTACTCGTTCCATCATAAGGCACAGGGATTAAGACGGTCTTGGATGTTGCAAATTGTCCGAATTCTTCCGGAATTCCGGCATAAGTTTTATTCGTTTTCATATCCTAATATTGTTAGAAATTCTTCACTTTTTTGTTGATCTTTAAATAATTTATTGGTGATTTTTCCGTGTTCATCCTTTTGAATTAAAATATGCTTTGGATGTGGAATTAAGCAATGTTGCAATCCGGCAAAACCTCCTATAGTTTCTTGGTAAGCTCCAGAATTAAAAAAACCTATATACAACGGTTTTTCCTTTTCATAGATGGGCAAATAGATAGCATTAATATGCTGTTCTGCATTGTAATAGTCATCACTGTCACAAGTAAGTCCGCCGAGCAATACACGTTCGTATTGTCGGTTCCATTTGTTTATTGGAAGCATGATAAATCGCCTGTTTATGGCCCAAGAATCCGGTAAGGTTGTAATAAACGAAGAATCAATCATGTTCCATTTTTCACGATCATTTTGTTTTTTTTGGTACAAAACCTTGTAAATAGCACCTCCTGCTTCACCGACGGTAAAACTTCCAAATTCTGTAAATATATGTGGCACATCCACTCCAGCTTCATCGCAGGCCACTTTAATCTGGTTAACAATTTCTTCAACCATGTATTCGTAATCGTAATTGAAGGTTAAAGAATTTTTGATTGGAAATCCTCCTCCAATATTCAAACTGTCCAAACTTGGGCACACATTTTTTAAGTCAATGTAAACCTTCAAACATTTCAGTAATTCATTCCAGTAATAGGCATTATCTTTTATACCTGTATTAATGAAAAAGTGAAGCATTTTTAATTCTACCTGGGGATTGTCAGCTATGTCACGTTCATAAAATGAAAGGATATTTTTATATCCAATTCCAAGTCTACTGGTATAAAATTCAAACTTAGGTTCTTCCTCTGAAGCAATTCGAATTCCAACTTGAAATTTCTTTTTTGTTGCTTCCTGTAATAACTTCAATTCGCCGAAATTATCAATAATTGGCAGGCATTTTTCATGTCCACCATTAATAAGACTGGCAACATTCTCGATGTATTTCCCCCTCTTAAATCCATTGCACAACACATACGTGTCGTCCGATAATTTTCCAGACTTTTTAAGGCTTTTAACGATGTCAATATCAAAAGCAGAAGATGTTTCAATGTGTATATTATTTCTTAATGCTTCTTCCAAAATGTATTTGAAATGCGAACTTTTCGTACAATAACTATAGTAGTATTCTCCCTTATAATCAAGTTTGGCAATCGCTTTATTGAACCAGTTATTTGCCCGTTCAATGTTTTCAGAAATTTTGGGCAAATAGGTAAATTTTAAAGGTGTCCCATACTGCTCAATTAACCCCATTAAATCTATGTCATGGAAATATAATTCTCCATTTTCGGTTCGAAATTCCTCTTGAGGAAATTCAAATGTTTGTTCTATTAAATCTTTGTATTTCGTATTCATCTATTTTCAATAAAAATTATTAAAAACAACAAGTACATTCATCTGATGAATTTGTTGTATATAACATTAATTGAAATAAATAGCTAGACTCGTAGCTCTAAATAAACACCTCGAAGTCGGAGGATTTGAAGGGAATTTAATTTTGCAAAAGTTGAAGAATCCTTAATTTTTTCGTTGTATTTCCCAAACACTAAACAACTCTTTATCTTCATATTACAGTTGTCTACGAAATCTGCAAAACGTAGCATTCTATTAAACCATAGGTAAGCAAAATTAATTTTTTTTATGAATTATCAAATTAAAATTCACATTTTTAATTTTTTTTTAAAACACTGATTAACAATGATTAAGTCATAACAAATGAGTAATTCAAAATTTGAAAGGATTGTAAATATTAAATTAAAAAGCGATTATTAAATCAAACTGAAGTACCGCACCTTTCCTACTTCTCATACCCTGCCAAAAACCACACTTATAAAAAGGCTTCGCGACTTAATGTATTGGAAAGAAAAATGATAGAATTTATATCGATCGCGTACTGAATCAACTAAACTTAGTTGATTCGAACAATCCGTGTTGCAGTTTTTTGATTATGGTTTATTCTTATAAAATAGATGCCGGGTTTCAATTCATTCACAGGCAAACTAATATTTTCATTAATGCCTCCTGAATGGATTATATTTAAGGTTTTCATCAATACCCCTGAATAGTTGAATACTTCAATTTTAATTGCTTCATTTATTATACCATCTAACTTCAATCTAACTACATCATTCGCAGGGTTCGGGAATACAGTCACATTTGAATTTGACTGCTCTATCTTACTCAATTGATCTTGTTCACAAAATTGAACGTTGGTTGAAAATTGGTACCCTTCTTTAACTACACTCGAAATTCCAAGGCACCACTCAGATGATGCTTTTTTAGTAGAAGTTGTAAACACTACAATTCCTTGCTCATTAGTCACGCCTTGAACCGGACTATTGGTAGGACCTGAAAATTGTCCATTTACCGTTGCCCCTTCCACAGGATTCTGGTTTTCATCCTCCACTGAAACTATTGCAGTTAACTGAGTTTTACCACCTTTACGGGTAGAAACTACTCTAGAAAATTGTATATCATTTACTAACAATTGTACATCGCCTGTAGGTGGTGAAACAGATCCTCCCAGACTTATTTCTTCCATTACTACTGGCTCCGATTTGCCATTATTCGCCCATAAATTATATAGAATCTCTCCGTCATTTGTTGTAAAGTTAGCCTCCTTTAAAAAAGTAACATATTCCTTTGAAGTTGTCTGATAGAATAGTTTTACGACAATTTTGGAGGCAACTGCATTAAAATTATACGCGGTCTCATCCCAATATTGACCGTCTGAATAAGAATAACCAACAGGAGGAGATTGAATTTCAATAAACATTGCATTTTTAAATCCTCTTGGCGGAATTCTATTATCTTTTATCACTTTATTGTTCAATACAAAATGAAAAGAGGAACCATCAATCAAATCATTACTTCTTCCACTTGCTTTTTCAACAGCTTCGGTCATTGCTAGTTTGGCCTCATAAATTTTCGTATTCTCTTTGGTTAATTCGGCCATTTCATAATCATAATGTCCCGATTCAAAAACAATATTATCATTACTGTCATAAGCAATAATATTTATCCAAATCCGTCTTCCTTCTGGGTATCCCGAAGGTAATTTATGCCCGGTATTATTAGTGATTTTAACAGTTGCACCATTATAACCTCCTTCCACTTCATCAGGTATTACTTCCATTATTGCGGCATTCTCTAGCATAAACTTTGCCCTTTCAATACCTTCGAGTAAGGCTTCCTGATCAACTTCATCGGGATATAACTGCGCAACCAATAAAGGAACAAACGTATTCCCTCCTGTCATATCATGTAGCGGCAAATTATGTCGGAATGGAATATTTCTTTTATTCGCTCCATACCCTGAAACATCGCGCATATGACAGTCTTGACATGAAGAAACATTTTCTTTATTTCCTCCTAAACCGGTGCCCGAGACTCCATCTGCACTATTAAAAGCACTCATTTTCCATTCACTATAGGTCCTTTCAACAGGGAACATCATATACGTTTCAAATGATTCGGATGGGGTATCAAACAAATTTGGTTCGTAATTGAATGTTCCATCAGCATTCTCGGTTGTTTTAACAAAAGCGGGATTACTAACATCATGGCAAGTCGCGCATAAATCTGACTCACTATGAAACGGAGAATAATTCATTTTATGCTTGGCTTGCGCATCGACAAAAGGTCCTCGCTTAGCATTTGCATCATGAGCTACATACATCCCATTTCCAGATTGCGGTGGTATTATTGTAAGTTTACCTAAATATTCTTGATCACTTTCATAAGTTTCTCTTAGGTAATCGAGATCCCCTTCAAAAGGATTTACTCCCAGACTTGATGGTTTGACCAGCTTATGGCAGAAATCACATTGAACACCTTGAAAATCATTATTGTTTAATGCTGATCCATCGGTAGGTATTGATCGTCCATTTAACCAGCCATCTGGAGCGTGACATCTGATACAAAGATCTCCTGAATCAGGAGCATCTTGATTTGCTATAGCTACGCTTGCAAAGTACAATGGGTCTCTCATTGCTTGGGCCATCATACTCCCGCGCCAATTAAAAGCGGGTTCTACTGCTTTATCGTAACCACCATGACAGTTGTCGCATTTATTTGGTGTTTCCAAATTACCTGATTGCCCGGGTTGCGAACCAGGCAGGAAAAAATCATTGATGGTAGTTGGGACATTAAAAACAAATAGTGATGAACTTATAAATAGAAGTCCTATAACTATAATAATTACTGAATGGATGGACTTTTTCATTTATATACAATTAAAGTTTACGTCGAATTGAAATGCTCGTTTGATCCAAGTTGATTTATTTCAACAGATCAAATCAATGTATAAAACAAAAAATAGGGTCTGAAATGCGGTTAACAGATTAAATGTAGGTTGGAAACATGACAATTATCATGATAATTATCAGTATGAATTTCAGTCAATTAAAATTTACCCACTCCGTTTGGAAATTTTATTATTTGAAATTGCTTTTTGACGACTGCATTTGAACCTGCCCTTCAGAAATGTCCGTTTCGCTTCGTGCTTCGTGCTTCTTCCTTGGACTCTTTTACGCCATAATTTAAAACTGGATGGTTTCAGCTTTTTTCGCATCAAATTAATGACTTCCTGTTCTGCCAATCCGAATTGAAATCTTATGGCGTCGAACGTAGTCCGATCTTCCCAAGCCATCTCAATAATTCTATCAATTTCCCTAGTAGTCATAATAACTCAAGTTTAGATAGTTATTCTTTGAATTAATCATCTTTGAAATAAACTTTTTGTTCTCTAAATAGTTTTTATTCTTTAAAAAACGAATAAAACTACCTTCAGAATGAATGCTAAAAAAAGTACTGTTGAATACCACTAGTTTATGATATGGAATTATCCAGGAATAGCGGTCTAATCGATTGGTAAAATGGACTAAAATACCCTTTGGACGCAACTCTATGTTCCCATAATCGATTTCTGAAAATTGAATTGTATTTGGTTTTAGTTTCGGACTTAATTCGGAAATCATCATTCTTCCAGAACCAATTCCTTTCAATTTAAATCGCTCTAACAACGTGAAACTCTTTCCAAGTGTATGTAGAACATCTGTATCATAATCTTCGTTTGTATATGTCGTATTGTGTATCATTCGTCTCTTAATAATCGTTTTCTATTCGAAATTGTATGCTTATTGATTATCCTGAAGTTTTCTTGCTTCACTTCCTGTGTTTTTCGAATGCTAAATAAAATCGCACTTGCTTTTTTGCGATTCTTCTGAATATCCACAATCGGTTTCGGATAGTCTGTTCCTATTCTAAAATTGTTAAACTGCTGGTCCAATGTTGTCATTAATCCAGGGTTGTGAATAAATGGGACAGGTAAATGTGCCAATTCCGGCACCCATTTTTTAATGAATATCGCATCGGGATCGTGGTCCTCACCATTTTTGATCGGGTTGTATATTCTTAAATTATTGATACCTGTTTCACCAGCCTGCATCTGCAATTGTGGAAAATGAATTCCAGGCTCAAAATCGAGAAAATTTCTAGATAAATGGTGCGTTGCTTCCTGCCATGGTTGCCATAAAATATGTGTAAAAAATGACACCAACATAGCGCGTAATCTAAAATTAATATATCCTGTAGTTACCAAACAGCGCATGGCTGCATCTACAAGCGGAAAGCCTGTTTGCCCAGTTTCCCAAGCTGTTTTGTAATACTCAGAAATGGACTTTTTCAGTTTATGATAGCCTTTGTTTACACTTGAATTTTCCATAGTACATTCCATTTCAAATTTTTGAATAAAGTGAGCTTGCCAACGAAGTCTTGAAATAAATGAACTCAGATGTTTATTACCATAAGGATATTCACTTTTGACAGCCTTTGCCTTTTGAAAAACTTCTCTAATAGACAGATTTCCCCAAGATATATAAGGTGAGAGTCGGCTGCAGCTTCTTCTGGAAGCTTCTGGTTTTGAAATATGATTCATATAATTCTCAAACCTGCTCTCAAAAAAACTAGATGCATATTTTAAGGCCATTTTTCTTCCGCCTGGTTGAAAATTAGTACTCTCAGTGCACTGCAGTTGATTTATAATGAAGTAATGACTTATTTCTTCTAGCTCATGTGTTGAAATGAAACTATCAAAAGCAGGTTTAAAATATATTTGGGCCTGATACATATAATCTTCCCACCGCTCAAACCAATCTTCTCTATTTAGAAGTCCTCTAAACACTCCATTGTTCGTGTTTTCAACCCAGGAAATTTGATTGTTTCTGCAAAATCGCTTGAATTCTTTATCACGACTAAACGTGACTTGCAAACCAGTTTCCTGATGAGAGAAAACATGTGTTATGCGAAAATGATTCTGTAATTGATTAAAAACTGTCAATATATGTCCGTTAACACAGAACACCTCAGTATGATACTTTTTCAAATCATCATTAATGTCGATAATTGACTGTTTTATAAAGTTCCAGTGACGTTCACTATAATGTGGATCATTGAGTACTATATCTTCAAAAACATAAAGAATCAGCATGCGATTACCTGATTGTAAAGCATTCAATAAAGCCTCATTATCGTGTAAACGCAAATCGCGTTTTAACCAAACTATTGATATTTCTTCACGTTTATTCAACTATAACAGATTTAATTGTGACATGTTTTTATTCTCATTCAAATTTTCCAAGAAGTGCTCTGCAACAATTAAATGTCGCGCTCTTCGAGAAGCGTCCATTTTATCTAGAGAACTCAGCAACATACGCAAGCGAGGATTTTTACTCAAAAACTTTCTGTTTTTGTTCATGAAACTCCAAAACAATCCATCCCAGATGTGTTTCCAGTCTCCATTGGGATAATCACTCATTTTTTTGATGTAATTACTGCTACTGATATAAGGTTTGGTCGACATAATACCTCCATCTGCAAAGAGACTCATTCCATAAACATTTGGCACCATCACCCAGTCATAAGCATCGATAAACAATTCCATAAACCATTGGTACACTTCGTCAGGATGGAATTCACAGAGCAACATGAAGTTCCCTAAAACCATTAAGCGCTCAATATGATGTGCATATCCTGTTCTCAACACTTTCTTTATAGTCTGGTCTACGGGAAGAATTCCAGTAGTACCGTCATAAAATGACTTTGGGATTTTTCTATGATGTCCCCAGAAATTTCTAGTTCGTTCTTCAGAACCTTTTACTTCGTAGACTCCTCGAATAAACTCTCTCCAACCTAAAATTTGTCGCACAAATCCTTCTAAGGAATTAATGGGTACATTATTTTCATCAGCGAAAAGAATCGCCTTCTCAATAACATCCAAAGGTTGCAATAATCCGACATTCAACATCGGAGACAAGACACTGTGATTCAAAAAATGTTCGGTTTCCACCATGGCATCCTCATAAATTCCAAAATCGTGAAATCGCTGTTTAAAAAAGTCCTGAAGCCAAGTTTCAGCCTCTTCATGAGTCACAGGGTAATATTTTTGATTCAATGTACCTACATTGGTTTCAAAGTGATTTAATACATAATCTTTCGCCTCACAATAAAAAGAACCTTCCTCTGGAAAATATACTTTCGGCGCACTTTTATCTTTGGGGTATTTCTTTCGGTTTTCAACATCATAAGTCCAGTTTCCTCCCAGGGGCTTTCCATCTTTTATTAGAATAGACCGCTGTATGCGCTGTTGTTTGTAAAATGATGTCTGAAAAAACTTTTTCTTTGAAGATTTGAAAAAATGCTCCAATTCTTCTTTTGAATTCATAAAAAGTAGATTGTCAGTAATCTCTGTATCCACAATACTTTTGAACCTTGTGATTCGCTTTTCCAACCAATTGTCGCTTGGATTCATAATGCGCAACTCTTTTAGTCCTTTGTTGATTAAATGTGGAAGCAGTTTTCTTACATCCGCTAATGCATTATTGGCTTCGACATAATGAACATCAAATCCATTTTCAATTAAGTACTGCTCATAAAACTTCATTGAAGCTCTATGGAATACAAGCTTTTGCTTATGAAATTTATACTGCTTAAAAAAAAGAAACTCTTCAATCAAAAAAACAGGAATCTCTCTGTTGAGCCATGTTGTATTTTTAAACAACTGATGCGGAAAAATTAACTGAACTGTTTTCATCTAAAAAAGAGTAGGTTGTAACCAGACACGTTGATAACTCCCTCGGGAATCATATCTGTCCGCTTGAAATTTCACATTGAATTTTCTATCTCTTGGGTCATTTCCTACACCTGAAACGTATTGCCAATTTCCATAATTACTATGCACATCATAATCGATGAGCATGCTCTCAAAATACGCTGCACCAATGCGCCAATCGAGTTGTAATTCTTTTGCGAAGTACGAAGCTACATTTTGTCGTCCACGATTACTCATCCATCCTGTTTGCTGCAGCTCAATCATATTTGCATTTACAAAAGGCTCAGACGTTGTTCCATTGATCCAGCTCGAAACAAGTTCTGTATCTGTACTCCATTCATAATTGACATGCTTAATTCCATTCAATTTAAACATGCTATTTCCATGCCTCATGGCTACATACTTGAAATAATCTCTCCACAGCAATTCAAAAACCAACCAATAGGTCGATTTATTGCTGCCAAACAGGTTTTCATATTCTTTTACTTTCCAGTATATAGTTCTTGCCGAAATGCTGCCATTGGCGAGCCATGCTGAAAACTTAGAACTGTAGTCAGTGCCTTTGAGCCCATTTCTGGTATTCAAATAAAAATCCAATTTTCGCGATTCAAAGAAGTAATAATTCAATCTGTTGAGGGCCTCAGTTTCTCCACCTTTAAATGGAAACGCAGAATCAATAGGTTGTTCAAAATTTTCAAAACCAAGAGCTTCTAGTGTAGGAACTTCAGTTTTAATATTTAATAAATTTTCAGGTCTCATCTTAGGAACTCTCGTTTCTAGATGAATCTTTTGAAACTTTTCAATCTTTCTTCTAAACTTTGAAAAAACAAACGGAATATCATCTAAATTGAACGGGACATCCAATGGATGTACTAAAAATTGATCAAACCAGCTTTCGACATGAATTCCACCATTTAAACGGGTTTTAACATCATACATCAGTTCTTGCTCAACAGTAGTAAATTCCTGCTGATAATAAAGTGTATTGGCCTTGTAATGGTTGCAAACATTTGCAATAAATTCTCCCGAAGCCTCGTGCCCTATCACTAAAGAAATATTGAGTGCTCTTAAATTCTCTTCGAGATTTGTTACCGTTTCCACTAAAAATTTAGCTCTGAAACGCTCAATCTTATTGAATCCAAACTGCGTAGTTGTATATAAATCCTTATCAAAACAATATACTCCAATCACTTTGTCATGATTGGTGCATGCCTCAGAAAGTATTCTATTATCACGAATTCTGAGATTATTAGTAAACCATACTATTGCTGTTTTTTCGTCCTGCATTTCTTACTACAATATTTAACTCCTTCCCAATCTCGTTCCCATTTTTTCCTTCATGTAAAAGGGCGTCCACAGGAAATGCAGATTTTTGAGGGTAAATGTTCTTTTTTGATATTTTTCATTCCGAGACAACACATTTTTTATCGCCTATTCAAATATACTAATTTTGTTTAATCTTTTTATATTTTTATTAAACAAAATAAAAGTAGACTTCAACTTACTTATATTTGTCGAAAAATTCAGACCTATGAATTGCCCTTGTACCCCTTCAAAAAATTACGAAGCTTGCTGCAAAATTGCACATCATAATCAAGCAAAAGTACATTCCGCAGAACAACTCATGCGTTCCCGATACAGTGCATTTGTATTAGCCGACGTTACTTATTTATATAACAGTCACCATTCCCAAACCCGTCCTTCAAAAAAGGAGCACCAAGAAATTAAATCCTGGTCACAAAGTGTGCAGTGGTTAAAACTTGAAGTTTTGAATGCGACTGAAACTACCGTAGAATTCAAGGCTTTTTATATGGAACAGGGAAAAGTACTCGTCATTCATGAAAATTCTGAATTTACTAAAGAACAAGGTAATTGGGTGTACAAAGGAGCCTTACAATAGATCTCAATTCATAAAAAAAATACCGTTACAGTGGAACGGCATCTCTTTTTAACTTGCGTTTTAAATCCACTAAGGGACAGTACTTATCAATTCGAATATTGCGGCTTTGGTATTTGATGACTCATTCTCGATTTTGACAGCTATTGGTTTAGACGCAATTAATTTTGACTCTCGGGAATTAATGAAAAGCAACGAACTTTCTACTAATTCAAACTTACGCTCTTCGGCATTTAATAGAGTCTGATAGTTATCAACAATAGCCTAAGTGAACCCTTCCTGCACAGTATAAGATTGAATCTCATTGCTTAAAGCCGTGACTTTATTGTGCAGATTTAACTGTGCATTTATCCGGTCGAATTCTATAGCATTTAATTTTAATTCTGACTATTTTAAATCGCTTCGCTCTTTTCTCAAAAACAAAGGAAAGCGCACCTGTAACATTGTTTTTGTATTATCTTCGAACTGTCTCTTCAACTCAACACCAAGCTGGGATTTTAAAAGCTGTATTGAGCAATTGTAATATTAAATGACAGGAATCAATTATGGGATCGGACTTGCTTACTCCAACTCAATAGAATCAATTAGCAGCTTAAATTCTTCATCGACTTTATTTCCGATAAGGATAGCAATTTCTCTTATTGTAAACTCAGAAAAATTTTCTTTATTTAAGCGATACCCTCGGTAAGACGGATAAAATTCCGATAATGGTAATGTTATTTCTTCCCACTCATTTGAAGTCTGAAAGGACTGCACATACCAATGGCGCTGAAAATTATTTGACTTTATGCGAAATTGATACTTTTTCCCGTCTCCTTTCACTTTCAGCTTTATATTTTGAAACGATTCATTTAATTCAACTTTAATCGGCAATCGAACCATTCCAAATCCGCCATTATTTGCAGTTGAAATATTCCCTGAAAAAATGCCATATCCATTTTCATCCCATTCAATAGAGGAATTGCTTATTCCTCCCATTACAGAATCATTTGTAACTCTCCAGTTTCGCATCGCACGATCTTCTGAAAAATCTACTATTGTTACACTTGTACTCACTAACATACCTAAGATTATTATAATTATTATTTTCATACTAAACTTTTATACTCACCAAACCGGCATCTAATGGGAAAATTTGTCCTGTAACAGCTGATGATTTTTCATCCAATAAATACGTCGTAAAAGAGGCTACTTCTTCTGGATTTAATATTCGTTTTAATGGATGTCTAGCTTCCATTAATTCAATTTGTTTATCGTTTCTCAAAAGCTTTGAAGCCAGAGGAGTATTTGTAATGGTCGGGGCAATACAGTTAAAACGGACCTTGGTTGCATATTCAGCGGCAAGAGACTTTACGAGTCCTTCCACAGCCGACTTACTCACAGCCACCGACGCATGAAATGACATTCCAAGTTGTGTCGCAACCGTACTAAAAAGCACGACACTTCCCTGGTTTGATTTTAAATTGTTGATATACTTTTGTAAAACCTTAATCGCTCCTTTCACATTTATTTCAAAGTCATTTTGAAAATCTTCCATTGTTAAACGACCAAATGCTTTCAAATTGATACTCCCCGGACAATACACCAATCCATGGATTTGCTCATCTATTTCGGGTAAGTCATCTTGCAACACATCACAGGTATAGTGGCGCACATTGTTATGGGATTCAATCTCATTTCTACTAATGTTAATCATTTGAACTGACTCTTTGAGTGAATCAACAATGGCTTTACCAATCCCTTGACTGCCTCCTATTACGATAATTGTTTTCATGATTTACAAATGTTTTTTGAACTTAATTATTCAATTAAATCGCTATTCTTTCACTAGCTCCCCTATCATCCCATTGAATACAAAGGCATGAAAAGGCAGCACAGCATACCAATACAGGCGTCCTAATACTCCTTTGGGCCTGAACACGGCGCGTTGAAAAAGTTTATTTTTTACTATTCTGAATTCTAACCAAGCTTCTCCTGGTAATTTCATTTCAGCAAATAAAAGAAGACGTTTTTGTTTTTCATCTGCCAGAATTACCCGCCAAAAATCCAGCGCATCTCCAGGTTTTAATTCAGACACTTGAGTCCGACCCCGCCTTATTCCGACACCACCAACAAGCTTGTCCAAAAATCCGCGAATTTTCCAGAGCCAGTTAAAACTATACCAGCCCGTTTCACCACCAATAGACCATATTTTATGCATGGTATTCTCCTCATTCACAACATCACGAGATCTAATATCTTTAAAGCAACCATAATGCGGAATCTGAATATGAGTATTTAGCTGGTCATTAAAAATTCCACTACTAATAGCATCCTTCCAACTTGAAACAACATCATTTTGCTGAATCTTTTGAAATGCTTTAGAGACAGCTTCTCTATATGTTATAGGCTCTACACCTAGCATATTGTTGATGTCACTCGGTCTTGCTATGACTTCCACTTTCATACTGTCCACTAAAGATTTAGCCAGGTTAAATGAAGTCGAGGTTACAAAATACAACCAATAAGACGACAATCGAGGTGTTAGTATAGGTAAGGTAACTATGTATCGTTTTAAGTCGCGAATTTTTCCAAATTGCAATAACATTTCTTTGTAGGTTAACACTTCAGGACCTGCTATATCAAATGACTGATCATAAACAACCTTATTTCCAATGGCCCTCTCTAGAAATAACAATACATCTCTGATAGCTATGGGCTGCGATTTTGTGTTTAGCCATCTTGGAGTGATCATGAAGGGAAGTTTTTCTACCAAATCACGAATGATTTCAAATGAAGCACTACCACTTCCAACTATGATTCCTGCTTTAAATGTTGTTAATGCGTATTTGTCAGAAAATAACAACCGCTCTACATTTTGTCTTGACTGCAAATGTTTCGAAAGCTTTACATCGTTGACAATACCACTCAAATAAATCACCTGTGTACAATCTGTTTGTTCGACAAGAAGTTTAAAATTCTCCGCACACTTCGCTTCCATTTGAGCAAATTTCGAGGCGCTGTTTGCCATTGAATGAATCAAGTAATAGGACACTTCTATATCTTTCGGAAGACTTCTATGAGTATCACTCAGAAAATCAATTTTTAAAAATTCAATCTGCTTGTGATTCTTAAATTCTGGAGGAATCCTTTTTAAATCACGCACACAACATACCAAATCGTGTCCACTCTGAATTAATTTCGGAATGAGCCGTTGGGCAATATAACCTGTTGTTCCTGTGATTAATATTTTCATGTCAGTACTTTTGGTCTTTGATATTCTAATCGCTTTAATAAAGTTGGTACAGCATAACCATCCAAACCATTTATAGTTGCCACGCCTCCCAGACCTAAATTTAAAAAACCATCATCTTGGAGCATTTCTTCTTTCACCTCAAAAAATTGTATTTCTCCTATCACCATTTTTGTCTGGTTATAGGGAATATAAATTTCATCTACATACTTCATAGCGATTTTCACAGGAGCTTCTTCTACGAAAGGCGCTGCAAAATCATCTAAATACTCACTGGTTAAATCAGTTACTTCAAATTCAGAAATCAGACTTGAATACTTCGCTGATGTGTGATGTGCATCTTCAATAAAAGAATCCGATACATGATTTATTGTGAATACTCCTGTATTTTTCAAATTCTCATATGTATTTCTAGGAACTGTTGTTGGTCTTAAAATAAAGCCCAGCAACGGAGGTGTTGAGCCCAAATGTACTACAGAACTGAACACTGCAATATTTTCAACCCCCTCAGGAGAGACACTTCCAATAAGATTGGCCGATTTATAACCCGACAAACTATTGACAAGGTTTATTTTGAAAATATAGTCCGATGTGTCGATATGTTCTCTAGTAAATCGCTTCATGATACTTTTTATAGTTTTCTATTTTAACAGTCTTTGCTTTTAAATCATGCATTAAATTGTACAACCCAAAAAATGTCCGATTGATATAAATAAAATGCTTGGAACCTCTATTACCATTCATCTTTCTCAACTCTGTACTTTTGGCATATTTTTGACCAATGTCTGTTATTTTCCCGAAGAAATCTTCGTTTGAAAAATCGAATTCATCACAATTAAATGGTAGCGTAAACAGACTGAGCATTTCGTGAAAAATCTCTTTAAAAAATGCAACCTCTTCAGGACTATCTTCTGGTTTTATGATTTCCAGTTCAAACAGTTTTTGTTCAAAAAACTTCGGATTGGCTATATTTTCTTGCTTTGCCAATTCGAAATAAGGGATATAAAATTCTGCTGGTACAGATTTCATACAGCCAAAATCAATTACAATCAACTCCTTTTCCTCTGAAACCAAAAAATTTCCGGGATGAGGATCCGCATGTAACTTTTTTAAAACGTGCATTTGATACATGTAAAAATCCCACAAGGCCTGTCCCAATTTATTCGAGACTTCTGAATCATCATTCTTCGAAGTAAATTCTGAAAGATGAACTCCTTCCATCCAGTCCATAGTTATAATACGATCTGTTGAATACTCTGGGTAATATTTTGGAAACTTTAAATTTGGAATATGATTACAGGCAGAAGCCATTTCATTACTCTGTTCAACTTCGTTCACATAATCAGTCTCTTCCATAAGCTTGTTTTCAACCTCTGCAAAATACTTATCGCTTCCTTTTCCTTTGATATTGAACATTTTCATAGCTATGGGTTTCACCAAAGCTAAATCTGAAGAAATGCTTTCGGCAATGCCGGGATATTGTATTTTTACCGCGTATTTTTGTCCGTTTTTTTCTGCAATATGTACTTGACCTATACTTGCCCCACTCACCGCCGAAGCATTAAACGAATCAAACAACATATGTGGTTCTTTTCCAAAATATTTTTTAAAAGTTCTGTTGACTAGTGGCGGAGACAATGGCGGAACTGAAAATTGGGCCAAAGAGAACTGTTCCACATAAGCTTGTGGCATGATTCCTTTTTCCATACTCAACATTTGCGCCACTTTTAAGGCACTTCCCTTAAGTTGCTTGAGACTATTATAAATATCTTCTGCATTGTCTTTATTTAATTGCTTCTTTGCATCTTCTTCAGGAGAGACCAATTTATTGCTGTAATATTTCAAATAGTTTACACCAACTTTCGCACCCGTCTGCACTAGTTTGGAAGCCCTTTGAATTTTAGAAGTGGGTATTTTATCTATGGTCTTCATGAAGTCACAAATTTATCCTTGAATAAAAATTTCCCTAAATCAATCACACTCTTTATTGGTGCTACGTTGATAATATCGAACCCCGCATTCACAGATTTTTCAATAAATATGTCCGTTTTTTCAAATGAAGGTGAACAATCGTCTAACCAGAATTTCAGGGTTACAAGAAGTTGCGACCATGCGGCCTCCTTAATGCTTGTATCCTGAAACTTTTCAAAACGCTTTTCTTTAATTTCTAATTTTTCAATATCCAAAGTTCCTATGAACGTTAAGAATTGTTTTCTAAGTCCTTTCAACATTTTCAATGTATTCCAGCCGTTTTTCATGGGATCAAGCGCATACACAACATAACTTCTGTTTGCGGTAAGCACTTCGAAAAAAGTAAAATAAAAACTTAATAATTTATCTCTGACTTCAAATTGCTGGAATTCTTCACTTCGATTCAATAAGGACATGGTCTGTTCAAAAAATGAAACAAAGACTTCATTTTTTACCCCATCAAAAGACGTGAAGTACTTGTAAAATACCTGCTCTTCAAAATTACCATCCTTTGCAAATTTGTAGATTGAAGCTGGCTCTGAACCATGCTCTAAAACATAATTCATATACATTTCAATAAAATCCTCCTTGCTTAAAATCTTCTTTTTTCTCATCTAAATCGCTCTTTAAATTGAATCCAATTCAAATATACATTATTTTGTTTAATCTTTAGCTATTTTTATTAAACAAAATAAAATTTAGATGTAATTTTAACGTCTCTTTAAAGGTTTATAGAGCTTTACGAGGGAAAAAAGTTCTGGAAATGTCTTAGAAATCCTTTTTCTTAAGCTTAGATCTCATTCTCAAAACTGGGAAAACTACCCAAAGGACTAAAACCGACATGGAAATTAACATACCCATATTGGTTCCGAAGAATTTTCTAAAAACTGCCCCGGTATATCCGAGTAGTGCTGATATATCAAGTTTTAACAGAATTAAAATTCTAGATAAATCTATAGGATTTAACATTGTAGCAATGAGCGAAAACTTATCTAGTGGATACTCATTAAAGACGACTAATGAAATTAAAAATAGTCCGTCGTATACCACTGCTAAGAATAACCACATTAAAATAGCATATCCAAATCCTTTAATTTTATTCTCATTTGATAACGCAATATTGTAAGAAAGTGCTACAAAAATAAAATTCAAAAAAGCTCCGACTAGTAATAACAAACTAAAATCGAATATAGATGAAGACATAAAAAGTCCGTACATCACAAATGGAATTCCAAGTCCTAACACCAAACTCAAGGTCAGTGAAAGTGAAATCCCAAGGTATTGTCCCATGAAAATCTTATTACGAGGAATTGGCTGTGCTAGCAGCAACTCCGTAAACTCTTTAGAATTGTAATAATACATCACTCCGAAAATTGTACCTATAAGTGGTGTAAGCACAATAATCACATTCATTAGTGTAATTATGGCCTTGTTGACATCATTATTCAGAAATAACAATACAAAGCTTAAGAGCAGGTAAAAAATGAAATACACATAACTCCATCTGCTGCGCAACAAATCGTAAAAACTGTATTTTAAAATCTTAAGCATATTGTTTTGATATTAAATGCGCGATGGCATGTTCTAAATTTTGATCATCTGTTTTTTCCTTCAACTCAGCAATTGTTCCTTTGAAGTAAATATTTCCTTCCAATAAAAAAATAATTTCATCTGCCAATTCTTCTACCACACTCATAATATGTGTAGTGATCAATATAGTTTTACCCTTTTTCCTTTCTTCTTCTATCAATTCTTTCAGATAAATTAAGGCAATCGGATCGAGTCCAGTAGTAGGCTCATCCAGAATAATGACATCACTATCAAACATAAAAGTGAGTACTATATTCACCTTCTGCTTTGTACCACCTGATAAATTACCAAGCTTTTGACTCATAAATTCACACAATCCAAAACGTTCAATTAGCGTCGAACTATCAGCTTTTTTAGGACGCAGATTCTTTACCATACTGATCATTTCTCTGACAGAAATATTCGGTGGAAAGTTGGCAATTTGAGGTAGATAGCTCAAATTATTTCTATAAGCCCATTGTCCATTAATAATTTCGTTTTGAAAAACAATCTCTCCCTTGTTCGGAATCACCATGCCGAGTAAACATTTTATCAGCGTCGTTTTACCGGAACCATTAGGGCCAAGAATAGCAAAAATTCCTCCACCCCGAATGTCTAAATTCAGTCCTTCGAGTACTTTTAGCTTTCCAAATTGCTTGTGTATATTTTTAAATTCGATCATTGTTTTGATGCATTGATGGTTTTTGATCCAGCAAATTGTCTGGAGTAAAAATAGGGGTTACTTTTTCAGAGAAATTAATAATATCGACAAATAAACTTCGAAGCAAAACTAGAGCTTCTGGTGTTTCATTAACAACATAAGAGAATAGTTTTACCGGTCGGAATGGAACATCTCCAACACCGTCATTATCCAGGTCATATCCTGAATATTCACTCCAGTAATTATTCTCAAACTTATTATCGTTCACTTTAGTATTATATGCCAAATCGAGTGAATTATGCATAAAATCGTTGTTTTCGAAGATATTAGCATAACAGGCTCCGGCGATTTTTATGGCCCAGCCATTTCTTAAAAAAGTATTGTTTTTATAATTGATCCGCGTACAACCCTCACCTTTAATTCCGATGGTATTTTCTTCAAAAATATTGTCGTAAATCTGTGTGTCATAAATTTCCTTAAGTAAAAGCCCGTATGAAGCAGAACCCCAATTGTGAGAAAATTTATTTTGGTACATGATAATAAATTTTGAAAACATCACTGCAACACCCGCACCATTGTTTTTAAAGGTATTATTGTAATAAGTATCGTTGTTCGAAAACATGAAATGCAATCCATATCGAATGTTATCATGGCTATTGTTACTGTGAATTTTACTTTCAGTTACAAATTCGAAATAGATACCATCACGCATTCCAAAAACCTCGTTTCCTACCACTTCCATGTTGGAACAATGCCAAATATGAATTCCATTCCCTGAATTGGCTTCGTTCTTGGCCTTGCTGGAAACTTTGGTATTTAAAATTTTTCCATGATGTGATTTTTCAATTAATATTCCAAAGAAAATATCTTGAAGCTCGATATTATCAATAATGAAGTTTCTTACCCGTACTACTTTGACGGCCGCATAGTCCTTGATATAACTCACTGGAACATTAATAAGTTTTAAGTCTCGCAACTCAAAATCATCGGATTTAAAGACTAGGATTCCGCCTTCATTAGCTCCATCAAGAATGGTTCCTGCTTCACCTCGAATAATTATTGATTTATGAACTTCTAGATTGTTAACCTTATAAGTTCCTTTTCGGATAAAGATTTCATCTCCATTTTCTGCGATTTCAACCGCCTTTTCGATGGAAGTAACGTCACAACTTTCACAAACCTCAATTTGTTTTGCTGAAAGAGCAAAGGAAATAAAACAGCACGCTATGAATAACTTTTTAGTCATTTTTGAATTTAGATTTCAAAGAATCCCACGAATAAATTGCACCTGTATGCTCCAATTTCAACGCATATGCTTTTTGCTCTGATGCTATGGCAGATAGGTTTGCTCCCATCGGACTTTTTATTTCCTGAGAAATTAAATATGTTGCTTCGATGGCATTGACCATCTCACCTGGATTGCTGTAATCGGCGACAAGAATAAAAGCTAATTCACTTTCATTTTGTTCTTCCAGAGCATTTACCAGACACTCTACAGCATCAAACTTAAATTGTTTTCCTTTATTAGTGACATACTGTGCAGAATGTGCTTTATCGACAATATTCATAACACAAAAACTGCATTGATCTGCACCATAATTTATAGGCTCCGGTTTCACTTCACAAGAGGTTAAAAAAGAGCACAAGAAAGTAAAGACCAATAATTTTGGCATGATTGAATTCATAAAATCGGATTTAATTTTTAGAACAAAGAACTTTTGTCCAATTTACAAAAATTAACCTTTGGCCTCTTTTTTACCGAAATAAAATGCGGCTAAGGTCATTAACATTCCAACAAACATAAAGTATGCTCCACCTCTGGGATACGAATGCGCTGTAAAGTTTAAAATATCCTTTGTTCCAAATAATGGAGGTTGAAAGCCCATTGGACTGCCATCAGGATTTTTAAAATTCATAATTGCTTTCGGATCCAAATTATGTCCGTAATCGTATTCCCATAAATAGAAATCGTACATACCTACGACACCCAAAAGGGTCATAAGTACAAACCATCCTAAGAACCATTTGTAATTTGCTTTCCAACCAATGAGTAATCCAAGGACTACCATTGCAAGAATTACAACTGGAAATACTTCAAATTCTGGGATTGTATCCGGAATATATTGCATACCCACATAGTGATTCATCAAATTGATGTTTTTAATATCGTGTGGATGTGTATCTTCAAACTTGTTGATATAAATGTCCATTCCTAAAGGAGTAGGATACTGAGGTGCTTCTAATGTGATATTCCATAAAGGAAGTACAAATAGGCCAAGTAGCAGGACTGATCCTACTAGCATTAATATTCTTGGTTTTTTCATGTTTTCTCGACTATTTTTACCCTTACAATTTTTGAGCATCTTAACTCAATCTATTCTCTTTGGAATGTTTAAAAAACGGGCAGCAGAACAGTTCTAGCTGCCCGTTTTCGAATCTATTAATTATCTCTACTTATTTATTCGGCATCTACTGGGTCTCCGTCCAATGTAAACTTAATTGGAACACTTGATCCTTTTGGTGATACTCTCACATAACCTTGCATTTCCTGGTGCAGTGCAGAACAGAAATCTGTACAATAGAATGGCCATACACCCACTTGTTTAGGTTCCCAAACGAACGTTTCAGTTTGTCCAGGCATGATTAATAATTCTGAAGTATTTGCTCCAATCATACTAATTCCGTGAGGCACATCATAATCTTGTTCTAAGTTTGTTACGTGGAAATATACTTTATCTCCTACCTGAATACCTTCAATATTATCAGGTGCAAAGTGACTACGAATCATGGTCATATAGATATGGACTTCATTACCATCGCGCTCAACTCTTGCTTCGGATTCACTCATAATAGCATAAGGGTGCTTGTTTTCTTCAAGTTTAAAGAATTTTTTAGAGCGTTCTTTTACAATATCAGCAGCAATACCTGCAGCATAGTGAGGTTCACCAACTGTTGGGAAGTCTAATAGCAACTCCATTTTTTCTCCTGTAATATCATATAACTGAGCAGATTGAGTTACTTCAGGACCTGTTGGTAAATAACGGTCTTTTGTAATTTTGTTCATTGCTACAACATACTTACCAAATGGCTTACGAGAGTTCCCTCCAGGAATCATTAAGTGACCAACAGAATAGTACGTTGGTTTTCTATCAACTACTTCCCAAGTACCCAATTTCCATTTTACAACTTCTGAAGAAATAAAGAATGTAGTATACGCATTTCCTTGTCCGTCAAATTCTGTATGAAGAGGTCCTAAACCAGGTTGCTTTACAGCTCCTGCTAAAGTTGATTCATAGTTCAAAATTGGAATTCCATAAGCTTCACCTTCAAAATCTTTATTTTTAATAGCAGTCATCATTTTACTAAACGAGTGCACAGTTAATTCAGCTGCTAATTTTCCAGATCCAACAATGTATTCTCCCGATGGGTCAACATCACATCCGTGAGGTGATTTCGGAGTAGGCATAAAGTAAATCGCTCCAGGTACATCTTCAGGATCAACTACACGTACTTCTTTTTTCATAGTTGAAGTCGCCATATGCGTTGATTCATCATATACGTTATGTGCATAGTTTGCAGGCATCATTTTCCCTCCACCATTATTCACATATTCTTCTATTTTCTTCCAGTTAATTGCTGCGATAAAATCTTTATCATTTTGTGATGCATTCACCTCTAATAATGAGTTTGCCTCCTCTGTGTTATATGTTGAGAAGAAGAACCATCCGTGAGAATCTCCACGTCCAGGGTGTGATAAATCATAGTCGAATCCAGGCATACGAATTTGGAATTTAATATCCATATGTCCATGCTCAGGATCTACAGAAATAAACGATAAAGCCCCTTTAAAGTTACCTTTGTATTCGTCGATTGGCATGTCTTGTTGAGGGAATGGTACAGAAAAACGTGTTCCTGCAACTACATATTCCGTGTTTTCAGTAACGAAAGATGAACTGTGGTTACCTGCAGAGTTAGGAATCTCAATAATCTCAGTAGTTTCAAAAGTTGAAAGGTCAATTTTTGCAATACGAGGTGTGTTATTCCCGTTGATAAATACCCAACGTCCGTCTAATTCACCGGCAGTTTGAGAAATATCTGGATGGTGAGAATCATCCCAAGGAATAAATCCGTGAGAAGTGTTTAACATCGCCTTCGTTTCTTCATTAAAACCGTAGGCTTTTTCAGCGTCTACTGAAAATACAGGAATTACTTTAAACAATCTACCAGAAGGTAAACCGTAAACTGCTAATTGTCCGCTAAATCCACCTGAAATAAAGGCATAAAATTCATCGTGCTCTCCAGGCGCTACGTATACTTTATCAGCTGCACTATTTGAAAGGGCACCTTGATTGTTTGATCCACCATTTCCACAACTACTGAATAACACAGCAAATGCAGAAATTGTTAGTAACGATTTAAAAATAGTTTTCATTGTAATATTTGTTTAGTCTTATTTATTTGGCTGGTACTGTTCTAAAATATTCTAAAATTGCTCTAGCTTCCTCCTCTGTTAAATTTTGATTTGCCATAGGAGATAGATACTCCGCTAGTAATTGTTTTGCCTGCTCGTTTTTGGCAACCATAACTTCTGGATTCAAAATCATGTTCATAATCCATTCAGGAGTTCTTTTTTCAGTAACTCCCGCAAGTGCTGGTCCTACAAAACGTTTCGACATTTTATGACAAGCAGAACACTTCGTTTTAAAAAACCCTTTACCTGTTTCAGCTAAAACCGGGTCTATTTCTCCAAGTGTTACACTGGTAATAGGTCCAATTCCTTTATCCTTCATAGGATCAACGGCTTTTGTTTCTACAACTTCTTTTTGAGCTTCTTTTTGATCTTTCTTTGCTTCGCCGCCACAGCTAATAACAAAAAAAGCAACAACAGCTAGTACTAATAGTTTAATTTTCATTCTTTAATATTTATATTCATTATTCAGCAGGTACCAGGACATCTCCAATAACATGAATCCATCCATTACTTACCTGTACTGTTTTTAATACTTTCGTCCCACCAACATAGATTCCATCTTCCTTATTTTCTACAACAAGGTATTTTCCAGAAGCCATGTATAACTTTCTACCCTTCTTAGCCTCTTTCTTCAATTGTCCGATAGGATAATTTGCCGGAGCAACGTGATTTGTTAAAATAAAAGCTAATTGAGACTTGCTTTCAGGTTTTAACAAAGTTTCTACTGTCCCTTCCGGAAGCTTATCGAAAGCACTGTTAACCGGAGCAAAAACAGTTAATGGTCCTACATTTACAAGAGCATCTTCCACTCCTGCAGCCTGAACCGCTACAACCAAAGTTTTGAAGTCGTCTAATGACTTCGCTACTTGTAAGGCATTCGCTTCTGACTCTTCATCTACAACTGCTGCCTGCCCTTTATGAACTGTTTCAGTTTGAGTTGTTTCTTGAGCTTCGCTCTTCTTAGTTTCATTACATCCAATAAATGCAAATGAAGCAAGCAATAAAATGATTAGTGATTTTTTCATGATTTAAATATTTGGTACACGTTTAGGTTGATATAAAAGCAAATCTACTAATAGCACTGGCTAAAAATAATGATTTCCGTCATAATAAAAGACCTTTTTGTCTTTTATTAATTAAAGGTAACACTTTTTTTAAAAATTTACTTAATCAATTGCAAAAAAAATTCGTTCACTATTTTTTTCTATTTTTATAAATATTGACTGAAAGAACTTTTCTGAAATCAAAATCTTCCGAGCAGTTCATAAAGTTTTCCTCAAACATGAAAACAATTAAAATATTTATTGCTTCTTCGGCAGAATTGAAAGAAGATCGCGACCAATTTCGCTTATTTATTAGTAAAGAAAATGACCGACTCCATTCAGAGCATATCTATTTGGAATTGATTCAATGGGAAAATTTTCTGGATTCAATTTCTAATACCCGGCTGCAGGACGAATACAACGTAGCAATTCGCGAATGCCATATTGTACTTTGTTTATTCTTTACAAAGGTAGGCATGTATACTTCGGAAGAGTTTGATACCGCATATCAGGTTTTTAAAGATACTGGAAAACCTAAAATATGGACTTATTTCAAAGATGGGCAAATAAGTACAAATGCCATTACGGATGAAATCAATACCCTACTCGACTTTAAAAAGAAAATCGGCGAATTAGGCCATTTTTACACGAATTACACGAGTATCGATAACCTCATCAATCAGTTTAGAGCACAACTGGATAAATACTTACCTACAGTTATTGAATCCCAGCCAAAATTTCAGACAAAATCAGCAGTAAACATCCAAGCATCTGAAACGGAACCACAGCATGTTTATAATAAGGAATTAACAATGCGGCTAATAACTGCCATCAAACCATTTAACAAAAAGGCATCTGAATTTTTAAATGTAAACCCTGAGTGGCTTGAAAATGAAGACTTATTCCCAGTAGCTAAACGCATCATTATTTCAGGATATGCAGGAATTAGCGGGGTTCAATTACGTAAATTAATGTCGATAGGTGAAGAATTGCATTCGCAAGAAAAAATGAATCGTTATGTCGAAAATTGCGCACTAACTTGTCGTCGTACCTTACAGCTCATGAATTATGTTTTACTATCTGAATTATGGGAATCAAAACTTCAGAAAGATTTAAAATTTACAATTGAGGAAACCTCGGCTTTTCAAAAGTTTTTCAAAAGTCCAGCAGCACAAACAATAGAAGATTCTTTCACTTTTTTTAAAGTACTCATTACTGTTTTTAAATCGAATCAACTGACACCTCCTTTTGATTTCTTCGATAAATTTGAAGAAAATCTTAAAGATAAAAGTAACTTTTCCGAGTCAATAGATGCTCTCGATAGTATTCACAAAAATGAATTCAATAATGTAACTATTAATGATTGCGAAGCAGCAGAAATACATATTACAAATGTGCTTGAGCCCATTGGGTTTTTAGCGGCGTTTAAAATGGTTTCGATGAAAGAAATTGATTACGCTCTAAATCGACATGATGACCAGGGAATTTATCTGCATAAATACGCCTTACTGGAGGGAGACAAACAGTTAAATTCAACTACTCAAGGTAAAGTTCGTGAAGAGAATTCACCAGTGATTTCTTATTCTGTGATTTTATGTAAGCGAAATTTAAGAGACCATATCAATCTTGCACCTTTTATTATAGATTATAACGCTCTTGGATTAACAGGCGGTTCTAAGATTTGTGTTTTAAGTCATTGCAACGTCTATGAAAACGACACTTTGAATTTTGAATTCATTGAAGACAATAGTACCATCACGCTTAAAAAATCGAACAACCCAAAACCTTCGGATGCGAATCCTCTCGCCCTAAATCAGTGGCTGGCCGATAAAAACAATAGAAAGGATATGAACTACGACAATATGATGTGGTTGTACGAACAAGCTCAAAAGGCATTTATAGGATATGAAGAGGTCAATAATGATGAACTATTTTAATGAGTTTTATGAAAAAGTATCCTTTTAAATTTTTAGACTCTTATCAAAAAGAAGATAGTAAATGGTTCTTCGGGCGTGATGAAGAAATAGAAGCCTTGTATGAAATGATTTTTCAGTCGACCGTTGTTTTGGTGTACGGAGCATCAGGGACTGGAAAAACAAGTTTAATTAATTGCGGACTGGCAGGGAAATTTCAGCCACACGACTGGTTTCCCATTATGGTGCGACGCGGAAACGACCTCAACGCATCATTAGAAAAGAAACTTCTGGATTCGGGCGGAACCTTTGAAAGCCAATCGTTCGACTTTGCATGGGAAGATGAAGAATCTGAAGCAAATACTTCTTCAACATCTAAATTAAGTCCTGTTGGAAACGCATTGCACTCTATTTACCAAAAATCATTTAGACCGATATACTTAATCTTTGATCAATTCGAGGAATTGTTTGTTTTAGGATCTAAAAAAGAACAGCAACAATTCTTTGAAACTACTTTAAACATTTTAAAATCAAATCAGCCTGTTAAAATAGTATTCTCCATACGGGAAGAATATCTGGGGTATTTGTACGAATTTGAGAAAGTCGTACCACAATTACTTAAAAAGAAACTTCGTGTAGAACCGATGAATCTCGCAAAGGTGAAGCAAGTGATTATTGGAGCAGGAACATCGGATGCATCGAATATTTCAATAAAAAAGGGAAATGAAGACGCTGTTTCCGAAGGCGTTTTTGAAAAGATTAAAGGACAGGACAAGTCTTTAACTATTCAGTTACCTTTTTTACAGGTGTTTTTAGATAAATATTATCTCACTATTACAAACGATAAGTCAAGAGTGGCTTCGGCAGAATTTTCTGAAGAGAATCTGAGTCAGATGGGCGAAATTGGTGACATCCTTGTAGAGTTGCTTGAAGAACAGGTAGGATTGATTTCTACTCAATTGAAACCAGATTTTCCAAAGGTAAAAAAGAGTCTCATCTGGAGTATCCTCTCTCCTTTTTCAACTTTAGAAGGAACCAAGGAACCAATTTCAAAAGAGGTACTAAAAAATAGGTTGCCAGAGGTAGACCCTCATATTACGGATGCCGTAATTGAAGCTTTCATCAATAGTCGTATACTGCGTTATATTGAGTCGTCCGACTTATATGAAATCGCTCATGATGCTCTCGCAAAGCCAATAGCCGAACGCAGGACTGCTGAAGAAACCACGTTACTTGAAATAAAGCGGCTCATTAAAAGTCAGGTTTCTATTAATGAAGAGGCAAGAGAACACTTTTCCGAAAAACAGCTTGCATTTATTGATCCATTTGTCAAAAAAATCAATTTAAATAAAGAGGAAACCGAATGGATAGCAAAAAGTAAAACACACTTACAAAATCTGAAAGAAGCTGAAATTCGGGCCCAAGTTGAGGCTATCAACGCTAAAAAACGTTCACGAAGAAAATGGCAACGTATTATTGGAGTCATTGTTTTATTAGCACTGATAGGGACTTCCATTTTCGCAATTAAGCTAAAACAAAATGTTATTAAAATTGAAGAAACCAAGCAAGGCTTAGAAGCCTATAAAGAGAAATCTCAATCCATTTTACGACTGATGATGATTGGGAGAGACACCATTTATGAACGCGTATCAGATTCAATACTTGATGAAATATTGTACAGCGAAATTACCCTTCCGATTGATAGTTTGTTAGAACCCAAAGCTCATGTCACGCTATCAAATAAAGGCAGTTACAATCGCAATTTTGTATTGTGGGTTGAAGTTCCTTCTTTCCGAAAATATGAAATACAGGAAGTTCAATACAATTTATGCGAAGGATTTATTGATATTCAACGAACCTCAACTGAACCTTCAAATTCATTTTCAATTGGTTATTTGGGTTATGGCTATTGCGATGAAGTTATGGTTGACATCATTTTAAAATCGGGCGATACCATTCATAAGGTATATTCTTTTAAAACGTATTTCGAAGAGCATCCTTCCGTTCAATTTAAATCGATGAAATAACTAATTCTGAAGAATCTCGCTTAAACCTGCTGTTTTCAAATAATTTTCTGCTGAAATATTTCCACTTAGATCCAATTCTGGAACTTCACCAATGTCATTTTGATGAAAATGATAAACGAGTACCGACAAGTTCTTAGGATTTAAAATTTTCTTCTTCAGCTCCTCCGGCAGTGTTTCATAACCATGCATCAATAATTCCTGGGCCACTTGCGCGGTCATTATCTGACTGCCAATTTTTGCATTTTTAGAAGCTATTACCAATGCGAACATTCTGAATTCTGTGCTCACTTCAAAAAATAAAGATTTAAAAATCTGATAATAGGAAAACTTCCCATCACCGAATACATTTACCCACCTCTTATTCGAAGATACCTCAGTTCCATCTTTATTAAAACGCTCTAATTTTGACAACAATGCGAATCCGTCGATTGAATAATAGTAGCGTAATTTATCCTTGTATCCTGCTTTATTGAAAACACCTTCCAGGTGAATTGCAACCTCATCTAATGTTTCTAAATCTGTTTGGTAATTTGGAAGAAAAAATTTGGCTGATGGTATTGGAGCCGGATTTGGGAAAAAATATTTAACGGGTAAATCAACATCAATATTCAAAAAACTTTGAACATCACTTTCCATATGGGTATAATCATGAGGGTAGCGTTTAACAAAATCCTCATACAATTTATTTATGCTTTCCGCATTAATCTCTTTTTTAAAAAATGGGTCATTTTGGAAATAGTTGTTTTGGGAAACCAGCCATTTAAACTTGGTAAAATTAAAATATAGAGCGTCTAAATCTATCGTAATCAGAGGACTTAATTCCTTTTCATATACAAAATAATGCAATTGTAAATACTGAGCTAAGGCATGTGATTTTTGGTTCATGACATAGAATTCATTCATACGAATCACTGCATCATCTTGCCTATCAACGAAATCATCATTTTGATTTTTTAAAATATGTAATTCGAATAAAAAGTCATACATGTTCGCCACTGCCTCCATTTCTTTGAACCGGTACACCTTCAAAACTTGCGCATTGTAATACATCTTTTTAAATTCCCTGTAGACTTCTTCATTAAACAAAGAAGAAAAATCCATCTTCAAATAAGTTAAATTCATCCAATGATCAACAAATGACTTCATATCATAATTCATCATTTCAAAGAAGGGGTTCTTTGGATCCTCATTCATCCGATAATAATCTGATCCCACAGCAATATTATGGTTTTGAAGAGATTTTTTGAAAGTACTATGAAGGTCTAATACCATTTTTCGATTAAGACTATCATTATATTTATACTTGAACTTACTGCTGTTGAAATACCATAAACCTTTGGTAAAACTGTACAACCCTACATTATCTGCTATAAATTTTTCGTCTGTGATACTCTTCAATTCTGAATTCAAAAAAGGAAGCATCTTCTCTAAACGCTTTTTAGGAAGTTCTTCGAAGTACTCTTTTGTAAGTGTGAGATTAACGTAGGCCTGGGTCAATCTAATAGAGTCATTTGTTACTGGATTGCTCTGACTAAATGCTCCTGTTGAAATCAAAAATAAGCCACAAAAGACCGTAATTTTAATCCGTTTCATAATGATTAGTTTATCTGAAGATAACAAATTAATCTTCAACAACTTATACTACTAAAACATCAAAGCCTTCTTATTGAGGTAAATGAATACTATAAACTAATCGAAGATTTGCATATCCTCCATCATGAAAGGATACATTTTTCTGAACACGGTTATCTCCAAAATTTACAAGAGGAATGGCTAAATCGATTTTATCGGTTGCATTGTACTGCTCATATCTTCTATCTAAGGAATATCCAACTCGACCTTCGAGATAAATATCTTCTGCGACTTTCAAGCGACCAAAAAGTCCAACTTCAATACTTCTTCTTTCAATATAATCGCCATTAAAAGCTTCATCTCCCAATTTAAAGGTTGATCCTAACCCAAAATGGTTCATTCCAAAGGTAAAGTTTGGTGAAGCCTGATAACTAATTTTAGAATAAATTGGCAAGAGCCCTGATATACGCCATTTCTCACTTAGCTGCCAATTTAAATTAACTATTGGAACCATATATGGCCCATACAATTCCTGATTGTACATTATACCATAACTCATGGTAAGTCTGTCATGGTATTTCACTTCATACATTACCGTCCCCCCAAACTGATAATGACTTCCCGAAATATTATTCAAATCGGACATCAATCTAGGAGCGAAAAGTACTTGAATTCCTCTCTTCTCGTTGAATTTATGGTAAATACCGGTTTGCAAAATAAACCCATGCAACTTCATGGGATTAACAATATCTGCTGGCATATCGATATCGTTCGAAACAGACCAGTAAAAATAATTCAGACTATTATACCAGTATGTGTTTTCTGAAATCTTTATAGGTGCAACCAAACCAACCATTGCTCCTGTTTCTTTTCCTTTTTCATCGTAAGTGTCTAAATATTCTTGTGGAAGTCCGAAGTGACCAGACACTGTAAGAATATCAAAAGTGTCCTGAGAATAACTAGGATTCAACATAAAAAAAAGGGGCAACACTAAAAAAGCAATTTTTTTCATAAGGGTGTTTTTGGTGTAGCTAAAGTAACTAAATTTACAAGATCATTAATTATTTGAATTAGGACAACTACATATGCCAGTTTTAAATGATTTCCTAGGTACTTATAAAATTTTAGGAAGCAATCAAGATAAAGAAGCCTCAAACTATCAGGGATTTCTTACTCTTTCATCAAAGGACAAAGAGATCGTAGAAGCGCAATGGACCATTGGAACTTCACAAAAACATATGGGAATTGGATTTATAGAAGACGAGAAATTATTAGTGAAATTTCAATACGAAGGTGATGATCATGTTATGTTTCATGGTGTCGTTGAATACCACTTACTTGAAAATGGTATTCTAGAAGGAATTTGGACGGAAGAATATGGAGACAATCGTTTTTTAGGCACTGAGCAATGTTTTAAACTGAATACAAAAAGCGAATCGTAGTATTTGATTAAAATAAAACCTGCCCCAGATCAAATGTAAAGCGTTGATTGTACATTTTATTCAAAAAATACACTTTACCAATTAGTCTGAAGGTTATGGATTACTCCAACCAGTTTTTAAACTCTTTCACACGTTCTCGGCTGACAATTATTTCGCTCTCATTGTAATGATTCAAAATGATTTTTAATCGGCTGTTGGTGTAACTTATAATATCTTTGATAGCATTGATGTTCACATAATATTTTCTGGAAACACGAAAGAATATTTCTGGATCCAGTTTATCCTCCAAATGTTCGAGCGTTTCATCAATTAAATAACTTCTACCATCCACTGTAAAAATATGGGTTGCTTTATTTTCACTGTAAAAACATTCTATCGTTTCAATCGGCAACATTTTAAGTCGTTGCCCAATTTTAGTGGTGAATCTTCTTTTGTACGATTTCTTATTTGGTGAAATCAAAGCCTGTAAGGCCTGTAAATCAACTGCTGGTTCTGTACTCGCCTTTCCCCATGATTTGTACTTTCCAATGGCCGCTTCCAGCTCCTCTTGATCAATTGGTTTTAATAGATAATCGACACTATTTAATTTAAATGCTCGCAGTGCATATTCATCATAGGCCGTGGTAAAAATAATAGGGCTTTTAATGGTGACTTCCTCAAAAATTTCAAACGACAATCCATCGGCCAGTTGAATATCTAAAAATAATAAGTCAGGATGATCGTTTGTGTGAAACCAATTCACCGATTCTTCCACTGAATGCAACATTACTTCTGCTGTAAGACCTTGTGCCTCAAGCATTCTTTGCAGCCTTCGCGCTGCAGGTTTTTCGTCTTCTACAATTACTACTTTCATTTAGCGCTATTTATTCCCAGTATTTATGCTTTTCACGGTCCATAATTTGTTTAATTTTTTTATCCTCCCAAGATTTTCCAAAAAGCAAATCCATTCCGAAGACACCAAAACCATGGAAAAACACTCCAATTCCCCAGAAAATCATTCCGAAATGATTTTGCCAAATGAAGACATAATGCCAGTCACCCTCAGCCAACATATTTCCAATAGCGAGAATGATATTAATTCCAAGAAAAATGAATAGATGCACATAAAAACCCTTTATGGACTTCACTTTCTTTTGTGCTCTGATATAACGCTGCTCTTCCAGATAACGTTCTTCAGGATCTTTATTATAATTAGTATCTCTCATCTTCTTTTAATATTTCTTCAATTTTTCTTTCTTCCCATTTCGTTCCAAAAATACTTGGCATTCCAAAAATTGTAAACGCATGCATGACTAATCCTACACCCCAAAAAAACATTGGAAACCAAAACCACTGAAAACCTGGAACAGTTAATCTGTTAATCACATATAATAGCGGAATGACAAAAAAATATGCTCCTAAATTTCCGTAAAATCCCTTCAAATTTTCCACTCGTTTCTGAGCACGGATATACCTGTTATCTTCATTCAATATTCTTTTCATAACCTAAAATTTATTATTGTCCTTATCCATTAACTCCTTTATCTTCCTTTCCTCCCATTCTTTTCCGAGAGCAATACTACCTCCGAAGACTCCTATTGCGTGAAAGATGATTCCAATTCCCCATCCTATTGCAGGCCACCAAACCCACCAATAATCTGGTGAAGTCATATAGTTGATAAATGCTAAGAATGGTATAACTAAACAATAGCTTCCTATGTTTGAATAAAAACCTTTTAAGTTATCTACTTTCTTTTTTGCTCTAATATAGCGTTGTTCTTTTTCGAATTCTGAGTTCATAATTTCTAAGTTTTAGTCCCAATACTGTCTTTCTTCCTCTTCCATAAACTCTTTCAGTTTACGTTCTTCCCAATTTCTTCCTAATATCGGATTCAAATTAAATGCCTTTAATCCTTGGAAAATCAATCCAATTCCCCAACCCATTGCAGGGAACCAAAACCATTGAATAGAATTTGGAGTGTATGTATTGTAAATGTAAACCAGAAATGGAATTACAATAACATAAGCCAACAGACTTGCATAAAATCCTTTTATTTCTTCAACCTGCTCTACAGCTTTTAAATACCTGGTTGTTTCTGTATTTGTTGTTTTCATTGTTTTTGTTCGTTGTGTTAAAAGTGGTAAGGCTACTCTAAATTCCTTACCTGTGTTTTCAATCGCTACTCTTTTCAATGTAATCAACTTGTAACGATCTTCTATATTTCGCAACCCTACTTTTGTTCCCTTGTCTAGCGATGTTTTCGGGTTGAAATTATTACCTATCACTAAATAGCCATTATCTTCTTTAATAACTACGTTTAACGGATTTTCTTCTGAAACCGCATTGTGTTTAATGGTGTTCTCCAGCAGAAGTTGCAGCGATAAAGGAATAATCTTATAATCTGGATTACTTGATTTTTCTGGAATATCGAAGGTTAAAGCATCTTCGAATCGCATTTTTAGCAACTCCATATAGATCTTCGCAAAACGCAACTCCTCATCGAGTGATACGATATCTTTATTCTTTTGTTCCAGCACATAGCGATACACTTGAGAGAGTTTTGTCGTGAATCGCTCAGCCTGGCTCGGGTTTTCCCCAATAAGGGAAGTCAGAACATTTAAACTATTAAATAAAAAATGCGGATCAATCTGACTTTTTAAAGTTTCAAACTTTGCTGTCTCTGTTTTCGCAACAATAGTTTGCTCTTCTACTTTCTTCTCCGAAATCGTCTTATAAAAGAATATCGCATGGAAAATCAAACTAATAATAATGGTAATTGTTAATCCGAATAAATAAAAACTAAGGGCATGAGGGTCATTTAAAAAATCGGAAAAGCTACCATTATTTATGACTGTTAACGTGATGTAGCGTAAAATAGCTAAACCTAGCATTGTTAAAAAAACTGAACCAATCGCACCAAAAATTAATCGCTTCTTTGGTTCCTGTTTCCATGGGTATTTTTTTTCAAGCTTTTCAAAAAAAGTTCCGTTGATAGCTACAAGAACGAAAGCGTACATGAAGTGAACTCCGTACAGTTTCAAAAGATGCTGGAATGAACCTTGAAATTGATTTCCAAAAACTAATTGTTCTATTACAAATACTGCTAAAGCAATTATTACGGATACTTTGATTATATAATTCAGAATGAATTTCATCGAATGCGCTGGTTAATTTATAGCCAATTTAAAACTTAATTTCCAATTTAATATCGGTATTCCCATGCTCAAATTTTGAATTTTCGAATACAGGTGGTCCCATTTCAAAAACATTGTTGGAAGAACCGTAATTTTCTATCGGCATTCCATTCATTTCAAAATCCATACGCTTATTTTCATTTGAATCGTGAAAACATACAATGGCATATTCTCCGGCTGGAATATTATCAAAGATCACTTCGCTCATAGCTCCTTGAATAGTGCCTGATTTTGTTGCAAATGGCTTTTGTAGAAAACCGTCTTCGGTATACAAAGCAAATTCTACTGTACCTTTCTCGCTGGTTACATTGGTGACAGACACTTCGATTGCGTTGTGCTCTTCTTTGTTTCCTGATTGTGCCGCTAATGCCGTTGATACGAGAAGAGCCAGTGCTATTAATAGTTGTTGCATAATTAAATGATTAAAAGTTTGTAATTAATTTCTGGTTCAAAGATGCGACTGAATAACAGACCTTGAAATTAATTGAAGCCGAACTGTAGTTTTTTTAGTCTGAACTGTTATTTTTTATCAGAATAAACTATACTCACTAATTTCAGCACACTTACTAAACTTAAAACCTAACATTGGTCATAAAATAATGCCTTTTTCTTTGTAACTTTATATGAAAGTTTCACCAAATAAAACCATAAGCATATGAAATTATATGATGATAAACACATTAAAAATGTCGCCTTTGTTGGGGCCCACAAAAGTGGTAAAACGACCTTGGCAGAGACGATGCTCTTTGAAGCTGGATTAGTCAAACGCCGTGGTACTGTTGAAAACAATAATACTGTTGCAGATTACCACGAGATTGAACATGAAAGAGAAACTTCCATATTTGCCACACCTCTGCATACGGAGTGGCGTAATT
The DNA here is from genome assembly GCA_964227255.1 of Flavobacteriaceae bacterium. Lineage (GTDB taxonomy): Bacteria > Bacteroidota > Bacteroidia > Flavobacteriales > Flavobacteriaceae > Lutibacter. The sequence goes on from CAXQVI010000015.1 coordinate 125,430, forward strand.
ACAAAATAAACATTATTGATACTCCAGGATTAGACGACTTTATAGGGGAAATCGCTTCTACTATGCGCGTTGCTGATTCTGTGGTGATGGTCATAAACGGACAATACGGTGCAGAAGTTGGTACAGAAATCATTTGGAATTATGTAGATCGCTTCTCTAAACCTTCCCTTTTTGTTGTAAATCAAATTGACCATCCTGGATGTGAATTTGAAGATGCTTATAACAGTATTGTCGAGTTGGCAGGAAACCATGCTATCAAAATTCAATATCCTCTAGAAATTGACGGTGCACAATGTATCATTGATGTACTTAAAATGAAGATGTACAAATTTGGACCTGAAGGAGGAAAACCAGAGAAGTGTGAAATTCCTGAAGATCAAAAAGAACTCGCAGATCAATTACACAACGAATTAGTTGAAAAGGCTGCTGAAAATGATGAGGACTTAATGGAATTGTATTTCGACAAAGGGACCCTTAATGAAGATGAAATGCGTGAAGGTATCAAAAAAGGAATGTTAAATCATGAATTATTCCCTGTGTTCTGTGTTTCTGCTCTTAATGATATGGGTAGTGGACGTTTAATGGGATTCATTGACAATGTAGCTCCGTCTGCAGCCGATTTAAAACCAGAACAATCTGTTGAAGGTGAAACAATTGAATGTAAACCGGATGCACCAACTTCAATATTCATATTTAAAACATTGTATGAACCGAATTTAGGTCAGATTAGTTTCTTTAAAGTGAAGTCGGGTGAAGTTAGTCAAAACGACAAGCTTTACAATTCAAGAAATGATGAAGTTGAAACCTTGAACCAGTTGTATATTATGGACGGAAAGAACCGTCAATCTGTTGAAAAATTAACTGCTGGTGATATTGGTGCAACTTTAAAATTGAAGTATACTGAAACAAATGATACGCTTCACACAAAAGGATCAGAAATAACTATAAAACCAATTAATTATCCTGCCTCTAGAATTCATAAATGTGTGACAGCAAAAGATAAGAATGACGAGGAAAAACTGAACGATGCTTTAAAGAAAATTCACAGCCAAGACCCGACGGTAACTATCAAGTACTCGAAGGAATTGAAACAACAAATTCTTTCTTGTCAAGGTGAATTGCATTTAGCAACAGTGAATTGGACTTTATCAAAGATTTACGGAATTGAAGCTGAGTTTGAGCAACCAAAAATTGCTTATCGAGAAACCATTCAACGTTCAGCGACTACTAGTTACAAGCACAAAAAACAATCCGGTGGATCTGGTCAATTCGGTGAAGTTCATATTAAAATCGAACCTTATTACGAAGGTATGCCTGAACCTGAAGGATTCAACATTCGAGGAAAAGAAGAAGTCGAATTGGATTGGGGTGGTAAATTGGTATTCTATAACTGTATCGTTGGAGGTGTAATCGATACGCGCTACTTACCATCTGTATTAAAAGGAATTTTAGAAGTCATGGAAGAAGGTCCATTGACCGGATCTTATGCTCGTGATATTAGAGTTATGTTGTTTGATGGTAAGATGCACTCGGTTGACTCAAATGATATTTCATTTAAAATTGCAGCATCTCATGCCTTTAAAGATGCCTTCTTAAATGCAAAACCTAAATTACTTGAACCAGTAAATGAATTGAATGTAAGAGTACCTGAAGAATTAATGGGTAATGTTATGACGGATTTACAATCCAGACGTTCAATTATTTTAGGAATGGACAGTGATGGGAAATATCAAACAATTAAAGCTAAAACTCCTTTGGCTGAAATGTATAAGTATTCTACAACATTGCGATCTATTACACAAGGTAGAGGTAGTTTTAGTACGCAATTCTCAAGTTTTGAATTAGTTCCAAATAATGTTCAAGACGAATTGATAAAAGCAGATTAAAAGCTTTTTCACATATTGATCAAATAAAAAAGAAAAGACTCGCAATACTAGCGAGTCTTTTACTCTTAACAACTAATATTTTAAAATTAATTCAATCAAATCTTAATACTAAAAGTCTAGTTGGCACTATTGGTAGTTAAAAAAGCACTTGACAAAATATTAGTACTTCGAAATTAACAAATCTTTACGCCATTTACAAAATATACTTCAACTATTTAACTGATTATTAATCATTTTTTAAAACTTTATGCTAAATATTTACATTATTCACAAAATAAAAATCCGACATTTTAATAATGGATAAAGCTATATTTTTAAGTATCTTTGTTGCCTAAATTTTAAGTATGGAATTGATCTTTGTAACTATAGGATTATTAGCTCTTGGTGTAGCAGGAATTGCCATTAAAATATGGGCCAAAAAAGACGGAAAATTTGCTGGAACTTGTGCATCTCAAAATCCACACTTAAATAAAAGTGGAGAGCCATGCGGCTTTTGTGGAAAAACTGCAGATCAATGTGAAAATCGTTAATTAAATGCTTGAGTATTTATTTATTGCCTTTCTGGTAATTTGTGGTATTCAAGCATTTTATTATTTCATATACCTATTAGCTTTTACAGGTAAAAACAAATCCTCTACATCTTCAAGTTTCAACAAGCCTGTTTCAGTCATAATCTGTGCGAAAAACGAGGAAGAAAACCTAAAGAAGAACCTTACACTTTTCGAACAACAAGAATATCCTCATTTCGAATTAGTCCTAATAAACGATCATTCAAACGATCAAACGTTAGAAGTAATGGAAGCTTTTAAAGCTTCGAGTCGAATTCCGGTTAAAATAGTAGATGTACTACCTTCCGAACGGTTCTGGGGAAACAAAAAGTTCGCCTTAACACTTGGAATCAAAGCTGCGAGTCATGAACAGTTGATTTTTACGGATGCCGATTGCATTCCGCTATCTAAAAAATGGATTGCAAAAATGGTATCTAATATAACCCCAACGAAAAATTTGGTCCTTGGTTATGGAAAATATCACCGAATAAAAAACTCCTTTCTTAACAAAATGGTTCGCTATGAAACCTTGTTAACAGCACTTCAATATTTGAACTATGCCAAAATTGGCATGCCTTATATGGGTGTTGGTCGCAATTTATCGTATTCAAAAACGACTTTTTTCAACTCCAGAGGTTTTATGAATCATATGCATATTAAATCTGGAGATGATGATTTATTTATCAATCAAGTCGCTCATAGTAAAAATACTTTAATTCAAACAGATCCTGAAAGTTTTACAGCATCCATTCCGAAGAACACATGGAAAGCTTGGGTTCGACAAAAAAGAAGACATATCTCAACCGCTTCATCTTATAAAACAAAGCATAAACTTCTATTAGGCCTTTACCACCTTTCACAAATCTTATTCTTTGTTGGGAGTGCTGTACTTCTGAATTACGGATACAATTTGGAAATTATTTTGGGAGCTATCGGATTAAGATACTTACTATTTTTTGCAAGTCTCGCGAATTCAGCAAAGCGACTTCAAGAGACAGACCTCATAGTTTTTGCGCCATTTTATGAATTATTTTTATTGTTGAGCCAAATTTATATCTTTATGCTAAATCTTATTTCCAAACCTAACCATTGGTAAAAAATAAAGCTGATATTACTGAACTCATCGAGAAGGCAAAAGAGAAAAATCAAAAAGCCTTCAATATACTCTTGAATACTTATTGGAGTGATGTATACCGATTTCAGATGTCGAAAACCGATAATGAAGACGAAGCTGAAGATATTACTATCAAAACCTTTGCGCGTGCCTTTGATAAAATTAATTTATATAATAAATCGTATAATTTCAAAACATGGTTGATTTCCATTTCAAAGAACATATTTATTGACCATGCTCGGAAAGAGAGAAAAGACACGATTTCCATTAACAAAAAAGCCTCAGAAGCTTATAAGATTTCAGATGAAAGTCCTTCAGCTGAAGACCAACTCATTAATGAACAAAATTTAGCAGAACTTTTAGGCTATATTAAATTGCTAAAACCACATTATCAAGAAGTTATTAACCTGCGTTATTTTCAAGAGTTAAGCTACAAGGATATTTCAGAAAAACTAGGAGAACCTTTAAGCAATGTAAAAATAAAATTAATGCGTGCTAAAAAATTTCTTGCTGAATTGATTAAAGAAGGTGCTTCAAAAAAATGAAACTAAACTTTAACTGGCTTCAAAAACTCGGACCCGGAATTCTATTTGCCGGTGCAGCAATCGGAGTCTCTCATTTGGTACAGTCGACCAGAGCCGGTGCAGAATTTGGTTTTGGTTTATTCTGGGCTCTAGTGCTCATACACATAATTAAATATCCCTTCTTTCAATTTGGTCCCAGATATACTACAGCAACTAACGAGAGCTTGTTACATGGATACAAACGACTTGGAAAGTGGGTGCTTATCACCTACTTCATTATCAATTTAGCTTCCATGTTCACAATTCAGGCAGCCGTTACCATTGTTACTGCCGGTTTGGCGTCAAATTTATTCGGAATAACAACCGACCCTGTCTTATGGAGTAGTATTATCATTGTTTTATGTGCTGCCCTACTCGGATTTGGTAAATACAAATTGTTAGATCGATTTATGAAAGTGATTATCATTATACTAACCGCGAGTACCATTGCTGCCGTGGCTGTAGCCTTTAACCAAAATGAAGATCCGCTTACTTTCACTCAGTATTTCCCTAAGGAAACTCTGGAACTTACATTTTTAATTGCATTTTTAGGTTGGATGCCCGCTCCCTTGGATGTTTCCATTTGGCAATCACTTTGGACAGAAGAGAAACGTAAAAACCAAGGAAATTCCTTCAACACCAAACAAGCTATATTCGATTTTAATATCGGGTTTGGTGGAACCCTCATCGTTGGAATCAGTTTTATGGCTTTAGGGACTTTAATTATGTACAACTCAGGAAATTTATTCGACACAGGTTCTACAGCTTTTGCAAATCAACTTATTGAATTATATACTTCCAGCTTAGGCTCAGAATTCTGGATTGTAATTTCTATCGCGGCATTCACGGCGATGTTTAGCACTACCATAACAACTTTAGACGCTTCACCAAGAGCTATGGATAAAACAATGGAAATTCTATTGCATAAAAAGAATACAAACGGCTACTGGTATTGGCTGATTTTACTCGCAATTGGAACCATCATTATTCTGAACTTTTTCTTAAGTGAAATGGGAACTTTAGTGAAAATTGCGACCATTTTTTCTTTTCTTACCACGCCGTTTTTTGCAGTTACCAATTTTGTTTTAATAAGCGGAAAACATACACCAAAAGAAATGCGTCCTTCCAAAGGCCTTAAAACACTGAGTATTACAGGAATTATCTTTTTAATCGGTTTCGCTGTCTGGTTCCTTATTAGTTTATAATTTCTTCTTATTTTTGCAATCAATTTTATTGACATACCTATGAGTGTAGATACTATCTCAAAAGAAAATAAATCTCAAAAACCTAAATGGCTGCGTGTTAAACTACCAGTAGGAAAAAAATATACTGAATTAAGAAGTTTAGTCGACAAGTATAAATTGAATACAATTTGTACAAGCGGGAGCTGTCCGAATATGGGTGAATGCTGGACCGAAGGTACAGCAACCTTTATGATTTTAGGTAATATCTGTACCAGATCCTGCGGATTTTGTGGAGTAAAAACGGGTCGTCCAGAAACTGTTGACTGGGAAGAACCAGAAAAAGTAGCTCGTTCCATTAAACTGATGAAAATTAAGCATGCAGTAATCACATCAGTAGACAGAGACGATATCAAAGACGGAGGGTCAATTATTTGGGCGGAGACAATTAAAGCGATCCGAAGATCAAATCCTGAAACTACCCTAGAAACATTGATTCCTGACTTCCAGGGAAACAAGACAAATATAGATCGCTTGATTGATGCTGCTCCTGAGGTTATTTCTCACAATTTAGAAACAGTGAGACGATTGACCAGGGAAGTTCGTATTCAAGCCAAATACGATAGAAGTCTGGAAGTTCTGGCGTATATCAAAGCACAAGGCCAGAGAAGAACAAAATCAGGTATTATGTTAGGACTAGGTGAAACTCCTGAAGAAGTGATTGAAACTATGCAGGATTTAGCGAATGTCAACGTTGATATTTTAACAATTGGTCAGTACCTGCAACCTAGTAAAAAACACCTTCCCGTAAAAGAATTTATCACTCCAGAACAATTTGAAGAATATAAAAAGATTGGTTTAAAAATGGGCTTTAAGTACGTAGAATCAGGAGCTCTTGTACGTTCATCATACAGAGCACAAAACCATTTGGTATAATTTTAAGAAATACTTTTACTCAAATTTATTTTTTGGCACGCAGTGTGCAATACATCTATCAGAAGCAAAGAAGTGGTTAGCTTTGTTTCATTTTGTAAATTTGAGTTAGTTAATAAAAAAGGCGTTGATGTTGATCAACGCTTTTTTTATACAAAAAATTTAACATAATTAAGATTAAATAATCTTTTTTTGGCACGCGGTTTGCATAACAGACAATGAAACAAAGAGAATAGGCTTTGTTTTCATTTTGTAAATTAAGTTTGGTTAAGAAAAAGTGCTTCGGCACTTTTTTTTTGGATTCGATGTAAGGTTGTGGTATGTAATTTGTCTATTTGATAAATAGAATAAGGAAGTGGTTAGCCTTGCTCTATTTTGTAACTTTTGAGTTAGTTAATAAAAAAGGTGTTGAATTCTTCAACACCTTTTTTATTTATAGTAACTTTTCCCTTATAAACAAATAACTTCGCCATCGTTCCATGAAAAAACTACTAACTCTTGTTCTTTTTTTATTATGCCACACTCCTAATATTCATGCCCAGAAACAATCAGGTTTTGAAAAACATGTTCAAGACATTGATACAACCATAAGAACTTTATACAATGTCATTTCCGGAGAAAAAGGAGAAACCAGAAACTGGGAATTATTTAAATATCTTTTTCATCCAAATGCCAAACTGATACCCACCGGAAAAAATCTTGATGGACTGACTAATGTGAAATTCATGACTCCCGATGATTATATAAATACCTCAGGTAAATGGCTTTTTGATAATGGTTTTCACGAAAATGAAATTTCTAAAAAAATTGAAATATTTGGTCCTATAACTCATGTATTTAGTACTTATGAAAGTTTTAGAAGTAAATCTGATGAAAGACCATTTATGCGCGGCATCAACAGTATTCAACTTTTATATGACGGAAACAGATACTGGATTATTAATATATATTGGGCATCAGAAACAAAAGAAAACCCTATTCCGAATAACTATTTAAAGTAAGAATATGAAATTGCCTTTTGAAGAGTTTGACACAATACAAAATATACTACCCTATGATGGAGAAGCTCTTTATTTTCCATGCGTAGATTTTGGTGAAGACTCACACGACATCTATCAAAAATTAAAACATACTATCGAGTGGAAACCAGATGTTGTAACCATATTTGGTAAAACAATAACTACATCACGTAAGATTGCCTTATTTTCAGACAAAAAAACATCCTACACTTATTCAAAGCAAACCAAACATACCCATCTTTGGATAAAAGAATTACTGCCAATTAAATACATCATAGAGAAATTATCAGGGGAAGTATTCAATTGCTGCTTGTGCAATTTATACCACAACGGAAAAGAAGGCATGGGATGGCACAGGGATAATGAAAAGGTTTTAGACAGCAATGCAAGCATTACTTCCGTTTCTTTTGGTGCGAAGCGCTTTTTCACATTTAAACACAGGAAGACACAGGAAAAGGTCAAAATTCAACTGGATTCTGGAAGTGTCCTTTTAATGAAACCTCCAACACAAGAACACTGGGTGCACTCATTACCTAAATCGGAGAAAATAAAAATGGGAAGGATAAATTTAACCTTCAGAAATCTAAAAAACATATAGTATTATATTAACATAAATTTAACTTTTATTAACTATTGCTATGAAAATAAATTAATATTCCTATATTGTTCATGGAATTAGAGCCTAACTAAATTTTAGGCAAAAACAAAAGTCCTAGTTTATATTAAGAAATGTGTGTGTGTTTAAAATTCTCATAATGTTTTAAAATCATTTCTAACCAACAAACATAACTCTATAACAACAGTTAATTGAATTAAATAGGAAGGGCTTTTAAGCGGTTTTGAATCTCAAAACCGCTTTTTTTTATGATTTTTCTTTATGTAGTGGAATTGTAAAATAAAAAGTACTTCCTTCATTTATTTTACTTTCAACAAGCAATTCTCCCCCATTTTGTTTAACGAAGTCTTGACACAGGATAAGTCCTAAACCACTACCCTGCTCATTATTTGTACCTACACTGGTACTTTTCTCCTGAATATTAAATAACCTACTTCTAAATTCTTCAGAAATACCAATTCCAGTATCCTTGATGTATACCGTAACACGCTCCTTGTCCAGAGCGGTGAAGATATTTACATCTCCTCCTGGCTTTGTAAATTTAATTGCATTTGAAATCAGGTTTCTTAAAATTGTATTTAGCATGTTTACATCGGCATAAACAAAAACATCTTGATCTATCTGAATATCAATGGTTATATCTTTATTTACAGCTTGAATTTTTACAAGCGCAACAGCATCTGCAACCTGATTCAATAATTGAATTCTCTCCGGTTTGAATTTAATGTTACCTGATTGGTTATTTGCCCACAACAATAAATTGTTTAAGAGATTTGAGGCTCTGAGAGATGAGTCTTTAATTATCTTTAAAAATTTCAATTGCTTTTCCTTCTCATACTCATCAAAATTATCAATTAATAATTCTGAAAATCCTTGAATTGAGTTAAATGGATTTTTTAGATCATGTCCAATAATGGAAAAGAATTTATCTTTCGTCTGGTTCAATTCTTCTAAATCTTTCTTCTGATTGCTATTCTCCTCGTTCATCTTTTCAATCAGAAAATTCTTATACTCCAATAAATTATATGCCTGTTTTTTAGACGATTGCTGATTAATTAAAACAATACACAGTCCACTAAAGATTACTATCGCTACAATTAAAGCATAACTAATTTTCTTTTCTGTTAAGTACTTAGATAAGACCAGTTCATTTTCGGCAGAAAGATTATTAATCGTAAAGTAGGATTCTTCTAACTCACTGAGCGTGTTAAATAAACTTATTTTACGATTGTTTTCAATCTCTTCCAGTTGCAATTTTATGCTATCATATTTGACAAACATTTTATTAGCCGTTTCAAAATCTTCCAACTTTGAATAGGATTGTGACAAAAATTTATAGTTCTCAGCCTGATATTCCAAATTATTAATATCTTGAGAAATTACTAAACTTTTTTCCGCATTTCGAATGGAGGAATAGTATTTTCCATCTAGGAGATATCCTTCAGCCCTGCTTATAAAAATAACAGCTTCCAAATCTGGATTATGAATATTCTTAGCTAAATCTTGTGCCTTTTGAAAGTACAGTTGTGCTCTCTCATATTGCTTTAAATGAATATAACTATCACCAATATTGTTATAATTTACAGCTAGTCCATATTCATCGTTTTGAGCCTCACTTATGGCTACCGACTTATTGTAATACTCTAACCCCAAATCAAAATCATTCTGCTCAGACACGACATTTCCCAAATTTACATAGACTGTTGCTATTCCAAGAGAGTCCTGAATTTCTTCCATAATTGCTAAAGCATCCTCAAAATAACATTTTGCCTCTTTGTAATTTTTTTGTAAATAAAACAAGTTTCCAATTTCATTATACATCTCAGAAACACCGTTATCATCATTTAATTCCCGAAACAGCTTCAAAGATTTTAAGTAATAAGAAATTGCAATATTAGTTTCGTAAGCCGACAAATGAGCATAACCCAAATTACTATATGAATAGGCTATATTCTCAGTGTCATTGAGTTCTTCAAATTTTTTCAACGACGTATTTAAGAATTGAATCGCAGTCGCGTATTGTCCATTACTAATTAACCAAATACCTAAAGATTTATTCCCTTGAGCAAACTCATATTCATTGTTAGTTTTTACGGCGAGTTCAATCCGTCTCTTTAAATAAGAGTAGGATGAATCTGGTTTTGTATCCCAATATTCAATAGCTAATTTGGTATACAACTTTAAGCGAACAGAATCACTTTCCGCAGTTTTTAATTTGGATTTCAACAAACGTATCTCTTCAGCTGATTGGCTATAGCTAATCACAGAAAAAAAGATCAAAAGACATAGGAGAATTCCCTTTAAAAATTCTTTCATTTCACGATTTGTTGATGGTTTCAAGCAATTTAATCTTTCAAAGATACCATTTGTTTTTCACTGCGCAAAATATTGAGTACATTAATGTTACGTGCAAAATTTTCACTTCTTTATCGTTTTATACATTTTATAATGGGGGCCAACATACTTGATGTTAAATTGTGTTCCTGTAGTTGTAAAACCGTTTTTTTTATAAAACTTTTGGGCAACTATACGTGCGTTGCACCATATCATATTACATTTTTTTTGTTTTAAAATCTCTTCTGCAGAATTTAAAAGTGCCCTACCTCCTCCTTTTCCCTGATATTCAGTCAACGTAGCCATCCCTCTCAACTGATAATGCTCCCCACTAAATCCTTCAAGATTTACCTTCATAAAACTCGCAACACCTATCTGAATTTCTCCAACATAAGCACCAAAATGTAGAGTTCCTTTATCAAAATCCCCATCGAATTTAAACGGTAATGGAATATCTTTTCTAAGCACCTTTTTTCGAATATCATAGGTGTCTTCGGCTGAAATTATCTTAACAATCATGACGCTATTTTTAAATAACTAAAGTACCAAATATCCAACTTTTAAGTTATTATTAACCAATAAGATTTTTTTGAGAATTGAAACTTTCTATTTCTGGAAGCTTTAAAATCAACCCATGAAATCTATTGTAAATCTAATAAACGATATTGTCTGAAGAAACAACTTATAGCACTGACAAACTTCCAAACATGGAATACGGGCCTCAATATATACAATACACTATAGAAAGTTAATTTCCTGGTTATAGAGAGTCTTATGAAGCTATTGCTACATTCTTTTCGCTTTTACAACACTTATAACTTAATATTATATGGCAGAAACCAATTTCAGCTTTCTCAACCCTCAAAAAAACAGGAAATAGACCGTTTTTCTAATGCAATTAAAATTCTTATCATAGCCCTGTATGGGGTGTTTAGCGCTAACGTATTATGTATGAACAATAGGAGATGTACGTGTTGGAATAATGGCTTGGTTAAATATTATGGCAATTCTGCTTTTGCAAAACCAGCTTTAAAAGTATATAGAGATTCCCAGAAGAAACGTAAATCAAAAGCGCCCATGACTTTTAATCCACAAAAACTAAATATTAAAAACGTAAATTTCTGGGAAGATCGATTGAAAACTAAAAACTAATGGATATTCAAATTAAAATAATTTCAAAGGAGGATATTTTATCCATCATTCCACTACTAAAACACATCAATAATTACACTGAAGAAACCGTCTTAAAAGCACGAGTTTTAGAAATGTGCGAGCAGCATTATAAATGCATCGGAGTTTATATGAATCAAGAATTAATTGGCATCGCAGGACTGTGGTTTTTGACAAGACATTATGCTGGAAGAATGATAGAACCCGACCATGTAATAATCAAAGAAACCTATAGAAACAAAGGGATTGGAAACAAATTATTCGATTGGATTCACACCTATGCAAAAGCACATAATTACGAAGCAATCGAGTTGAATACTTTTATTGAAAATATGAAATCTCATAAATTCTATGAGAATCAAGGTTATAAAAAATTAGGGTTGCATTTTGTGAAAAAAATTTAAAAAAAGCGTTGTATAAAGCAGAAAGGATTGTATATTTGCATCCGCAATGCGAGAGTAGCTCAGTTGGTAGAGCTTCAGCCTTCCAAGCTGACTGTCGCCGGTTCGAGCCCGGTCTCTCGCTCAAAAAAAACCTCCGATTTATTCGGAGGTTTTTTTATTTAAGATTTTTCTTTTTTATTTCTTCAATCGGTGGCCGAACAACAATAATAAAACAATTGGAACTCCTAATAACAATACCGTAGGCTTACTCTGGGTATATACTTGAGGGTACAATAATAACATCAAGGCATAACCTCCAATCGCTCCACCCAAGTGCGCCGAATGCCCAACATTTCCTATTTGTTTTTTCATTCCGTAGATTGAATACAACAAATACAACAATCCGAAGACATAAGCTGGAATTGGCACTGGTAATGGGAACAGATACAAACTCATATTTGGATACAATAAAATAGAAGCATAAACAACACCCGACACGGCGCCTGACGCTCCCACAGCACTATAATACAGCTCCTTTTTATGATACGCCTGAGTTAACAAACTTCCAGCAATTAAACTTCCGAAGTATAACACCAAAAACTTCCAGTTTCCTAGACGTCCGACTAACGTCCCAGAAAATATATAGAGTACATACATATTTAATATCAGATGTAAATAATCCACATGTAGAAACGCTGAAGTCAGCATTCTGTATTTTTCACCTCGGTTAATCGCTCCTATCTGAAATTTATATTTATCAAAAAATATACGGTTGTTAAAGCCCTGCAGAGAAATCAAAACATTCGTGATTATAAGCCCTAATACTGGTAATGATATATCCATGTTTTTCTATTTAATGTTTTAAAATTAAAAAAACTCACAAAACCAGAAGCTTCAAAGACGAAATAAAAAATAATTAAAATTTTAAACCGATATTTGCACTCGAATTATGAATAGGATTGTATACATCTTAGCGTACCCGTTTTTATGGTTTGTAGCTATGCTGCCCTTTAAACTCCTTTACTTTTTATCTGATTGTCTTTTTGTTGCAATCTACCATATCATTGGTTACAGAAAGGAAGTAGTGATGGAAAATTTAAAATTAGCTTTTCCCGATAAGTCGGATGAAGAACTTAAAATCATAAGAAAAGAATTTTTTAAACATTTCGTGGATATCTTTTTGGAAATGGCAAAAATGTTTACACTTACAGAAGAAGAAAACAACAAACGATTCAGATATGAAAATCCTGAGCTTCTAAACGAACTATACAAAGACGGAAAAAGTTTAATTCTAATGAATTCTCATTACGGAAACTGGGAATGGATGTTAAACCTCCCTAGTTTCATCAAGTACCATGGAGTTGGTGCTTATACCAGAATCAGCAATCCTTATTTCGACGAAGCCATTAAAAAATCACGCGGAAAATTTGGTGTTGAATTGGTTCAAACTTCTAAAATGGTTCGCAAAATGATCAAGCATAAACAAGAGGGTGTACAAGCTGTATACGGACTATTGAGCGACCAATCTCCTATGATTCGTAATAATACTTATTGGGGTGAATTTATGGGTGTGAAGGTCCCAATTCATACAGGAGGTGAAGTACTTTCGAAAAAATTTGATATGAACATGGTTTATATGAAAACCAAACGAATCAAACGTGGCTATTATTCAAGTACTTTTAGTGTGGTTTCTACTGATGTAAAAAACTATGACGATTTTGAATTGACAGATATGGTTTTAGAAATTATGAAAAGACAAATCGAAGAAGCTCCTGCCTATTATTTTTGGACACATAAACGATTTAAACATAGAAACAAAACTCCAAATTAAACTATAAAAAAAGGCTTGAATTCAATTTCAAGCCTTTTTCTTTTTTTTTCGATGTTTACCTTAAATAAAGGACTTTATCTCATCAATGATACGCTCAGCTAGCGCATCAGCACTTTCTTGAGTAGTGCTTTCTGTATAGATGCGAATAATGGGCTCTGTGTTCGATTTTCTCAGATGTACCCATTCATTTTCAAAATCGATTTTCACTCCGTCAATAGTCGTCACCTCTTCATTCTTGTACTTATCCGTCATGGCAACTAACAATCCGTCAACATTAATTTCTGGAGTTAACTGTATTTTATTTTTGCTCATGAAATACGCGGGATAACTATCGCGAAGTTCTTTACAAGAAACTTTTTTATGTGCTAGATGTGATAAGAATAAAGCAACTCCAACTAGTGAGTCTCTTCCATAATGTGAATCAGGATAAATGATACCACCGTTTCCTTCTCCACCAATCACTGTATTCGTTTCTTTCATTTTAATCACCACGTTCACCTCTCCTACTGCACTTGCGGCATAAGAACCTCCGTGCTTTTCAGTGACATCTCTCAATGCTCTTGAAGATGATAAGTTTGAAACGGTATTTCCTCCTCCCAGACGTCCTAAAACATAGTCGGCACAAGCTACGAGTGTATACTCCTCACCAAACATAGAACCATCTTCTGAGATCAATGCCAATCGGTCTACATCAGGATCCACAACTATTCCGAAGTCAGCTTTCTCTTTCACCACCAATTCTGAAATATCTGTGAGATGCTCCTTTAATGGCTCTGGATTGTGAGGGAAATGCCCGTTAGGTTCACAGTACAATTCAATACAATCTACATTCAATGCTTTCAGTAATTGCGGAATTGCGATTCCTCCTGTAGAATTTACACCATCTACAGCGACTTTAAACCCTGCGTTTTTAATAGCATCAACATCTACCAAGTCAAGGTTTAAAACCTCTTGAATATGCTTTGCTATATAGTCTGATTTTTTTGAATATTTCCCTAAAGAATCGACATCAGCAAAACTAAAATCATCTGCTTCCGCTTTTTTAAGAATTAATTCTCCTTCTGCTCCATTCAAAAACTCTCCTTTTTCATTCAATAATTTTAAGGCATTCCATTGTTTTGGATTATGAGAAGCTGTCAGGATAATCCCACCATCCGCTTTTTCCATAGGTACCGCTACCTCAACGGTTGGGGTGGTAGACAAACCAAGATCAATTACATCAATTCCTAAACCGACTAAAGTATTTGCAACCAAGCTAGAAATCATTTTCCCAGAAATCCGGGCATCACGACCAATGACAACCGTTATATTTTCCTTACTATTATTTCTTTCTTTAATGAATGCTCCATATGCCGAAGCAAATTTTACAGCATCAATTGGAGTCAGGTTATCTCCGGTATTTCCTCCGATCGTTCCTCGTATTCCCGAGATAGATTTAATTAAGGTCATAGTTCGTTTTTTTAAGATGAACAAAGATACTTTTTATGGTGAAATAGGCATAAAAAAAGCCAATGCAAATGCATCGGCTTTTTTATTTTATGAAATAGTTGGAATTATTTTCCTCCTTCCATTTTCTTCTTTAACTCAGCTAATCCTCCAAGGTCTCCAAGAGTAGTCTTGTCAGCAGCTTCATTTTTAGATTGCATTGCTTTCATGTTCTTCTCTTCTTGAGCTTTAAAGATAGATGTGTGAGAAGCTACAACTCTTCTGAACTCTTTGTTGAATTCAATTACTTTGAATTTCTCAGTATCTCCTTTAGATAATTTAGAACCATCTTCTTTCAAAGTGAAACGGCTTGGCACGAATGCTTCAACGTTATCTTCAAAAGTTACGATTGCTCCTTTATCGTTTCTGTCTTTAACAACACCTTCATGGATAGATCCGATAGTGTAAGTTTCTTCGTGCTTATCCCAAGGGTTTTCAGTTGTTTGTTTGTGTCCTAAGTTTAACTTACGACCTTCAACATCTAACTCCAATACTTGTACGTCTAATTTATCACCTACCGCTACAAAATCAGATGGGTGCTTAATTTTCTTAGTCCAAGATAAGTCAGAGATATAAACTAATCCGTCGATTCCTTCTTCTAACTCTACGAATACTCCAAAGTTAGTGTAGTTACGAACAGTACCAGTGTGTGTAGATCCAATTGGGTATTTTTCAGCGATATTCGCCCATGGGTCTGGGTGTAATTGCTTCATACCTAATGACATCTTTCTCTCCTCACGATCTAAAGTTAATACCTGAGCTTCCACTTCATCACCTACAGCTACAAAATCCTGAGCTGAACGTAAGTGAGTAGACCAAGA
Source organism: Flavobacteriaceae bacterium (assembly GCA_964227255.1). Taxonomy (GTDB): domain Bacteria; phylum Bacteroidota; class Bacteroidia; order Flavobacteriales; family Flavobacteriaceae; genus Lutibacter. The sequence continues at coordinate 141,314 of CAXQVI010000015.1, forward strand.
CATTTCAGAAACGTGAATTAAACCTTCAACTCCTTGAGCAACCTCGATGAATGCACCGTAATCAGCAAGTACAACTACTTTACCTTTTACAGTATCACCAACTTTGATGTTTTCATCTAATGCTTCCCATGGGTGCGCGTTTAATTGTTTCAATCCTAATTGAATTCTTGTTTTCTCATCATCAAAGTCTAAGATTACAACATTCAATGTTTGATCTAATTCAACAACTTCAGAAGGGTGGTTGATTCTAGACCAAGAAAGATCAGTAATGTGGATTAATCCATCAACACCTCCTAAATCAACAAATACTCCGTATGATGTGATGTTTTTCACAACTCCTTCTAATACTTGTCCTTTTTCTAGGCGACCGATAATCTCTTTCTTTTGAATTTCGATATCTGCTTCGATAAGTGCTTTGTGAGATACAACAACGTTTTTAAATTCCTGGTTGATTTTAACAACTTTGAATTCCATTGTTTTCTCTACGTATTGATCGTAATCTCTAATTGGCTTCACGTCGATTTGAGAACCTGGTAAGAATGCTTCGATTCCGAATACGTCAACAATCATACCTCCTCTAGTTCTACACTTCACGAATCCATTAACAACTTCACCAGTTTCGTGAGCGTTGTTCACACGATCCCAAGCTTTAATTACTCTCGCTTTTTTGTGTGATAATACTAATTGTCCAGTACTATCTTCTCTTTTATCAACTAAAACCTCTACGATATCTCCAACAGCTAAGTTAGGATTGTAACGGAATTCATTTAAAGAAATAACTCCTTCAGATTTTGAATTGATGTCAATAATTGCTTCACGGTCAGTTTTTCTAACTACAGTTCCTTCAATTACCTCTCTTTCGTTTACTAACCCTAAAGTTCCCTCTAGTGCTTTTTCGAAAGCTTTTAAGTTTTCTTCGTCAACTGCTTCAATACCTTCTTCGTACTTATGCCAATCAAAATTTTCTAAAAATTCTGCCGGATTTACTTGTACTTCGCTGGTGGCAGCTGCCTCAGTTTTTACTTCTGGAGCTTCTACTTGCTCCTCAGTGTTTTTTGTTTCTTCAGACATGTCTGATGATAAAATTTGTATCCCGATGTTTCACAGATTTTTTAAACGATTAAAACATTGAGAGAATGTTATTATTTAAATATGATAAACCCCTTTTATAATCTGTACTCGTTAAAAGGGCTGCAAATATACATAAAACTAATTGTAAAAACAACCAAACATCCTTAGATTAATTAAATGATTCAAGGACCTTTATGGTTGCTTTTTTTCTTCCAAACAGCTACAAAAAAAACCTCTAAAAAGAGGTTTTAAATTTTTATCTTCTGTATTGTTCTGAAAGCTCAAATACTCTCTCAAAAATACGTGCTTCAACAGCATCAAACTCTTCATTTTTTCTGTCATACACCCGCTCTGCAGTTTCTGAAGCCTTATTCAGCATATATGTGGTCATTCCAGCGGCACCTCCCCAACTAAACGATGGGACAAAGTTTCGAGGGAAATTACTTCCGTAGATATTAGCACTGACTCCAATTACAGTCCCAGTATTAAACATGGTATTAATCGCACATTTTGAATGGTCGCCCATAATCAAACCGCAGAATTGCAACCCCGTTTTTGTAAAACGATTGTTTTCATAACTCCACAATCGCACTTCGTCGTAATTATTTTTCAAGTTAGAATTGTTAGAATCCGCTCCAATATTGCACCAGCTACCTATTACAGAATTTCCGAGGTATCCTTCATGTCCTTTACTCGAACAATTCATCAAAATGGAATTATTTACCTCCCCTCCAACAGTACATTTTGGTCCGATGGTTGTCGCTCCATAAATTTTAGCTCCCATTTTAACTCTTGAGTGCTCACCTAAAGAAAAAGGCCCACGGATAAAACTTCCTTCCATTATCAAAGTGTCTTTTCCAATATAGATTGGCCCTGTTGATGCGTTCAAACTACAAAAATTGACTTCAGCTCCTTCTTCAATAAAAACATTCTCAGGATTCTTCACTAAAACATCACTTGGAATTGGTTGAGATACGCGTCCCTCTGTCATTAATTCGAAGTCGGCCCGCAATGCAGCATCATTCAAACTAAATAAATCCCAGGTGTTTTTAATTTGAAGTGCGTCAGACGCTAATTGAATGTTTTCATAGGTTTTAAAATCGACCTCTTCCTGATCATTGGTAGTATAAAAGGCTATGATTTCTTCATCCTGAACAATAACCTGATCGGCTTCAAGATTTTTAATAGCATCCAACAATTCTTTATTTGGTAAAAATGAAGCATTGATCATAATATTTTGCTCCATTTCAACCATCGGATATTTTTCTTCTAAATAATCTTCGGTAAGGGTTGTAGTAGTATATCCAAGCATTTTCTCCCATTTCTCGCGAATGGTAAGAATTCCAATTCGCATTTCAGCAACGGGCTTGGTATAAGTCAATGGCAACAATGCATTTCGCACTGAACCATCAAATAAAATATAGTTCATACATCAAATTTTCATCAAAGGTATTCAAGTTTCCCCGAATCAGAAAATTGATATTGGAATTATATTAAATTAATTTTTCTAAAAAATGTATCTACATTGTCTGCAGTATCGTAGCACTTACAAACTGTTTCATAGTCTGTGCAATATCTGGAATCTATTTTATGTGATTTACATGTGATGTCATTTAAATCCACTCTTTCAAAACGAGGGTCAATGCGCTTGCATTCTTCTAGTAAATCCTCCATCGACATATCGTGTTCCACCATTGCATCATGATCAATTAAAAAGCCTTTTAAGTAATTTTCTATAGAAAATTGAGAATTTTTACACACCGAATATAGAAGAACATCTTGTTGTGGCTTTAACAACTCATTCTTAGCCAAATTCAAATTTCTCTGTCCTTGAGAAATAAAAACTTTCGCGCGTGGATTAGTTTTTTCCATAATTTTAGTTTTAAAAAAAAAGCCAGAATATTACATTCTGGCTTTTAAGGTAGTTTTACATATTTCTATAAAGTTCAAGTCGTTCCCACTGGGTATCGACTTTTTCTTGAGCCTCATTCAACAGCTTTTCTGCGAATTCTTTATTATCCTTCACAACTCTGCTAAATCGACCTTCCTCATACATAAACTCTCGTAATGGAGTTTTAGGTTCTTTAGAATCCAATCGGAATTTCTTTCCTTTTGCCTCTAGTGGATTGTATCTAAACAATGGCCAGTATCCGGTCTCAACAGCCTTTTGCTGGTGGTCCGCTCCATATCTTAAATCATATCCATGCTCACCACAAGGAGAGTATGCAATGATTAATGATGGTCCAGGGTAAGCTGCTGCCTCCTGGATAGCTTTCAATGTTTGAGTATCCTTAGCTCCTATTGCTATTTGTGCAACATATACATTTCCATAAGAAACTGCTTGTAACGCCAAATTCTTTTTCGATGTTTGTTTACCTGCAATAGAGAATTTTGCGCTGGCTCCAAGTGGTGTTGCTTTGGATGTTTGACCTCCTGTATTTGAATACACTTCAGTATCCATTACAAGAATATTAATATCTTCTCCAGAAGCCATCACATGGTCTAATCCTCCGAATCCAATATCATAAGCCCAACCGTCACCACCAAAGATCCAAACAGCTTTCTTTCTAAGGTATTCAGACAAGTTTCTTAACTTCTTAGCTTCATAAGAATCTTTAGAGTCAAGAACAGCATTTAATTCTTTAATCTTTTTGAATTTATGCTGTTTCATAGATTCGTTCTCTTCAGTATTTCCAAGGATATCCTGAACCAAGTCGGATCCAACTTCAGCTTCGAGGTCTTTAAGTAATTGCACAGCAATTTCTTGTTTTTTACTCAAGGCAAGTTTCATACCCATACCAAATTCTGCATTATCCTCAAACAGTGAGTTCGCCCAAGCAGGACCTCTACCTTCACTATTTACAGCATACGGAGTAGTTGGTAAGTTACCACCATAAATTGAAGAACATCCTGTTGCATTGGCAACTAACATACTGTCACCATACAATTGACTGATTAATTTGATATATGGTGTTTCACCACAACCAGAACAAGCTCCTGAGAATTCAAATAATGGCTCTAAGAATTGAGAACCTTTTAAGTTTGAAGTCTTCAATAAAGTTCTGTCGTAATCAGGTAAATTGATGAAGTAATCCCAATTCTCTTTTTCAATCTCGGCAACCTTTCTCACTTCGGTTAAATTAATTGCTTTAAAGTTCTCTACTTCTTTACTCTCAGCAGGACAAACCTGAACACATAAATCACATCCCGTACAGTCTAACGGAGAGACTTGTAATACATAACTCTCTTTTGAACTGTCGAATGGTCTTCCTTTAGCTGGAGTATGTTTCAAGCAGTCAGGTGCATTTAATAACTCCTCATTAGGAACTACTTTTGCTCTAATAGCTGCATGCGGACAAATACTCACACACTTATTACATTGTGTACATAAATCTGCATCATCCCAAACAGGAATGAAATCTGCAATTCCTCGTTTTTCATATTTTGAAGTAGCTGTTGGGAACGTACCATCAACAGGGAAAGCGCTTACTGGTAACGAATCTCCTTTTCCAGCTAAAATTGTTCCTAAAATTTCATTTACAAAATCGTCAGTTGCTCCAGTCATCATTGGCTGCAATTGCTCATTATTTGTCGTTTGGTTAGGATATTCAACTTTTTGAAGATTTTCTAAAGCAGTATCTACAGCGTTAAAGTTCATTTCCACAACGGCATCACCTTTATGTGAATAAGACTTTACAATGGCATTCTTAATTTTTGAAATGGCTTCATCTTTCTCAAGAACTCCTGAAATAGCGAAGAAACAAGTTTGCAGTACTGTGTTTGTTCTCTTACCTAATTTAGCTTCATGCGCAACTTTAGTCGCATCAACCACATAGAAATCGATATCGTAATCTATAATTTTTTGCTGCATGATCGAAGGTAATTTCTCCCATACTTTATACTTATCAAAAGGTGCATTTAGCAAGAATGTTCCTCCTTTTTTAATATGATCTAAAACATCGTACTTATAAATAAAGTTGAACTGATGACAAGCAACAAAATTTGCTTTATTTATCAGATATGAAGAATAAATTGGCTCAGGTCCAAATCTCAAATGAGAAACCGTTTGTGCACCTGCTTTCTTAGAATCGTATACAAAATAACCCTGCACATAATTATCAGTTGTTTCACCAATAATTTTAATTGAGTTCTTATTAGCACCTACAGTACCATCAGAACCTAATCCGAAGAACATACAGTTAAAGGTAGATTTCGCAGTTTTAAATACAGGCTTATAATCTAAACTTGTAAATGTAACATCGTCTTTAATTCCAATTGTAAAATGATTCTTTGGGGATTTTTTATTCAATTCCTCAAAAATACCATTCACCATTGCAGGTGTGAACTCTTTAGATGAAAGTCCGTAGCGTCCACCAACAATTTTTGGTAATGTCACTCTTGTTTCAACTAAGGCATTTACAACATCTTGGTACAATGGCTCTCCTATACTTCCAGGTTCTTTAGTTCTATCAAGCACAGCTATTTTCTTAACCGTAGCCGGTAATTTATCTATGAAATCTCCAATAGAGAATGGTCTATACAAACGAACGATTAAGGCTCCCACTTTTTCTCCTTTTTTAACCAAAGTGTCGATAGTTTCCTTAACAGCACCTTCTCCTGAACCCATAATTATGATTACCTTCTCGGCATCCGGAGCTCCAACATAATTGAATAAACTATAAGATCTTCCTGTCAATTTTTCAAACTGACTCATTGTTTCCTCAACTATTCCTGGTACTTTTTGATAGTATGAATTGGCAGCTTCTCTGGCCTGGAAAAACACATCAGGGTTTTGAGAAGTACCTCTAATTACAGGATTATCAGGATCTAATGAACGCTTTTTGTGTTTCATAACTTCTGCCTCAGGCATCATTTCTTTGATAACCTCATCTGGAATAGCATCAATCTTTGAAATTTCATGCGAAGTTCTAAATCCATCAAATATATTTAAGAAAGGTATTCTCGACTTTAAAGTCGCTACCTGAGAAATTAAGGCAAAATCATGTGCCTCTTGCACTGAACCAGCAAACAACATAGAAAAACCAGTACTTCTTGCCGACATCACATCGGAGTGATCTCCAAAAATGGATAAGGCGTGAGTTGCGACTGTTCTCGCTGCAACATGAATTACAGATGGTAATAATTCACCAGCCATCTTATACATATTAGGCAGCATCAGCAGCAATCCTTGAGAAGCAGTAAACGTAGTGGTGAGAGCACCCCCTTGGAGCGAACCATGAACGGCCCCGGCAGCTCCACCTTCACTTTGCATTTCTACGATTCGAGGAATATTATCCCAAATATTTTTTTCTCCTTTAGCGCTAAATACATCCACATGCTCTCCCATTGGAGAAGCCGGTGTTATGGGATATATAGCACAAACTTCATTCGTTTTATGAGCAATTCTGGCGACTGCCTCATTTGCATCACAAATCAATTTTAAACTCTTTTTTTTCATGGTTTTCCTTGTTGATAATTTTATAAATAGGGTTAGTGAGGCTTTTGAACATAGATCAAAAAAGTAAAAGACCTCAACACCCTAAAATTAAAGGAACTATGAATTTTTATCAATGATATAAATCAGTGAAGCCCAGAAAAGGCTTATTTAGAATAATTCAATTTAAATAAATGTTTATTAAACAATAATCAATAGAAATTTACTTTCGTTAAAGTAACTTTAGTTACACACAAATGTCAGATGATTCGTTTGCTGAAATATAGTTTCAATCTTTCAACTAAAACTACCGCAGGAAATAACATATTAAATGCATAAAACACATCCTCAAAAGGGATTGTAAACATTCTTATTCCAAGATTTTCATCATTGTTGTACCAGACAACTTCACCATCGATGAAACTACCAGTGAGTACTCCATTGACTAAAAAAAACGGAATTAGTATGATTAAAAAGGAAAGATAAAACGTCTGAAGCACTTCAGAAGAAACAAAAATCGCATATGCCATAAGACTTACAAATACCAAAAAATTCACCATTGTATACATTTTTGGTATGCCATAAACCAAAACGGAAATACCAAATAAAAACAATATCCAAGAAATCGTTATGGTAGTTTTTTGCGACAATCTCTTATGAGGAAAAAAATAGTTTAAGGCATAATGAATAAAGATACTTGCATAGGGTATGCAAAAAAAGAACAATACCTCTTCCAAAGGCAGATTAAACATATGAACACCTATTAAGTATTGTGAATTAAATCCCCAAACACCTTCCTGTGTAAAATAGACATCCCATATTAAAAAAGGAACTGCAACGATTGTAATAGCCAATAATATAGCTTTCCAATCTTTTATATAATACATGCGCTTTTCAAAGCTGTATATAAATGGAATAAGCAAGGAACCAAGATTTAAAACAAGGTAAAGTGACATTAAATGGAAAAATATTTAAAAGGCACGAAAAGCATTCCGAAACATTCTGAATCATGCTTTCCTAATTGTTTATGGTGCACTTTATGTGCTTTTCGCAATCCTGTAATGTATTTATTTTTAGAAGTTTGAAACCAATTAAAACGTCTGTGAATAATGACATCGTGCACTAAAAAATAAGCCATACCATATAACATTATTCCCAAACCAATAAAAAACAAATAGTTCAGACTGCCATTATCCAATCCTAAATAAAGCAATGTGATACTTGGAACAGCAAACACTGCAAAAAATAAATCGTTTTTTTCAAATACTCCTTGGTATTTAGGCTGGTGATGATCCTCATGGAAATACCACATAAAACCATGCATTACATATTTATGTGTCAACCACGTTACACACTCCATTAAAACGAAGGTGACTAAGGTTATTCCAATATTCAAGAGCATTTTTCTAATTTTTTATCAATTACCAATTTTTTGTCCAAAGTCAGTTGTTCAACATTGGAGACATTGTTTAAAATTACACATTTTAAATTTTCTTCAGCCTCAAAAGATTCTATTTGCTGAATTATGAATTCAAAATCTTCTTCTTTATTCTCATGATACCCCAGAAATTCAGGCATTTCACTTTGAAATATAAACCTCAGATATCTCATTTCAATATTTTCAGGGCTTTGTTGAATTAGCCCATCCAGCTTCTTCTTTCCTTTTTTAAATCTACTCCATTTAGTTATTGGATTTTTAACAAAACGTGCCTGCATAAAATACATGCAGGCCCCGTAGGCCTGAAGATTTACATTACTTGATGACAACCATTCTTCCCCTTTATATTCTGCAGCGTCAAGCGTAGTGACCTGTAAAAAATTATTCCTCGCATCGTTAAGTAATTTGGAGTTATTAGTGCTCTGAAGCTGCAGAAGTATAAAAAGGATAACAAACATTACATCAAATTAAACTTATATATTAAAAAAGATTTGGCCATAAGCCCCATCTTCAAGGGATTCGAGATACGAATCCTTGTATCCATTATTTTTTCAGAAGGAGTTTGTTTCAATTTATTTAACAGCTGTTTGTAATAAATATAAGCAGTGTAGACTCCAAGTCGAGCTTCTAAAGGCAATTTTTTTATGCCTATATAAGCAGCACGGAAGTCCTCTTCAATTTCAGCTACAATCTTTTGCTTTGAATTTTTATCCAATGCCTTCAAATTGACACCCGGAAAATAAGACCTGTTTAAAATTTCAACATCAGCCTTCAAATCTCTTAGAAAATTTACTTTTTGAAAAGCACTTCCTAATCGCATTGCTGGTTCTTTCAATGCATCATATTTTTCTTGATCGCCTCCAACAAAAACCCTTAAACACATTAAGCCCACAACATCTGCAGATCCATAAATGTATTTCTCATAATCTTCAAAAGTCTTGTAGTCCTGCTTTTCCAAATCCCATCGCATGCTTTGCAAGAATGATGCTACGAGCTCCTCATCAATATTAAACTGTTTTACAGTTCTTTGAAAGCTATTTATAATAGGATTTAGACTAATACCAGCCTTGTGTGCCGCGTAATACTCGAGTTCAAACTGGTTCAATAAATCTTCTTTGTCAAATCTGTGAAAGGAATCTACAATTTCATCCGCTACGCGCACAAATCCATAAATACTATGAATTGCCTCGCGAATACTAGGTGCCAATAAGTTGACAGCTAAAGAAAATGAAGTGCTGTAACTTTTTGTGATTACCTTACTGCACTTGAATGATGTACGGTCATATATTTCTTTCATGAGTAATTAATTTAGTTAGTTAGTAGTTCTATTGATTTTTTATTCGAAGTCTGTTTAGTTAATTCCGAAAGCACCAGGTTCGACACAATTTTTCCTGAAATAATTGATGGTGGTACTCCTGGACCTGGCACTGTTAACTGCCCGGTAAAAAACAGATTTTTAACTTTTTTAGATCTGATTTTCGGACGTAAAAACGCTGTTTGCAACAAAGTATTTGCCATGCCATAGGCATTCCCCTTGAAGGAATTATAGTCTTTCACAAAATCATTTACGCAATATGATGACTTGTAGATTATATTTTCAGACAAATCCTGCTCAGTCATATCTTCAAGACGGTCCATTATGATATGGAAGTACTTTTCCCTCAATTCTGGAGTATCATCAATTCCAGGAGCAATTGGAATTAAAAAAGTAGCCGCTTCGTTATTAATAGGGGCAAAACTATTATCGGTTATACTTGGGAAACTAGCATAAAAAAGCGGCTCCTTCGGCCATTTAGGCGTATCGTAAATATCTTTCGCGTGCACATCGAAATCCGTATCAAAAAATAAGGTATGATGTGAAACATTCTTTAATTTTTTATTAAATCCTACATAGAACAAAAGCGCCGATGGGGCAAACGTCTTGCGCTCCCAATATTTTTGAGAATACTGGCGGTATTTTTTGTCTAATAAAGTTTCTGAGTGATGATAATCTGCGCCCGAAACGACAATATCAGCAGATTCAAATATCCCATTCACTTCTACACCAATTACAGTGCCATCAGAAACCACAATTTTGTTCACATTTTGATTTGTTTTAAAAGTAACTCCAAGGGATTTAGCCAATTGCACAAATGCTTCCACTACTTCGTACATTCCTCCTTTAGGATGCCAAGTGCCAAGGCTAAAATCTGCATAATTCATAAAATTATAAAAACCAGGGGTATCACTAGGCTTGGCCCCCAAAAAAAGTACGGGAAACTCTAATATTTTTATAAGTTTTTGACTTTTAATGTTTTTTCTTACTTCCTTGCTAATTGAAGAAAAAAACTGGTTTACCCTAGAGATTGTTGCCCAAGTGACTAATTCCGTAATGGATTCACCTGGCTTGTATACCAAATCTTTAATAGCAACCTCGTAATTATATTGTGCAGATTTTAAAAACTTTCTTAAATACTTAGAACTGCCAGGTTCTTCTTTCTCAAAAGTCTTGTAAATTTCGTCTAATTTATCTGAAATTTTAATAGAATCACGTTTACCAAAGAACACCTCATAGCCTGGTCCTAATTTCTCTAATTCGTAAAAGTCTTGGGGTGATTTATTGAAATCTTTAAAAAATTTTTCGAAAACATCCGGCATCCAATACCATGTTGGCCCTATATCAAAAGTAAAACCATCTTCTATTAGTTGTCTGGCTCTACCTCCTACCTGATTGTTTTTCTCTAAAATTTCAACAGAATAGCCAGCCTTTGCAAGGTAGCACGCTGCTGACAGCGAAGAGAATCCTGATCCTATGATTATAACTTTTTTCATACGTGTTTAACAAATATAAGAAAAGTTTAAACAAAATCAAATTATTATTATAAAAATTGCAAAACCTCTTCAGGATTTTCAAATATTTTAACTCCTTCTCCTAAAGAACCATTGAGGTTTTCGCCCTTAGTTTTATATCCAAAAACCCACATAGTATCCCCTGATCCATTTAATACATCGGTCTTTACTTCCTGGAGGTATTCTTGTACGGGTCTATCAGAAGGCTCAACAGTTAGGTAAGTCACATAACATACTTTTTTGTACATTTTCTTAACATCTAATAAGTTATTGGTAGGAACACTTTGCCCTAAATAAATAGAACGATGACCATACAATAATAATTCAAAATGCAAATAAAGTAATCCCAATTCATGAATCTCATTCATTGGCAAATACAACACAAATATTTTGGAACTCTCAGTTTTTTGAGCAATTTGAAGTTTCTCAATATTGATATATATTTTCTGACGAATTAAATTTGTCAAAAAGTGTTCATGTGCAGGTGTAATAGAATCCAATTGCCACAAAACACCAATATCTCTCATTAAAGGTAAAAAAACATTTCTGAACACATCTCTAAACGAAGTTTGAGCGAGAAGGCTATTGTACGTTTGATTAAACAAAACCTCATCAAAATTTAGCATTGCCAATTTGAAGGAATTTGATGCCTGTGACTCTAAATTACCTTCAAAAACTGCTTCACGAATTTGAACTTCAATTCCAGACCTGTCGAGCTTTGCAATCTTAGAAATTTTCATCCCTTTGTTATATAACAAAGAAATATTTAATAGCTTTTGAAGATTTTCCAAATCATAGAATCGAATGTTTGAATCGGTTCTTTTTGGTTGTAATAAATCGTAACGCTTTTCCCAGATTCTAATGGTGTGAGCTTTTATTCCAGAAAAATTTTCTAAGTCTTTTATCGTGAATTCGGATCTAATATTGTTCAATTTATAAGGGTTTTAATTAAACAAAATTATAAATTATTTTTCAAATCACCAAATTGAAGCATAAAAAAAGAGCTTCGGATGGAAGCTCTTTCAATATATTAGTGTGCGATTTATTTCGTCAGATACATTTTTCTTCTAGAATAAAGTTCGTAGAACTGATCATCTTTTAGACTATCTACAAATAAAATACTTTCACCTGTAGATTTCATTTCAGGTCCTAACTTTTTATCAACATTAGGGAATTTATTGAATGAGAATACTGGTTGTTTAATTGCAAATCCTTCTAATTGCGGATTGAAATTAAAGTCCTTTACTTTTTTATCTCCTAACATTACTTTCGTTGCATAATTTACATAAGGTTCCTGGTAAGCCTTCGCGATGAAGGGTACTGTTCTGGATGCTCTTGGATTTGCTTCGATAATGTAAACTGTATCGTCTTTAATTGCAAATTGAATGTTAATCAACCCCCTAGTCTTCAATGCTTTTGCAATTTTCTTAGTATGATCTTTAATTTGTTGCATTACAAATTCACCTAAGTTAAATGGAGGCAATGTTGCATTTGAATCTCCCGAGTGCACCCCACAAGGTTCAATGTGCTCCATGATTCCAATGATGTATACATCTTCTCCATCACAAATAGCATCGGCTTCAGCCTCAATGGCACCATCCAAATAATGATCCAGCAATAACATATTATTAGGAATCTTACGAAGTAAGTCAACAACATGCTTCTCTAATTCCTCCTTATTAATTACAATCTTCATTCCTTGCCCTCCAAGCACATACGAAGGCCTTACAAGTATTGGAAAATGTAAATCATCCGCAATTGCACTCGCTTCATCTGCTGAAGTTGCCGTTCCGTATTTAGGGAAAGGAATATCTAATTCCAATAACAACTCTGAGAATCGCTTTCTGTCTTCGGCTAAATCTAAAGCTTCAAAACTAGTTCCAATTATCTTCACATCCCATTTATCCAGTTTCTCAGCGAGCTTTAATGCCGTTTGCCCACCTAATTGAACAATCACACCTTCAGGTTTTTCATGCTCAATAATATCGTATATATGTTCCCAGAATACTGGCTCGAAGTACAATTTATCTGCCGTATCGAAATCGGTAGAAACTGTTTCAGGATTACAGTTAATCATAATAGTTTCATACCCTGCTTCCTTAGCTGCTAACACTCCGTGCACACAACAATAATCAAATTCAATTCCTTGTCCGATTCGGTTAGGACCAGAACCTAGTACTATAATTTTCTTTTTATCTGTAACTTTACTTTCATTATCCACGATTTCCTCACCATCAGCAGTAATCATTTTGTTTTCAAAAGTAGAATAGTAATAAGGTGTTTGCGCTGCAAATTCAGCTGCACAGGTATCCACTAATTTGTAGACACGATTTACACCCAGTTCTTTCCTTTTTTTGTATACTTCACTTTCATAACACCCTAACATATGTGCAATCTGACGGTCAGCAAATCCCTTTTGTTTAGCTTCAAGTAAAAGACTGTATGATAACGATGATAGTGTATTATGTTCTGAGATTTCTCTTTCTAGTGCTAGTAATTCTTCATATTGCTTCAAGAACCACATATCGATTTTCGTAATCTCATGGATTCTGCTTAAAGGAATCCCGATTTGAATGGCATCGTAAATCACAAATACCCGATCCCAACTAGGGTTGGCTAATTTATGAATGATTGTGTCATAGTTCTTTTCCCCTTTTCCATCTGCACCTAGACCATTTCTCTTTATTTCTAAACTCTGTGTTGCTTTATGAAGGGCCTCCTGAAAAGATCTTCCAATTCCCATCACTTCACCTACAGATTTCATTTGAAGTCCTACTGTTCTGTTTGAACCCTCAAACTTATCAAAGTTCCAACGCGGAATTTTCACGATAACATAATCCAATGTAGGCTCAAATAAAGCTGAAGTTGTTTTTGTAATCTGGTTATCCAATTCATCTAAAGTATATCCGATTGCCAATTTCGAAGCAATTTTAGCAATTGGGTATCCTGTAGCTTTTGATGCCAAGGCAGAAGAACGAGATACACGTGGATTAATTTCAATTGCAATAATATCTTCTTTTTCATCAGGGCTTACAGCAAACTGCACATTACATCCTCCAGCAAAATCTCCAATAGAACGCATCATGTGAATTGCCATATCACGCATTCTTTGGAAGGTTGAATCACTTAAAGTCATTGCCGGAGCGACAGTAATTGAATCTCCTGTATGGATTCCCATAGGATCCATATTCTCAATGGTACAAATAATAACTACGTTGTCATTTTTATCACGAAGTAATTCTAATTCATATTCTTTCCATCCTAGCAAGGCTTTATCAATAATAACCTCGTGGATAGGAGAAGCCTCTAACCCTCTTCTCAATAAATCATCAAAATCCTCTTTGTCATATACTATCGATGCTCCGTATCCTCCTAAAGTAAATGAAGGGCGAATTACTAATGGAAAACCATATTCCTGAGCAATTTCTTTTCCTTTTAAAAATGACGTTGCAGTTGTTGAAGGCGCTTGACCTATCCCAATTTCAATCATCAATTTTCTAAATTGTTCACGGTCTTCGGTTATATTAATCGCGTCGATATCAACACCTATCAAATCCACATTAAAATCTTCCCATATTCCTTTGTCCTGTGCTTCAATACACAAGTTTAACGCCGTTTGCCCTCCCATAGTTGGCAAAACAGCATCAATATTAGGATGTTTTTTTAAAATTTCAATAATTGATTTTGTCGTAAGTGGTTTCAGATAAACATTATCAGCTAACGATGGATCAGTCATAATGGTAGCTGGATTCGAATTGATTAAAGTTACTTCAATTCCTTCCTCCTTTAATGATCTAATAGACTGAGATCCAGAATAGTCAAATTCACAAGCTTGTCCGATAATAATTGGTCCAGATCCAATTATCAATACCGATTTGATTTTTTCGTTTTTTGGCATTTTAGTTTTTTTAGTTAGAGATCGTCAAATAAGACAGTTTTAATTTTATTTCAAAAACTCGGGTTTAAATTTATTGTATTATTGATACAAAAAAAAGGTGTTACTAAAAAAAAGTAACACCTTATATATTTAAACTAGTCGTTCATTATTTCTTTGGTCTTGGAGCAGAAGAAACACTAACTCTTTTTCTACCTTTAGCTCTTCTTCTAGCTAAAACTTTTCTACCTGTTGCAGAAGCCATACGCTCTCTGAATCCGTGTTTATTTCTTCTTTTTCTTTTAGAAGGCTGGTATGTTCTTTTACTCATTACAAATATCTTTAAAAATCGTGTTTCTTATCTTATATCAGCGCTTTAAGATTTACTATCCTTAAAAGCGATGGCAAAGATACGATTAGTTTTGTGTTTGGCAAATAGAAATTTAAAAAAAATTGGATTTTTTTTCATATTTAATATCACGTCAAACCGAAACCAAAAAATTCGTCTCAAATGTAAGAAAATATTCCCTGATTTTCAACAATATAGCGACCTCAGGTTTTAATTCAAGTATAGATAAGTCAAACTACAAGGTTAAAAGAATCAGGTAGAATAAATTAAAATTGAGGCTTTCATTTTTTTTGCCAACTAAAATTGAGTTAGTACCTTTGCCCAAACCTAGCAGATAATGAAAAAAACTAAATATGTTTTTGTAACCGGTGGGGTTACTTCATCCCTTGGAAAAGGAATTATAGCCGCTTCTTTAGCAAAACTTTTACAACAAAGGGGATACTCAGTCACCATTCAAAAATTAGATCCTTACATCAATATTGACCCTGGTACATTGAATCCTTATGAACATGGAGAATGCTTTGTTACAGATGATGGTGCTGAAACAGATTTAGACTTAGGACACTACGAACGTTATCTGAATATTCCAACTTCCCAAGCAAACAATGTGACAACCGGTAGAATATACCAGTCAGTTATAAATAAGGAACGTAAAGGTGACTATCTTGGCAAAACTGTTCAGGTAATTCCACATATCACAGATGAAATTAAAGAACGTATTCAAATTCTTGGAAAAACAGGTGAATATGATATAGTTATTACTGAAATTGGAGGAACCGTAGGTGATATTGAATCTTTGCCTTATGTAGAATCGGTTCGTCAATTATTATGGGATTTAGGAGATAACAATGCTATTGTAGTTCACCTAACCCTAATTCCATATTTAGCTGCTGCGGGAGAATTAAAGACAAAACCTACACAGCACTCTGTAAAAATGTTAATGCAAAGTGGTGTAAGTCCTGATATTTTGGTTTGCAGAACCGAACATCATATTTCTGATTCTATTAAAAGAAAACTAGCATTATTTTGTAATGTTAAGAAGGAAGATGTTATTCAATCAATAGACGCTGAAACAATTTATGACGTACCAAACCTCATGTTAGAAGAGCGTTTGGATGAAGTTGTACTTAATAAGTTAGACCTTTCTTCAGAAAAACAACCTGAATTGAAAAATTGGAATGAGTTCTTAAAGAAATTCAAAAACCCAAAACACACAATTAAAATAGGTCTTATTGGAAAGTATGTAGAATTGCACGATGCTTACAAATCCATTTCCGAAGCATTTATTCATGCAGGAGCCACCAATGAAGTAAAAGTAAAACTTCGATGGATCCATTCTGAAGAATTGACTGTAGACAATACCGCTTCACATTTAGAAGGATTGAATGGTATACTTGTAGCTCCAGGTTTTGGAGAAAGAGGAATTGAAGGAAAAATTGAAGCAGTGAGATATGCCAGAGAAAACAAAATTCCTTTCTTAGGAATATGTTTAGGAATGCAAATGGCTGTGATTGAATTTGCACGAAATGTGCTTGGGTATGCCGATGCGAACTCCAGTGAAATGAGCTTAGACACTAAGCATCCTGTAATCGACCTTATGGAAGAACAAAAGACCGTGACCAATTACGGTGGAACAATGCGTTTAGGTGCATGGGATTGTAAATTGGAGGAAAACAGCATTGTGAAAAATGTCTACAAAAAGGAAATCATCAGCGAACGTCACAGACATCGCTATGAATTCAATAATAAATATTTAAAAGAAATCACTGAAGCTGGAATGATTGCGACTGGTAAAAATCCTGAGACTAACTTAGTAGAAGTTGTTGAAATTCCTGATCATCCTTGGTTTGTTGGTGTTCAATACCATCCAGAATATAAAAGCACCGTTCTAAATCCGCATCCGCTTTTTGTAGATTTTGTAAAGGCTAGTTTGGAACATTCTTTGAACTAATTAAGAACCTAAAATAAAACACAGTATTATACGTACTTTTAGTACATTTGTCTGGCTTTTTTATACTGATTTGGAAGAGCGCGTGACAAATTGACACTTTATTAAACATATGGAAGAAAAAAAATTTGATCTAAATTCTTTAATTGGATTTGTATTGCTTGGAGGAATCATGATGTGGTGGATGTACACTAGCCAGCCCACTCCTGAAGAATTAGAAGCTCAAAAAAACACGACTGAGGAAGTTCAGGAAGCCCCTGAAGAAACTTCGATTACAACACCTGACATTGTTGTTCAAAATTCAGACTCATTAACATTTGTTGCAGCACAAAAAAGATTAGGAGCATTCGCTTACTCTGAATCTTTACCTTCGGCTAATGATGCCACAACAACAATTGAAAACGATCTTTTAAAAATCACTGTCGCGAATAAAGGTGGTCAAATGAAGGAAGCTTTAATTAAACCTTACCTTACTTATGATAGCCTGCCGTTATATTTAATAAAAGATGACAATGCGGCCTTCAATATTAGTTTCGCTACTACGGATAACAGAACATTGAACACAAAAGACCTGTTCTTTGAACCTACAATTTCAAAAACTGGTGATAACACTGTTTTATCCATGAGACTTAAGGTTTCTGAAAGTCAATTCTTAGAATACCGCTACGAAATGAAACCTGGAGAATATATGGTCGATTTTACCATTCGTTCTCAAGGACTTGGAAATGTGCTAAACGGTTCTCAAAACGCTCAACTTGACTGGAGTTTAGATGGCTACAGACATGAAAAGAGTATGACGTACGAAAACCAACAAACGGAATTGTACTATGAAAAAGAAGATGAAGAAATTGATTATTTATCAGTTGGCGGAAGTGATGACGCTACTGAAAAAGATGTAAACTGGGTTGCTTTTAAACAACACTTTTTCTCATCAATTTTAATTAATGAAAATGGTTTTAGAGAAGCTACCGTTAAATCGAATACCTTATTCGAGGATGAAGAAGTAGATTCTGTTTACACCAAATCATTTGCTCTTTCTGCTCCGCTGGAGTTAAAGGGTGGAGAATTTGATTATGATATGAAATGGTACCTCGGACCTAATGAATATCAAATCTTAAAAAAATATGATAGAAACTTAAAAGAAGTTGTAAACTTAGGTTGGGGTATTTTCGGAACTATCAACCGTTATGCTTTCATTCCTATTTTTAACTTCTTGCAAGGATTGATTTCGAACTACGGAATCATCATTATTTTAATGACTATTGTAGTGCGTATCTTCATGTCTCCATTAGTATACAAGTCGTACGTTTCTAGTGCCAAGATGAAGGTCTTAAAACCAGAAATGGAAGAAGTTGCCAAAAAATATCCAGGAAAAGAAAATCAGATGAAGCGTCAGCAAGAGACCATGGCACTGCAGAGTAAAGCAGGAGTGAGTCCTCTTTCAGGATGTATTCCAGCATTATTACAAATGCCCGTATTCTTTGCTTTATTCAGATTCTTCCCTTCAAACATCGACTTACGTCAGAAAGGATTTTTGTGGGCTGATGATTTATCAGCTTATGACTCGGTTTACACCTTACCATTCAATATTCCATTCTACGGTGATCACGTAAGTTTATTTCCAATCTTAGCTTCTGCAGCAATTTTCTACTATATGAAGATGAGCCAGAGTCAGCAAATGAACATGCAACAACCTACACAGGAAGGTATGCCTGACATGCAAAAGATGATGAAAATGATGATGTACTTATCTCCGTTCATGATGTTAATTTTCTTCAATAATTATGCAAGTGGATTGAGTTTGTACTATTTCGTTTCGAACTTACTTACAATTACAATTATGTTAGTAATTAAAAACTATATTATCGACGAAGATAAAATCTTAGCCAAGATTGAAGAAAACAAGAAAAAGCCAAAAAAACAGAGCAAATTCAAGCAACGTTTAAATGAGGCTATGAAACAAGCTCAAGAGCAACAAACAGCTCAACAAAAAAGAAAAAAATAAACAAACCTTTTTTCAAATATTTAAGGTCATAACATTGCAGTTATGACCTTTTTTTATGCGCTATCCATAATTCTAGAGTTCATCTAACGTTCACTAGAAATTGCCAAATTTTAGAGGGCGAAATTCAGAAAATAAAAAGAAAATCTTAACTAAGTATTTAACACTATTCTTTTCTTATGAAATTGATTTTAGACTATTTTTATTACCTATTTAAGTCAAAATGAAAATCTATAGAATACTACTTACATTTTTCCTTGTCCAAGTTTTATTTATTGGTTGCGGAAACGATTCAAACACCCCTACAACACCTACTCCACCAGAGAGCGCAGTTCAGGAATTAACTATTTTTCATTTTAATGATCAGCACGGACAAATAGACAACTTCGCAAAAATCAAGCATATTGTCGATCAGGAAAGGCAAGAAACTAATGTATTAGTTGTTTGCAGTGGGGATATTTTTTCAGGTAATCCTGTTGTTGACAATCACGATGAGAAAGGATTCCCTATGATTGATATGATGAATAAAATTGGAGTTGATGTTGCAGTTATTGGGAATCATGAATTTGATTACGGTGAAGCGATTTTAAAAGACCGTTTGACACAATCTGAATTTGAATGGGTTTGTGCAAATGTTGAAATGAATGCTACTGGAATACCGGAACCTAAAGAATATACTACTGTTTCGGTTGACGACATAGACATTACTTTTTTAGGCTTGGTTGAAACCAATGGTAAAGAAGGTGCAACGATTCCTTCGACACACCCATGGAGAGTTCAAAATCTGACTTTTGAACATTATCAATCGGTAGTAGATAATTTTGCCGTTGTGAAAGACTCGGAAGATGCTGACCTCTATATTGCACTTACTCATTTAGGTGAGGGTTCCGACAGGAGTTTGGCGACTAATTTTCCTTATTTCGATGTAATCTTCGGCGGACATTCACATACCATAACAAATACAGTTGTCAATGGTATTCCAATTTACCAGGCCGGTTCTAACTTAAAATATTTAGGGAAATTGGAATTGAAAATTGAAAATGAACGTATAACAGATAGATCTTATGAACTTATTAACCTGAGCAATTATACTGAAACTGATTCAAGTATAAAATCTTTAGCAGAGACGTATAATAGCGAAGCAAATTTGGACCAAGTCATTGGATTCGCTTCTGTCTATCATTCGAAATCTGATGTAGGAAATTTCTACACTTATGCGCTACTAAATGAAATGAATGTGGATTTAACACTCCAGAATGGCGGAGGAATTCGAAGTGATTTAGACCAGGGAAATATTCTGACTCGCGAAATATTTGAATTCGATCCATTCAATAATGGAAGTGTGATTTATTCGATGACGGTTGGGGATTTAAAAAACTTTTTGATTGAAACTGGAGCCGGGTTTTACTATTCCGGAATTAAGCTGATTCAGGATGGGAACTCTATTCGTTTTATCAACAATCAGGATGAAGCACTTTCAGATGAAACCATCATTAAATTAGGTGTGAATGATTACATTCCTGCGGTTCACGACGCGTACTTTACGCAAACGCCTGAAATTTTAGAATACACGACTGCAGAAACTATTATTAACTATTTAAACAATAATGACAATCCGATTGATTTTACTGGATATACACAGTATTTTAGATACAATTAAAGAACGAATGAACTAGATAAAAAAATGCTCCAGATGGAGCATTTTTTAATTGTTTAAAAATTTTAAAACATTGCGTTCTATGCGTTCTTCAATGTTGGAGACATTTCCTTTTTGAAAGGTTTCTCCAGTAATATTTTCGTATAACTCGATATACCTATTTGAAATCTCTTCAATCTTTTCATCACTCATTTCCGGAATTGTTTGTCCTTTAAGCCCTTGGAATCCATTTGCAATTAACCACTGGCGGACAAACTCTTTAGACAACTGCTTCTGATGCTCCCCTTTCGCCTGTCTTTCTTCATATCCCTCAGCATAGAAATAACGTGAAGAATCTGGAGTATGAATCTCATCAATCAAAACAATCTTACCCTCTTTTGTCTTTCCAAACTCGTACTTTGTGTCAACTAAAATCAATCCTCTTTCTGCTGCGATTTCTGTACCTCTTTGAAACAAAGCCCTCGTATATTTCTCCAATTGAATATAATCCTCTTCAGAAACAATGCCTTGTGCAATGATATCTTCTTTTGAAATATCCATATCGTGATCACCATCTTCCGCCTTGGTAGCTGGAGTAATTATGGGCTGTGGAAAAGCGTCATTTTCTTTCATCCCTTCGGGCATTGGAACTCCGCATAATGAACGTTTTCCAGCTTTGTATTCTCGCGCAGCATGACCAGACATATAGCCTCTAATCACCATTTCGACTTTGAATGGTTCACAAAGATATCCGATTGCTACGTTAGGGTCCGGAATACCTAGAATCCAGTTCGGAACAATATCTTCAGTCGCCTTCATCATTTTTGATGCAATCTGATTTAATATTTGTCCTTTAAATGGAATTTGTCTTGGCATCACATAATCAAATGCTGACAATCGATCGGATGCAATCATTACCAATACCTCATCATTGATATTGTATACCTCTCTCACTTTTCCCCGATAAATTGATTTCTGTCCAGGAAACTGAAAATTTGTTTTGTTTACGGTATTACTCATTACCTACTTCTAAATTTTTATATGCTGAAATAATCTTTTTAACCAATCGGTGTCTAATCACATCTTTATCGTCCAAAAACACAAATGCAATTCCTTTCAAATCTTTCAATGTCAACATTGCTTCTTTCAATCCTGAAATCTGCCTGCGAGGCAAATCAATTTGTCCGGGATCACCCGTTATAATGAATTTTGCATTCTTACCCATTCTTGTTAAGAACATCTTCATTTGATTGTGCGTTGTGTTTTGAGCTTCATCCAGAATAACAAAGGCATGATCTAAGGTTCTACCTCTCATAAAAGCTAAAGGCGCAATTTGAATTATCCCTTTTTCAATGTATGAATCCAGTTTTTCAAAAGGAATCATATCGCGTAATGCATCATATAATGGCTGCATATAAGGATCTAGTTTTTCCTTTAAGTCCCCCGGTAAGAATCCTAAATTCTCTCCAGATTCTACCGCAGGTCTTGTAAGAACAATGCGTTTAACCTCCTTCTCTTTTAAGGCTTTAACCGCAAGTGCGACTGCCGTATAAGTTTTACCCGTCCCTGCAGGACCTATGGCAAACATCATGTCATTGTCGTCCATCTTTTCAACCATGCGACGTTGATTGACAGACTGTGCTTTAATCAGCTTCCCACCTACACCGTGCACTAATACACCGTCAGCTAATTTTGAATTATTATGCTCTTTACCATCTGTCGTTAACAAACGCTCAATACTATTCTCATCAAGTTTATTATAACGATTAAAATAATTGATAAGCATACCGATGCGTTTTTCAAACTCATCCAAAATATCGGGCTCCCCATAGGCTTTTAAAGTTGTGCCCCGGGCAACAATTTTGAGTTTTGGAAAAAAACTGCGCAGAAGTTCTACGTTAACATTTTGAGGGCCAAACAAATCGTTTGGATTAATTTCGGTGAGTTCAATTTTACGTTCGTTCAAAAAAAGAAAGGTTTAGTTTTTAATAATATTTTTCTCTTCTAAAAAGCTCAGAAATGATTAGATTTGCATACAAATTTAACCATAACAACATAAAGTAATTAACTTTTAGTTAGAAGTTTTACACATTTTATTAAAGAGCTCAACAACCAAAAAAATAGCTTCCTAACCCTATGTCTATTATAACTTTAACAACAGATTTCGGTATCAAAGATCATTTTGTTGGAGCAATTAAAGGAACCATATACAGCGAATTACCCGATGCTCGTGTTGTTGATATTTCACACAATATTTCTCCCTTCAACTTATACGAAACAGCCTATGTGCTGAAGAATTCATACAAGAGTTTTCCTGAAGGAAGTATTCATATTATCGGTGTCGATTCCGAACTAACACCTGAGACTAAACACATCGCGTTAAAAGTGGACGGACATTATTTTATTTGTGCTGACAACGGACTCATGTCACTGCTGCTAAATGATTTCACTTATGAAAAAATGGTTGAAATCAATATTCATGACCGTATTGAAACTAGTTTCCCTGTACTGGATGTTTTTGTAAAAGTGGCTTGTCATATTGCACGTGGAGGAACCCTGGAAGTTATAGGAAAACCAATTACCGAGTGCAAACAATTAGTTGGACTTCAACCAACTGTTTCGGCCGATAAATCAACGATAAAAGGAAATATATTGTACATCGATAACTATGGGAACTCAATTAGTAATATTACCCGAAAGTTTTTCAATGAAGTCGGAAAAGGACGTGATTTCAAAATTTTAGGTGCACACTACGATTTCAAATTATACAATAGCTATTCGGATATTGTAGATTTCAATCTTGAAAAAGAAGACCGTCATGTTGAAGGTAAAAAGCTTGCGATTTTTAATTCTGCTAATTTCCTTGAAATCGCTTTATACAAAAGTAACTTGCAAACAAATGGAGGCGCTTCCACCCTTCTGGGACTTGAAATTGGAAAACCTATAACTATCAAGTTTTTTTAAAATGCTGGTTCGAATTGTAAAATTGAGTCTGAATGAAGACAAAATTGAAACCTTTTTAAATAATTTTAAACATCAGAAAAATGATATACGAAATTTTGAAGGTTGCCGTTTATTAGAATTATATCGAGATAAAGATAATACCAATATATTTTTTACTTATAGTCATTGGACTTCGGAAGAAGCTTTGAACAACTATAGATCATCAGATTTCTTTAAGGCAATCTGGACAGAAACCAAAACCTTTTTCAATGCAAAACCTGAAGCCTGGAGCATTGACAAATTAGAATCACTGACCTAATGAAAGCAATTATAAAAAAAGAACTTAACGCTTTTTTTTCTTCTCAAATAGCCTATTTGGTTGTTGGAGTTTATCTTGTTACTAACGGACTTTTCTTATGGGTTTTTGAAGGAAATTTAAACATCTTACATGCTGGTTTTGCCGATTTAACGAGCTATTTTTTTATAGCGCCTTGGATTTTCTTATTTCTGATTCCCGCTATTACGATGCGCAGTTTTTCTGAAGAAAAAAGCACCGGAACTTTTGAAATATTGAAAACCAAACCAATTTCAGACCTCAAAATTGTACTTGGAAAATTTCTAGCTTCCGTTATTCTAGTACTATTTGCTGTGGTACCAACCATCACATATGTTTACTCCATTTACGAACTTGGAAATCCCGTTGGGAATATCAATTTAGGAAGCATCATTGGGTCCTTTATCGGACTCCTATTGATGGCTTCGACTTATGTATCTATTGGTTTATTTGCTTCCTCATTAACAAATAATCAGATTGTTTCGTTTATCACTTCTGTTTTCATTTGTTTCTTCTTTTTCTACGGATTTGAAGCCATCGCAAGTTTTAGTTTGTTCGGGTCCTATGACGATGTAGTTCAAAAAATCGGATTGACAACCCATTACAATAGTTTAGCAAAAGGTGTTATTGATACAAGGGATTTACTATATTTTATTACAGTTAGTCTGTTCTTTATTTTATTAACCAAAAGAAATATTGAACATGAGCAATAACTTAAAATACGGCGTTACTTTATTGGTGGCACTCGTTGTGGTCAATATTTTAGGCTCTCAATTTTTTGAGCGATTCGACCTTACTGAAGACAAACGTTATACACTTTCAGAACAAACTACAGAATTGATTCAAGATATTGAAGAACCAATAGTTATCAGAGTGTATTTAGAAGGAGATTTCCCATCAGAATTCAAACGTCTGCAAACGGAAACTCAAATGCATCTGGAAGAGTTGAAATCGGAGAACTCAAAAATCAAATTCCGATTTATTGAGCCAACCGATATCGCTGAAGAGCTTATTCAAAAAGGATTTGAACCAAATGGTTTACAGGTTCAGGAAAATGGTAAACTTTCAGAAATTGTGATTTTCCCTTATGCTGAAATAATGTATAAAGGTAATTCCGCGCCTGTTTCATTATTAAAAGATATTTATACCAACTCTCAGGAACAACAATTAGAAGGATCTATTCAAAACCTTGAGTTTGCCTTTGCAAGTGCGATTTTTGAACTAGTTAATGAAAAGCAAAAGAAAGTTGCAGTTTTAAAAGGAAACGGAGAACTCGATGATATTTATATCGCTGATTATCTTAGAGCTCTCAATAAACTGTACTATTTAGCTCCATTTACATTAGATTCAGTAGCGTCAAATCCGACAAAAACTCTAAATGAAATTCAAAATTTCGACTTATTAATTGTAGCAAAACCAACAGAGAAATTCACAGAAGAGGAAAAATTTGTTTTAGACCAGTACACTATGAACGGTGGAAAATCGCTGTGGTTAGTCGACAATGTTCAAGCTGAACTTGATAGTCTCACAATATCTGGAAGTATGTTGGCTTATCCGAGGGACTTAGGTCTTACAGATTTCTTTTTTAACTATGGTGTTCGTATCAATCCTAACTTGATTCAGGATGTTTATAGCGGACAAATAACACTTGCATCTGGTGTTTTAGGAAATCAAACACAGTTTAGTCAGTTTCCTTGGCCTTATTTTCCATTGTCAATTTCTAAAAATAACCATCCAATTAATGCCAATACAGAAGCTGTTGTTTCAAAATTCACAAATAGTATTGATACTCTAAAAAATACTGTTAAGAAAACTGTGATCTTAAGTAGTTCTGACGCTTCTAAAACAATTGGAACTCCTATATTAATCGATTTGAATTTGGTTCGAGAAGAACCAGATATGCTTACTTTCAACAAAAAGGACATCCCTTTCGGAGTTTTACTAGAAGGAGCATTTGATTCAGCATACAAGGGTCGTATAAAGCCGTTCAAAATTTCAAATCCAAAAGAAAAAGGAACTCAAGCTAAAATGATTGTCATTTCTGATGGTGATATCGTAGCTAATGAAGTCAATCAAGGCAGACCAATCGAATTGGGTGTTGATAAATGGACAAATTTCAAATATGGAAACAAAGAGCTTCTATTGAATGCTGCCAACTACCTTCTTGATGATACTGGTCTGGTAAACTTGCGTTCAAAAGTTGTTAAAATCAATTTCCTCTACAAAGAAAAAGCATTCAGGGAAGCGCGTAAATGGCAAATGATCAATATTTTTATTCCTCTTTTACTGCTCTTCGGATTTGCGTTTTTATTCAATCATTTCAGAAGAAAGAAATACCAGTAACCCCTCTTAAATTATTGTTAATTTTAAAGCTTGTGTATTTTTAAGTCGTCTTTACCTTATATTTGGTAGACAAACTAAAAATTTACATAATTATGTTTAAAAAACTTACTATCCTATGTTTTATACTAGGGTTAGCGACAGCTGTGAATGCTCAAATTAAAACTCCTCAGCCTAGTCCTGCGACTACAATTACGCAAATGGTGGGCCTTACGGAAATGACATTAGAATACGCTCGTCCTGCAATGAGAGGAAGAACTATCTTTGGTGATTTAGTTCCTTATGGAAAGCTTTGGAGAACTGGAGCAAATGCAAATTCAAAAATAACATTTAGTACTGATGTAACAATTGATGGTACAGCAGTAAAAAAAGGAACCTATGCAGTTTACACGATTCCTAATGAAAGTTCTTGGGAAGTAATGTTCTACTCTGAATCAAATAACTGGGGGACTCCTCAAAAATGGGACGATTCAAAAGTTGTTGCAAAAACAACTGCCCAGGTGAATGCACTGCCTATGAGTATTGAAAGCTTCACGATGAATTTTGATTCGTTGAATGATACTTCAGGAGTACTCAGCATGTATTGGGAAAATGTGTACGTTGGAGTTAAAATTGATGTACCAACTGATGCCATCGCTTCTAAAAGTATTGAAGCTACAATGGCAGGGCCTTCAGGTAATGACTACTTTGCTGCTGCTTCATACTACCATACTTCTGGAAAAGATTTAGAAAAAGCATTAGCATGGATGAAAAAAGCAACAGCTGGGGATAACCCACCTTTTTGGTATTTAAGAAGAATGAGCTTAATTCAAGCAGATATGGGTGATACGGCGGGAGCTATCGCAACCGCACAAAAATCATTAGCGGGGGCCGAAAAAGCTGGCAATGCAGATTATATTAAAATGAATAAAGAATCCATCGCAGCATGGTCTAAATAAGCAATCATGAAATTTAAATTATCACTTATATTATTATTTGCTGCGACTGTTATGTTCGCACAAAAAAGTCCAAGGAAACAGTCCTCTGGAGAAGTAGCTGGAGTAAAAGTTGAAGTTGACTACGGAGCACCGAGTGTTCGTGGAAGGGTCATCTTTGGCGATTTAGTGAAGTTCGACAAGGTATGGAGAGCTGGTGCCAATGAAAATACAACCATGAGTTTTTCAAAAGATGTAAAAATTAATGGAAAAGCGCTTCCTGCTGGAAAGTATGGTTTCTTTATTATTCCTCACAAATCGGGTGACTGGGAATTGATTTTCAGTAAAAAGAATGATTCTTGGGGCTCTAATGGTTATTCTGAAGACAATGACCAACTAAGAGTTAAAGTCGCTCCACAAAGTAATGACAATAGTGTAGAAATGATGAAATTTGATGTAACTGAATCCGGAATTCATTTCGCATGGGATAAAACCTCATGGGTTATTTCAATAAAATAACATTGAATTTACAACATAAAAAAACACCTCTATGAGGTGTTTTTTTTATATTTATATGTTGTTTTTAATTTTTTCTTAGAGTCTTTTGAATCATCATTGCCAATAGCATCACAAGCATACATCCAAAGAAATTCAACCATAAATAAGGCATCCAATCTTGCCACCATCCAATAATAACAACCACCTGTGTAATGATGGCTGCAATAAATACAGCGCGACTTTTTACAAATTTTATGAAGAAAGCTAACAAGAATATTCCCAACACATTTCCGTAGAAAATTGACCCAATAATATTTACTAGCTGAATAAGATTGTCGAATAAATTGGCCACACTGGCGACCATAATTGCTAACACTCCCCACATCAAAGTGAACCACTTGGACGCTTTTACAAAATGTGCATCACTGCGCTCTTCATGAACATTTCTTTTGTACAAATCAATGGTAGTTGTACTCGCCAAAGCATTCAATTCAGAGGCCGTACTTGACATTGCTGCTGATAAAATCACGGCCAGCAACAGTCCAATTAACCCTCTTGGCAGATTATTCAGTATAAAGTGAATAAAAACATAGTCTTTATCATTAGTCTCAATATCTTCATCAAGTTGCTTTAAAACCGCTTTTGCCGCTGTTCTATTCACAAGTTCTGCCTCAGTTATCTTTGAAATCTCTTGTTTTAAATGTTCATTTTCCAGGTCTTGTCCATAAGCCAGACTTGCTTCTGCTTTTTGCAATTGAATTTCGTTATGTTTTAATTCCAGAACTTTATAGTCTGATGCCAAATCTGAGTTGTAAACTGCTTCCGTAGCCTGGGGATTGAAATTCAGAGGCGATTGATTAAACTGATAAAAAACAAAAACCATTACACCTACCAACAAGATAAAAAACTGCATTGGAACTTTCAATAAACCATTAAATATAAGCCCCATTTGCATTTCCTTCTTCGACCTTCCCGACAAATAGCGTTGTACCTGACTTTGATCCGTTCCGAAGTAACTTAAGGCTAAAAAAGTCCCTCCAATGATTCCACTCCAAAATGTATAACGATTATCCATGTTGAATGAAAAATCAAGTACCTCTAGTTTTCCACTGGCTCCAGCGATTTTTAGAGCTTTGGTAAAAGAAATATCTTCAGGCAGGTAACTGACAATTAGATAAAACGCGACAAACATGCCGGCAAAAATTACAGCCATTTGCTGTTTTTGTGTCACACTCACTGCTTTTGTCCCCCCAGTTACGGTATAAATAATTACCAAAATCCCAATAATAATATTCAAGGTCGTTAGATTCCATCCTAGTACAGCAGACAAAATAATGGCAGGGGCAAAAATAGTGATCCCGGCTGCTAACCCGCGCTGAATTAGGAATAAAATAGCTGTTAATGTTCTTGTCTTAAGATCAAATCGTGATTCGAGATACTCATATGCTGTATATACTTTTAACCGATGATAAATGGGTATAAACACGATGCATATCACCACCATAGCAATTGGCAATCCGAAGTAAAATTGCACGAATCCCATTCCGCTATGAAACGCTTGCCCGGGTGTTGATAAAAAAGTTATGGCGCTGGCTTGAGTAGCCATAACCGATAAACCTATGGTCCACCAACGAGCTTCACTTCCACCCTTAATATATTCATTTACATTGGCACTACCTCGTGTTTTCCAGGCTCCATAAGAGACAATGAATAACAAGGTTCCTATTAGAACTATCCAGTCTATCTGTTCCATATTAACTGAAATTAGTCATTATCAAATAAAAGCAAACGATATACACCACATTTACCACAAGGACCAGCGTATACTCTTTTTTCCATATGTATTTATGCTGTGACATATTAGTTCTTTAAAGGTTTATCAGTATTGTTTTTTCCAACAGAAATCATATTTGCAAAAAGCTTATATGCTCCGGAAACACCAGCGGGCAATTCTCTAAAGAAACTCAGGCCAGTATAGATAAAGTTGCCTTCTCCATATTCTGCGATCAGCAAACTTCCTTCGGTTGGTTTCTGGTTTTTATCATTAATACTAATAACAGATTCAAAATTCGAATCCCATTCATCTGGAAAATACAATCCTCTTTCCTGAACCCAACCATCAAAATCTGCTTCAGTTATTTTATTTGGATAGTTCATGATTTCATGATTAGGGTTAATAATTTTAACCGCAGAATTTTCATCGGTAACACGATCTCTTGAAAGTGAAATTTTAAAAGGAGTCACCTGATCGACTTTCAATCTTCTATTAGTGTTGTACTGCACAATCATGGTTCCTCCATTATTCACATAAGAATGCAAATATTTCTGATAGAACTTTGCGTTATCATTTGTATTGTAAGCTCTTACCCCTAAAATCACAGCGTCAAAATTCTCTAATTTTTCAGGAGTTACATCTTGGTCTTTCAATTCTACAACCGTGTATCCCATTTGTCTTAAACTCGTAGGAATCACATCTCCTGCTCCTTGAATATATCCAATAACTTGCCCTTTTTTCTGAATATCTAATCGTACTACTTTTGCCTCAGAAGGCATCATAATTGACTGATATGGAATATGATCATAATCAATTTCCTGAAGTTCATTTGTATAGGAAATACCATCAACCTCAACTATTGGTGAAATGTATCCTTCACTTTGGGTTGAAGGAGGAGTAACCCTAAAATCAATTAACAATTCTTCTCCTCTTTGCTCAAAATCAACTTCAACTTCACTTGGTGACACCTTCCAGTTCTCAGGCACACAAAGTTGAACTTTAGCTTTCGTATTCGCCTTTAAAGCTTTTACTTTCATGGTTATTTGCTGTGAATCACCATCTGAAAAAATGAATACTTTCTCTTGAAATGAAGCTGACATCTGCGGTAAAACTTCAAAAGGCTTGTAAACTTCTCCTTTAACAGGATCATTGTATTTATAAACAATTTCTTTCGTCATTGGAATTTCTATACCATCGAAATTCAAATTAAATTGCACATGCAATGAGCGCGGCGTTTCAGGCTTACTTATTAAATTTTTATCAGTAACCTCATACATCCCAAGACTTCCTTTTTTAGTCAGCCAATACGAACTTGTTTCAGCAATATTCTCTGAAACAGTTATCGTCATTTCAGTGTTAAATCTTTTATTATTTCCTAACTGTTGATTCACAGTTTCAGTAGTATTCAATTCAACGACTTCAAAAGAACTCAAAGAAACAGGGAAATCACTTCTATTAATTGCTTCTAATCGAATTTCGACGTCGTCTCCAGTGCTCACTGCAGAATAATTAGCCACGCCTTCAACATAAATGCCGGCACAGGCGGCAATAACAGCTTCAATTTCTATTTGCTTAATATTTTTCCAATGTCCATCATTCAAATTCTGAATCATTCTATAGGCCTCAATTAACTGTGGCAAACTAGCTGATGGATTGTTGAAGTTAAAATCATTTTGAACTCGAGCCAAGACACCCCCAATTTCTGCACCCCCTTCTACTCTGTTCCATGTAGTATCGACTCCGTCGAATGGATCTTTGTCCTTTGGAAAATCCCCTTTTAAATACTCCAAATACTCGATCTGACTCCCACGAGTTCCAGTACTACCAAATCCCTGGCTTTGATGCTGACTTCTACTCAATGATGCAATTTCACTATTTGAAAGCCCTTTATTCACATAATAAGTTCCTAAATCTAAACCAATCAAATTTGTTTTGTCAGCTCGATTAAAGGCTTCTTCACTCCCATAAAACCACCAAGAAGTGTTAAAAAACAATCGCTTCGGACTCCAGGTTGAATCATTTGCTAAATGGGTATTGTAATTAGAATCAGCCGCCAAATCAAACGCTTCGAAAGAAAGCATCGCCGAAGACGTATGATGTCCATGGGTAGAACCTGGTGTTCTGTGATTAAATCTGTTTACAATCACATCTGGCTTGAACTTTCTAATGACTGCAACCACATCCATAAGTACCTCATCCTTATTCCAAATCTCCAGAGTTTCATCAGGGTGCTTCGAATAACCGAAATCGTTCGCTCTGGTAAAAAATTGTTGTCCTCCATCAATTCTACGTGCTGCCAAAAGTTCCTGTGTTCTAATCACTCCTAACAGCTCTCTGATTTCCGGTCCGATTAAATTCTGACCACCATCGCCACGAGTAAGGCTCAAGTATGCTGTCCTGGCTTTTACATCATTTGCAAAGTAGGAAATCATGCGTGTATTTTCATCATCTGGATGCGCGGCGACATACAATACTGATCCAAGAAAATTTAATTTTTTTATTGCTTCGTAAATTTCACCTGATGATAATTTTACAGGCTTTTGCCCATGAGTGGGGAAAATAAAAAGAAATGATAATGCTAGCAATGCAATGATTCTTTTCATAAAAAGTTGAATTGATTAGTAGTAATCAAATATAGTATAATATCGTTTCTCAACATTTTAGTAGAATTACATTAACATAATTATAACAGTCAAAAAATTGAAGCTACAAAACATCTTAAACCGATTAAAAGTGTATATTCACAACCTTAAAAGTGTTAATAAATAACTTTTATAAAACAATTAATTTAGAATATATTTGTAACGATTCTATAAAAATAACATTACATGAAATTTATTGTATCAAGTAGCCAGTTATTAAAGCAACTTCAAGTTTTGGGAGGAGTAATTAATAACAGCAATACATTACCAATCTTAGATAATTTTTTATTCGATCTTAATGAAAATGAATTAAAAATTTCTGCTTCTGACTTAGAAACTACTATGAGTACTGCTATTGAAGTTGAATCAGAATCTGTTGGTTCTGTTGCGATTTCTGCACGACTTTTATTAGATACTTTAAAAACGTTTCCAAATCAGCCATTGACTTTTAAAACTGATGAAAACAATACGGTTGAAATTAGTTCTAGTCAAGGTAAATATGATATGGCTTATTTTGATGGAAGTGAATTCCCAAAAGCGGTAAGTATTGCTTCACCTAGCAGGACTGTGATCCCAGGTCAAATTCTTGCTACTGCAATTTCAAAAACAATTTTTGCTGCTGGAAATGACGATTTAAGACCTGTTATGAGTGGGGTATTCTTTCAGTTCAATTCTGAAAGTTTAACTTTTGTTGCTACAGATGCACACAAATTAGTAAAGTATTCTAGAACTGATGTTACTGCAAATGATACGGCTGAATTCATCATGCCTAAAAAACCTTTAAACTTATTGAAAGGTATTTTAGCAAATTC
Organism: Flavobacteriaceae bacterium; assembly: GCA_964227255.1. GTDB lineage: Bacteria > Bacteroidota > Bacteroidia > Flavobacteriales > Flavobacteriaceae > Lutibacter. The sequence goes on from CAXQVI010000015.1 coordinate 174,152, forward strand.
TGAGAGTGATGTAACAATTGAGTACAACGATTCTAATGCGAAATTCACTTTTGACAATGTCGTATTAGTTTGTCGATTAATCGATGGGAAATACCCGAACTACGAAGCTGTTATTCCTAAAGAGAATCCAAATAAATTGACCGTTGACAGAGGTACTTTCTTAAACTCTGTAAAACGTGTTTCAATTTTCTCTTCGAAAACAACACACCAAATCAGATTGAAAATGGCTGGCACTGAATTAAACATTTCTGCGGAAGATATGGATTATTCGAACAAGGCTGAAGAACGTTTAGCTTGCGAGTACCAGGGAGACGATATGCAAATCGGATTTAACTCAAGGTTTTTAACTGAAATGCTGAGCAGCCTTAATTCTGATGAAGTATTGATTGAGATGTCAATGCCAAACAGAGCAGGAATTTTAACTCCAATTGATGGTATCGACGACGGAGAATTTATAACGATGTTGGTAATGCCAGTGATGTTGAACAGCTAGACATTAAACAAGATATAAAGCACTATGAAAATCCGCTACCTAGCGGATTTTTTTTGTATCATTGTTTAAAACAATTATGAATTACCTGTCACATTTATACCTTTCAAAAGACAATCGAGAAATCTTGATAGGAAATTTTATTGCAGATGCCGTTAAAGGCAATAAATTCAATAATTATCCCGAAGGAATAAAAAACGGAATTATTCTTCATCGATTTATAGATTCCTTTACCGATACTCATCCAATTGCTAAAAGAAGTATGAAACGTCTACACCCAAGATATCGACATTATAAAGGTGTTATTACGGACATTATTTACGATCACTTTTTGGCGAAACACTGGTATAGATTTTCCGACATACCTCTTGAAGATTACGCCAAAGACACCTATGAATTCCTTCATAGTAAAGTCGATCTTTTCCCTGACAGAATGCTCCCCGTATTAACACATATGACTAATCACAATTGGTTTGTCACGTATCGTTCCTTAAACGGAATTGAACGTGTATTAAACGGAATGAACTCAAGAACCAAAGGAATGTCTCAAATGCATTTGGCAATAGAAGATTTAAAAGAGCATTACTTCGACTTTGAAACCGATTTTTTCGAATTTTTTGAAGAACTAGAAAATTATACTAAGACTAAAACCTCAGAACTATTATCAGAATGAAAAAACTAACTCTGCTCCTGTTAGCCTCATTTTTATTTTTAAACTGCTCCGAAAAAAAAGAAAAGGTTGTTGGATTAATAACCGACCAAGCGATGGTTGTTAGCGCTCGCAAAGAAGCTTCAAAAATTGGTAAAGAAATCATGATGCGAGGTGGTAATGCCTTCGACGCCATGTTTGCAACCGAATTAGCCTTAGCAGTTTCCTACCCCCAAGCCGGAAATATTGGAGGAGGCGGTTTTATGGTATACCGATTAAATAATGGAGAAACCGGAGCTATAGATTATCGAGAAAAAGCTCCCTTAGCTGCTCACAAAGACATGTACCTCGATGAAAACAGTGAAATCATTGAGGGGAAAAGTACTTTCGGAGCTATGGCTGTTGGTGTGCCTGGGACAATCGCCGGAATATTTGAAGTTCATGAAAAATTTGGAACCCTTCCTGTTGAGCAATTGGTACAACCCGCAATTGATCTAGCGAGAAATGGTTTGGTGCTTTCTGAAAGACAGGCAAAACAATACAACAATCTCAAAACAAAAATTCCGAATGCAAATAACTACACAACGCATTTTGAAAACAAGGAATGGAAATCAGGTGACACCTTAAAATTTGAAAAACTTGCTCAAACTCTTGAAAGAATTCAAAAAAATGGTCGTGATGAATTTTACACAGGTGCAACGGCTGACTTAATAGTGAATTACATCAAGGAATTAGGTGGGATTATTACTAAAGAAGATCTCATCAAATACGAAGCAAAATGGCGTAAACCGATTTCATTCAATTACAAGGGACATAAAATTATTTCAATGACTTTGCCTTCAAGCGGTGGAATCTGTCTTGCTCAAATTCTAAAAGGCATAGAACCGTTCGATCTTACAACAATTGAACACAATTCTTCCGAATACATTCAACTAATCACGGAAGCTGAAAGAAGAGCCTATGCAGATAGAGCCCATTATCTTGGAGATATGGATTTTGTCGAAGTTCCAATCGATAGTTTGATTCACGAAGACTATATTTCTGAAAGAATGTCGAACTTCAATTGGAATCGGGCAACATCCTCTACTGAATTGAATCACGGAGTTATTCCAGGGTATGAAAGTGATGAAACTACGCACTACTCTATTGTCGACCCAATGGGAAATGCAGTTTCCGTTACAACTACCCTGAATTTGAGCTATGGTTCGAAAGTTTACGTTAAAGAAGCGGGATTCTTTTTAAATAATGAAATGGATGATTTCAGTTCAAAGTCAGGTACACCTAATGCGTTTGGTCTAATTGGTGCTGAAGCAAATGCTATTGCACCAGAAAAGAGAATGTTAAGTTCCATGACCCCAACAATTGTGGTCAAAGATGGTAATCTGAAAATGGTAGTAGGTACACCAGGAGGGTCTACAATTATTACCTCGGTTCTGCAAAATATTGTAAACGTCCTTGATTACAATATGGGAATGCAAGAATCTGTGAACACTCCAAGATTTCACCATCAGTGGTTACCCGACAATATTAGAATGGAGCCTAATGGTTTTGATGACGAAACAAAAGAGAATTTAAAAAATAAAGGATATGAAATTTTAGAGCGCGAATCAATGGTTTTAGGACAGGTAGATGCCATTTTAATTTTAGAAGATGGACGATTGGAAGGTGGTGCTGATCCGAGAAATGAAAATTCGGCTGCAGGTTTTTAATATTTAATCGGTTAATCCCTATATTTACTTTCATGAATTCAAAATCAATTGCTAACGGAATTATTAGAGCAGTAATTGCTCTTGGGTCTTTGTATTTGTTATTTCTATTTATTAATCAGATTTCTTCAGTTATAATTTATATCGTTATCGCTGCTGTTGTAAGTTTGATTGGTGTTCCTATTGTGGAACTACTTAGGAACAAATTAAAATTCCCTAATATTCTGGCTGTAATTACAACGATGCTACTATTCACGGGAATCTTAATTAGTATTGTCGCATTATTCATTCCTCTAATTCTGGAACAAGGGAGTAATCTAGCACTCTTAAACACAGAACAATTCAGAGCAAGTATCGATCAGTTAATTAATGAATTAAACGTATTTTTTAAAAATCGGGCGGTGAATATTGTAAATGAATTAAAGACTTTTGACTTTTCTCATAACTTAAAAGCCATCCCGAATTTCTTTAATTCAATCATCAATGCGCTTGGCTCGTTTAGTATTGGTTTATTCTCTGTGCTTTTTATTGCATTTTTCTTTATGAAAGATAGAAATTTGGCTACACGCGTTGTTTTTGTCGTTGTTCCTGAAGAAGATACAGAGAAAGTAAAAAATTCCTTAACTCGAATAAAAACTTTAATCTCTAGATACTTTTTAGGTTTAATTGCACAGATTTCAATTTTGTTTGCTATCTATTCTACAGCTTTACTTGTAAATGACGTACAAAATGCCATTGTTATCGCATTCCTTTGTGCTTTGTTGAATTTGATTCCTTATTTAGGCCCTTTAATTGGAGGTGTTTTAATTATTTTATTAACAATGTCTGGACACTTGGGACAGGACTTTACGACCGTTATTTTACCAACTGCAGGTTATGTATTAATCTGGTATATTTTCGCACAACTAGTCGATAATTTCTTATCCCAACCACTCATCTTTTCAAAAAGTGTAAAATCACATCCGTTGGAAATATTTTTGATAATCAGTATTGGTGGACTCGTATTTGGAATCGCGGGAATGGTATTGGCGATTCCTGCATATACCGTTATCAAAGTAGTTTTAAAGGAATTCTTCCCTAATAATAAAATTGTCCAGTTTGTAACAAGAGGTATTTAGATGAAAGGATTTGTGTGCTTGCTGAGAGGAATCAATGTTGGAGGTGCTCATAAAATCAAAATGGCTGAATTGAGAACACTTCTAAGTTCCAATGGGTTTGAAAATGTTACGACTTACATTCAAAGTGGCAATATTCTATTTAAATCAACTATTGAATCAACTTCAAAAATTGACTATAAGATTAAATCAATCATCACACACCATTATGGTTACGATTTAAATATTATGACACTTTCTATTAATTCTTTAGATGAAATCATCGCTTCTAACCCATTCTTAAATGGTGAAAATGACTACTCCAAGCTATTAGTTACAGTATTTCAAACAAAACCTTCGAAAACCGGAACACAAGAAGTTCAGAATTTCGTTCAAAAAACCGACGAAAGATTAGATTTTAAAAACCGTTTTATGTTTCTTCATTGTCCAAATGGATACGGTAAAACAAAATTGACAGGAAAATTATTAGATCGTAAACTCGGAACAAGAGGAACTACGCGAAATTGGAAGACCATTTTGAAACTAGAAGAACTTAGCCAGGCTTATCGATGAATAAACGCATTTTAAATCCAGAAGTTCAACAGTTCATTTCTGAAAATATCAATGTTGATATCTCAAAGCTCATTTTTAAAGGAAGCCCTTTTGAAGGTATTTCCATCCAAGAATTAGCTGAGCAAATTGTTTCAAAAAAGAAAGCACAAGAAAAACTACCCACATGGATTAAAACGGAAAATATTTATTTCCCGAACAAATTAAACATTGAGCAAACCTCTTCAGAATTAACCGCTAATTACAAATCTAAACTCATTTCAGGAGTAAAATTTATTGATTTAACGGGAGGATTCGGAATTGACGACTTCTATTTTTCAAAACGTTTTTCTATTGGAGTTCACTGTGAATTGAATACGGATTTAAGTGAAATTGTTGAACATAATTTTTTACAACTAGGAGTTTCCAATATGGATTTTCATAAAGGCAATGGGGTGGAATATGTTTTGAATAACGATCTAAAATACGATTGGATTTATTCAGACCCATCCAGAAGAAATGAATCCAAAGGAAAAGTATTTTTACTTTCGGACTGTCTCCCTGATATTCCTTCGGTTTTAGAGGAATTGTTTGAAAAAACTGAGAACATCTTATTAAAGTTATCTCCTGTACTGGATATCTCCTCAGCTTTAACTGAATTGAAATTCACAAAGGAAATACATATCGTTGGAGTAAAAAATGAAGTAAAGGAACTGCTGTTCATTTTAAAAAAAGGATTCAAAGGAAATCCGAAAATAAAAACTGTAAATATTGCAAAAAAGAAAACTGATTGTTTCAATTTTGATTGGAACCATGAATCGCATGCGAGTTATTCTGCACCTAAATCTTTTCTTTATGAACCCAACACAGCCATATTAAAAAGCGGAGGTTTCTTGCAAGTTTCGGAACAATTAAAAATAGCTAAACTACATCAACATTCGCACCTATATACTTCTACAGAATTGATTGAGTTTCCGGGAAGATCATTTAAAATTGAAGCGGTAATCTCATACGACAAGAAAGAATTAAAACGGTTCATTCCTTCAAAAAAAGCAAATATTACCGTGCGAAATTTCCCTGAATCCGTTGCACAAATCCGTAAAAAAACAGGCTTTATAGATGGCGGTGAATACTATTTGTTTTTCACAACTTCCGAATCGAACAAGAAAATAGTTGTTATTTGTACCAAATCCTAAGTTTTCGATTGTAGTTAGTTCGTAATTTTTATTACATTTAAGAACACCAAACAACTAACTATGGCCAACAAAAACATTCGTGCTCTTTCGTATCGAAAGGGATTAGATGATAATCTTTTTGAAAACATTGCCGAAGTTTCAAACAACAAAGGGACTGATACAGAATTCAAAGAACTTTCAAAAAAATATATGGTAGATGATTCTGTAATTCTTGGAACATCTTCTTTCTACGATTTTACAAGAAAAGAAAACAGAAACAAGAAAATCCATATTTGTAGTGGAACTGCATGTATGGTTTCAAAAAAACAAGGTGATGTTATCAATTTTGCAAAAGCAAACTTTAACGAGGATGAAATTGGTCATGCTGCTTGTGTTGGTAGATGTCACACCAATCATGCATTTATGCTGGATAATAAAACGTACTCAGCTTCAAATGCAGAAAGTTTTAACGACATTCTAAAAAATAAATCAATTCAAAAAAACGAATACAACGTCGGATGTAATACGAAATCAATTTTAACAGGGCCAGTCGTTGATATAAAAAGCTTTTATTCACTTGCCGAAAATTACAGAACTCTGAATGAGATTGCCGTAAATGTTTTAAAGACTTCAAAGCTTAGAGGACGTGGTGGTGCAGGTTTTCCTTTTTGGTTTAAACTTGACACTGTATTAAAAGAGTCAGCCGACCAAAAATATATTGTTTGTAACGCTGATGAAGGAGACCCTGGAGCTTTTTCAGACATGTATTTAATGGAAGAACAACCGCATAAGGTATTGTTTGGAATGTACATGTCAGGTATCATTGTCGGGGCCAATGTTGGTGTACTCTATGTGCGTGGTGAATATCCAGATTCCATAAGAATTTTGAAAGAAGCTATAGATCTGATAGAAAACGAGGGATATATTAAAAATTTTAAATTTAAAATTATTGAGGGACAAGGCTCGTATGTATGTGGTGAGGAAACTGCTTTGTTAAACTCTATTGAAGGATTGCGTCCAGAGGTACGTGTTCGTCCTCCTTACCCAGCTCAATATGGACTCTATGGAAAACCAACAGTTTTGAGCAATGTTGAAACTTTTGCAAACGTACATTGGATTTTGGAAAATTCTGGTGCGACGTATGCAAAACTTGGAACGGACGCTTCAACAGGAACTAAGTTGGTTTCATTAGACGGACGCTTTAATGCTCCGGGTATTTATGAAATTGAAATGGGTACAAACTTGAATACAATATTCAACGAATTTGGTAAAGGGTTTGTTGAACCAATTAAAGGCTTTCAAATTGGCGGTCCCTTAGGCGGAATTGTCCCTTTATCAAAAGTTGATGCGTTAACATTGGATTTTGAATCTTTTAGCTCCAATAGCTTCCTACTGGGACATGCTAGTGTGGTTTCTATTCCTGCTTCATTTCCTATGATAAAATTCTTGGAACATTTAATGGAATTTACCGCACTTGAATCATGTGGAAAATGTTATCCGTGCAGAATCGGATCTCAAAGAGGTTTTGAAATGCTGCAAAAAGCTCAAGAAACTCACTTTTTAATCGATAAAAACTTATTCAACGATTTATTGGAAACCCTGGAAATTGGATCTTTATGCGCGCTAGGTGGTGGGGTTCCATTACCAATGAAGAATGCTCTACATTACTTTGAAGACGAATTAAAATCTTATTTCAACTAATATGAAAACAGCTTTTATAAATAATACATCGCATGAAATTCACGAAGGTGAAACCATTTTGGAGTTTGTTCGCAGAGTTGAAGAAGACGAACATGTAATTCCGACGATGTGCCAAGATAACCGACTGGAAAATTTTGGTTCTTGCCGAATTTGTTCTGTTGAAATTGCAAGAGATGAAAATGGTGACAAAAAAACAGTTGCTAGTTGCCATACTCCTATTTCGGAAGGACTATATGTGTATCCGCACACCCATAAAATTCATAGACTTAGAAAAAATATTGTCGAATTAGTGCTAACTGATTATCCAGAGGATAAAGTTTTTCCTGAGAATGGAAAAAAAGCAACACCTTTTCAACAAACCATACAACAAATCGGAATTCCAAATGTTCGCTATCCTGAAGGAGCGAATCATTTAGATATAGATAAAGACACAGCTCACCCATATATCAAATCAGATTTATCACAATGTATTAATTGTTATCGTTGTGTAAGAGCTTGTGAAGAAATTCAAGGCGAAATGGTTCTAGGTATGTCGGGAAGAGGTTTTGCCACCAACATTATCAAAGGGTTCGGTGAATCGTTTGATACATCTGCTTGTGTTTCTTGTGGAGCTTGTGTACAAACTTGTCCGACTGAAGCTTTAACCGATAAGTTTAAAACAAAGACATTATTACCTGATTCTATTACCAGAACGACTTGTACTTATTGTGGTGTTGGTTGTCAGTTAGAAGTATCTGTAATTGATGGAGAAATTAAAGGAATCCAAGCACCCGAAACCGCTGAAGTTAATGAAGGACACACCTGTCTGAAAGGACGTTTTGCATTTGAATTTTACAATCATCCAGAACGACTCCGAGAGCCGATGATTAAACGTAATGGCACGTTTGAAGAGGTTACATGGGAAGAAGCATATGATTATATCGCAACAAAAATAAAATCAATTAAACAAGAACACGGACCAGATGCTATTGGAGGATTTTCTTCTTCTCGAGCTACGAATGAAGAAAATTATTTAATGCAAAAAATGATGCGTGTTGCTATTGGAACTAATAATATCGATGGATGCGCAAGGGTTTGTCATGCTCCAACTGCGTTCGGAATGCAAAAGGCATTTGGAACCGGTGCAGCAACAAATTCTATTGAAGACCTCAAAGAAGCCGATGCAATTTTCTTGTTTGGGGCGAATCCTTTAAAAGGTCACCCAGTTACTGGAGCTAAAATTAAGCAGGCTTTTATGAAGGGTGTGACTTCGATTGTAGTCGATCCCGTAAAAACAAAGCTAGCTAAGTTGGCCGACTATCACTTACAAATCAGACCTGGTACCAACGTCGCTATTTTAAACATGTTTGCTTACTATTTGATTGGAGCGGATTTGGTTGACACCCCTTTTATTCTGGGATATACAGAAAAGTATCAGGAATTTAAAGATCACGTAATGTCGTTAGATATGGATGCCTTATCAGAATTGACAGGAGTTTCAAAAGGATTGGTTCGAGATGCTGCAATTGCATATGGACGTGCTGAAAGAGCTATGGAGTTTCATGGATTAGGTGTTACGGAGCATTTCCAGGGAAGTAAAACTGTTATGTTGCTTTCAAATATTGTCATGATGACAGGTAACGTAGGACGCACTGGAGTAGGATTAAACCCTTTAAGAGGACAAAACAATGTTCAAGGTGCAGCTGATATGGGCGTTCAACCTCATCAGGGAGCAGGATACTTAGATGTCAATAGCCCAGAAATTCAGAATTACTATGCGGAAAAATATCAGGTCGCAGCAATGCCTAAAAAAGAAGGTATGAAAATTCCTATAATGTTAAATGCCGCAATTAATGGAGATTTAAAGGCGCTATATATCATGGGAGAAGACACGATTATGACCGATCCAAATACAAATCACAGCATCAAAGCATTTGAAAACCTTGAATTGATTGTCGTTCAAGAATTATTTATGACAGCCACCTGTAATTTAGCCGATGTGATATTACCGGCTAGCTCCTATTTCGAAAAGGACGGAACATTTACTAATGGTGAACGACGGGTACAAAGAGTTAATAAAGTGATTAATCCAATTGGTAACACGAAGCCTGATGGTCAAATCATTATTGATATGATGGCTAAACTTGGCTATAATCAACCAACAGGATTAAAATATAACGCTTCAAAAGTCATTGAAGAAATTGCAGATGTCATTCCTTTTATGTCTGGTTTAACATGGGAAGGACTAGGAGCGAACGGATTGCAGTGGCCGATAAATGAAAGCGGAGAAGGAACTAAAATGTTGCATGTTCATGGGGCATTTAAAAAAGGTATTGGAACGTTCCACCATTTCGATTTTAAAGAAAGTCCTGAGATCGAATCACATATTGACGAATATCCTTTTATTCTGACTACTGGAAGAGAATTAGAACATTACAATTCTGGAACTATGACCAGGCGTACTCATAATCAGGACTTATTGAGTAAAGATTACCTGGAAGTCAATCCTAAGGACGCTATTAAAAAGAATATAAATGACAATGAGTTGGTTCGCATTTTTTCGGAAAGAGGAAGTGTTGAGATACCTGTCAAATATTCTAAAAATGTTAAAAGAGGAGTTTTAAGAACCACTTTCCACCAACCTGACGTATTTATCAATATTATTACAGGAAGTGTTGGAGATGAGGAAACACTTACTCCAGAGTATAAAGTAGTTGCGGTTGACTTTGAAAAAATAAACTAGTGAATTACAAAACTTATGAATCCATAATATCGAATAAAGGCCGACTATCAAAGATTTCGGATAATATAGTTATTGAAGGAGCCTTACAAATTAATATTAATGGAACACCGTATACGGTTATTATGAGAACTCCAGGTAATGATTTAGACTTGATAAGAGGATTTCTATATACGGAAGATATTTATAAAAGAAAAGAACAGCCACAATTTACAATTGTCAATGAAGAACCTAATGGATTTACAATTATTGATGTAACAATTAATAAAAACTTCCTGGGAAAAGGTTATTTGAATAAAAGAACATTGCTCTCAGTTTCTTCATGTGGAATTTGCGGAAAACAAGATTTGGACTCTATAAAACTTGTAGGAAATAAGATATATGCCAATAAAAATATCAATAACTTAAATCTAGAAGTTAAATTTAAGCTTCTATCTTCACATCAGAAGCTATTCCAAAAAACCGGTGGTTCTCATGCTGCCGCCATTTTTGGTTTAGAAAATAAAGTATTGGCTTTTGCAGAAGATATTGGCCGTCATAATGCAGTTGACAAAGTGATTGGACATCTTAAGAATGAAGAAGTAGATGAAAAATCAACGTGCTTATTAGTCAGTGGAAGAGTTTCTTATGAGATTGTATCCAAGGCATTTATTGCACGAATTCCAATTATTGCTGCTGTTTCCGCTTGTTCAAGTCTCTCCATTGATTACGCAAAAGAATTCGGAATCACATTGATTGGTTTTACGAGAGATAAAAAACACACTATTTACTCTTAAATACGTTGTTTACCATATAAATTACATTTATTTACCAATAATTTGTTTGGAAAGAATTAATCAATTATATTTGCAATATAAGAGCGTCCCTGAATTATGGATTTTTACGGAGAGGATTCATAATTAATTTGATTTTATATAAATAAGTTACCCGACTTATTACCCAAATGAAATTAAATACTGCTTTTAAAACATCTCCAACATACAAAATTTGAAAAAATTTTTAAATGAAATTTTCTTTAAATATTAGCTTTTAAGCCTATATAATTCAAAGAAAAAGTTCATTTTTATCTACTTTGTTTTTAAAACTACTAAAAGACGAAGCGGATTTTTCTTGCTTTATTCCGAAATAAATTTTACATTTGAGGTTCTTACTAATCATTTAATTCTTACTAAAATGAAAAAATTAAAATTAATTTTCGGATTGCTTATTGTAGCAGCATTCGTGTCTGTTACTTTAATGAGTAACTCTGCTGAAGAAGAGCAAGCTATCAGAAAAGATAGAATTATCATGCCTACAAAGGGATAAAAAGATATTCCAAATTCTTACAAGGTCACAATATTTATTGTGGCCTTTTTTTTGTGTAAACAAAATAATCTAAATATATTTGTTCAAAACCCCTTTAGTTTTGAGTAATCGAAAAAAATCGCTTTGGACGGGAAGTATCTTAATTATTTTAATTGTATTTTCCCCTTATCTAATATACTTCTACACCAATGTCCCAGATGTAGAATCAATTGATACGATATTTGGAACAATTAAAGGTGGTCATTATCAAACAGTACAAATATATTTATATACTTTTTTCAACAAATTCATACCGCTATTTCTCCTAATACTTTGGTTTATTACAAATAAGCATTGGTGGGTTCATGCTCTTATAATTCCAATATCAGTATACTTATTTCAGTTAATTAACGTAGTGAATGACAGTGAACAATTTGTTGATGAAATTGAATTTATTTACACCATACCATTCACGGTAGCAGTGCTTATAATTCTATATTATCTTAGAACTAAACTAGCCATATACATTCAGGCTGTAGACTTAAAAAAGGAAATGGACCAGGACATGGAAAAGCCAATAAAAATTAAAAGGAAGAAGTTATAATAAAGAATAAAATCAAATCCTTCAGCCTCTTATTTGGAGGCTTTTTTTACGACCAAAATCCGAAACTCTTAAATACTTAAAACAAAAAAACCTCACTATTTCTAGTAAGGCTTTTTGTGATCGCGACAGGATTCGAACCTGTGACCGTCTGCTTAGAAGGCAGATGCTCTATCCAGCTGAGCTACGCGACCCAGTAAATTTTGTCGGGGTGGCAGGATTCGAACCTGCGACCTCCGCGTCCCAAACGCGGCGCGATAACCGGGCTACGCTACACCCCGTTGACAAATTAAGCGGAGAGACAGGGATTCGAACCCTGGCGACAGTTACCCGCCGACAGATTAGCAATCTGCTCCATTACCACTCTGGCACCTCTCCTAAAATATGTTTATGAACTTATTTTTGCGGTTGCAAATGTAACACTACAATTAGATTTACACAAGATTTTTATGACTTTTTTGCAAAAAATATCAGGGTTCTATTCTGGATATTCAATTCTTACATGATAGATGTTTTTTAACTTCTTCTGTAACACCTTTTTAATCAATTTCATTTCCTTAAACGTGATATTTGCATTCATAAATTGACCGTCATCCATTTGTTTATTTACTACTCGTTCAACCATTTCATCAATCTTTTGCGCATCTGGTTCTTTAATACTTTTTGTAGCTGCCTCTACAGCGTCACACATCATCAATATAGCTGTTTCTTTTGAAAATGGTATAGGACCAGGATATTGGAATTCCTTTACTCTTACAGATCCTCCGCTAAACTCCTCCTCTTTCTTATAAAAGTAATATACCAAACTTGTTCCATGATGTGTTCTAATGAAATCGATAATCCTATCCGGAAGTCGGTGCCTTTTTGCTAACTCAACACCTTCGATAATGTGATTAATAATTATTCGGGCGCTATCCTTAGGAGTTAATTCATCATGCGGATTAACACTCGTAGATTGATTTTCTGTAAAATAGTAAGGGTTGTTCAATTTCCCAATGTCATGGTACAAGGCTCCTGTTCTGACCAACATAGCATTTGCCTTAATTTCTATTGCACAGGCTTCAGCTAAATTTGCAACTTGCAACGAGTGTTGAAACGTTCCAGGAGCTTCCTCAGCTAATTTTCTTAAAAGTTTGGAGTTGGTATTCGACAACTCCTTTAGTGATTCATCAGAAACCAATCCGAACATTTTTTCAAACACATATATCAAAGGCATCACGAACAATGTCGCAGCTCCATTCAATGCGAAATACACAAATTTTTCCCAATTCAAATTTTGTGCATTTCCTTCCTGAATAATTGAAAAAGCAAAATATGAGATGAAATAAACTCCTGTAATTTGTAATACTGAAATAAATAAATTTGAACGTTTGTACAATTCAGAGATCGTGAGAATAGTAACGATACCGGCAATTATCTGCAGGAAATTAAATTCGAAACTATTTGGAACAATAAAACCAAGTAATAGTACCGTCAGCACATAAGAAAACAGTCCAAGCCTAGCATCAAAAAAAGCCTTTAAAACTAGCGGCATTATAACTACTGGAGCTATGTATACATATTTTGCATCATACTTAACAATTAATGTCACCATGAGTACAATCAGTATTATATTGAAAAAAATAAAAGTCACCTTTGTATTATTCTCATAAATCTCAAATCTGTACTTTCTTAAAAACAAAAACAGCATAAGAAATGCCAATGCCACTAAAATTGTATAACCTATTACAATCCAATTGTAGTTCGACTCACTCCAAACCTGAGATTCAAACTCACTTTTTAATGAATTCAGCTTTTGCAAATTTTCACCCTCAACAATATCACCTTTAAAAATGATTCTTTCATTTTCTGACACCAACCCTTTCGTATATGAAATTCCCGCTAAGGCTTCATCCAAATTAATTTGAGTAAACTCTTCGTCATAATATACATTTGGCTTAAACGATTCGTACAGAATATTAAGCAATGTATCTTCTTCTTGAGTATATGGCCGATCTCCAATTTTACTACTTATAAATTCGAAAATTTCATCTTCAGTCAATAACTTATGAGCTCGTATTTCACGTATGGTATTTCCTCTCCTTATGGTAATAACTTCCTTTGATATCTTATTTAAATTTGATCCATCTATAAAGCCTGACGCATAAACCTCTGTAATTATACCCTCGTAGGTCTCTCTCAGTTTTAATTTCTGAAAAGTATTTAAAGTTGATTTTTCAAGAAAGGGCTCAGCTTTAACCTTAATTGTTTGCTTAATTTCCCCGACTAAAACTTCGTCATATTCAAAAAACAATTTTGCATTTTGTTCAATATCACGAACTTCTTCGTCAATTTCATTCTGAGCTTTTTTAATCGCGAAATCGAATGGCGCATAGTAATTTTCGTACTGCCAAGGTTTTCCTTTTTGAAACTCATATTTAAACTGACCTCCTTTCGGAAACAAATAAACAACCAAAGCAATGGCTATCAAGTACAAAACCAGTTTGTATAGAAACGAATGGTTTATAAAAATTTTATTGATTAAATTATTCACACATTATGAAGTTGATAGTCCAAAAATAACAATTTAAACGTAATCCGCTTTTGAACTTTTATTCTATTTGTAATTGATCTTCTAGTCTTTCGGGAATCTTTGATGCAATCCATTCGGAATAAGATCTGAATCCCATTGTTTTATAGATTTCAGAAACTTTGTTATCAATATTTTCCTGAATCTCAATATCCGGGGCTGGTTGTTTTTGAACCTCATATACAATTCCTTCCACCTGAGATTGAACACGTTCATGAATCGCTTCATTTTGATTTGTTAACCATTCATCTAAAGCATCTTCGGATAAATGTTCTGTAATAATTTTTGAAGTCATTTTTCTACCGTGCTGCTTCGACTCTTGAATATTTCCTCTTCCGGTCACAGCATTTCCAACCGCAAAAACATTATCATATCCATAAACCTGATATTTTTCTTCCCCTTTCATTTTGAGACCTCCCCACTCATAAGGCAATCCTACAATTTCCTCAGGAATACTTCCAATAGAAGAAATGATTTGATCACACTCAAACAGGAACTCAGATTTATCTATTATACTTAACTTTCCGTCAATCAATTGTGATTTCTTACAGAATATTCCCTTCAAACTATGTTCACTTTGTTCTATTCCAACAGGCACTGTATATTCTAAAATATCAAATAAATACTTCTCCTTATACTTCGAAAGCATCTTTAAAGAAGTCTCCTGAGCTCTTTCTATTTCAAATTCTGAATCATCTTTTGGCGATTTTAATGGCATGTGCCGCTCTCCTCTTCGATACATTAAATTTACCTTATCAATCTCCAAACCATCCAGAGTCTCATTATAAACATCTAAGAAATAAGCTACACCTTTCTTTTCAATGTCAAAAGGAGAAATAGTCTTACCATATTTTTCTTTGATTTTATGACCCAACTTTTCAATCATCACTGCCTTAACAACATCTAATGAAGCGAGACCACCACCAATTACAACAATTTTAGCCTTAAGATTGACTGCATCTCCACTAAAATCTTTCTCATGTTTGTGGTTAAACCAATAAATAAAAGGATTTTGATAAATCAGGCAATCTTTACACATTTCTTCCGCTCCTTCAACCGGAAGTCTTCTGTCATACCATGCTCCATTAGCTAATATAACAGCGGAAAACTTCCATTCTGTTAATAAGTCTTCAAAAGAAAAATCCGTTCCAATTTTTGTATTCGGCACGTAAGAAATATTGGGGTGGCTCAGATTTGAATCGATTGCCTTCATCTGTCGATTCCTTAAATTAATATGCCAGCTCGGCAATCCATCTTCAATCTTCCCATAAGGCAAAGAATTCATTTCAAAAACTACAATTTTGAAATTATGAGTTGCTAACAAATATGCAGCTTCTGATCCGGAAATAGAACCACCAATCACGGCAATTATATGGTTATTAGTATCTTTAGGAGTGGCCATAGTTCGGTTAATTTTTAATAAGAATGAATTTAAGATGAATCTTTTAAACGAAAGGTAATAAATATCACATTTTGTCTTGATATAAAATAAAGCTTTATATTGCCCAAAATTGTCTAAATTCGCAGTGATAAAACCAAATATATACATGAAAGAAGTTGTAATTGTTTCTGTTGCCAGAACCCCAATAGGAAGCTTTATGGGCAGTCTTGCTGGTATTTCAGCTACTAAATTAGGTGCCGTTGCAATAAAAGGTGCTTTAGATAAAATTAATTTAGATTCCAACCTTGTGAATGAGGTTTTCATGGGGAATGTAATTTCTGCTGGTTTAGGACAAGCTCCTGCCAAACAAGCTGCAACATTTGCAGGAATTCCAAATGACGTTCCATGTACTACTGTTAATAAAGTTTGTGCTTCAGGAATGAAAGCAATTATGCTCGCTGCACAGGCTATTAAATTAGGTGATGCTGATGTAGTTGTTGCTGGTGGAATGGAAAATATGAGTAGCATCCCACACTATGTTGATGGTAGAAATGGTGTAAAATTAGGTGATATAAAAATTGTAGATGGATTGCTTCTAGATGGACTCACAGATGTATACAATCAAAAGCATATGGGGACTTGTGGTGACTTATGTGCTAATGAATACGGCTTCACAAGAGAAGATCAGGACAGTTTCGCGATTGGGTCTTACGACAAATCTGCTGCAGCGTGGAATTCAGGAAAATTCGGAGATGAAGTAGTTCCTGTAATTATCCCACAGCGAAGAGGTGAGCCTGTAGTATTTGCAGAAGATGAAGAATATAAAAATGTGAAAAAGGAAAAAATTCCATCATTAAGACCTGTATTTAGTAAAGAAGGTACTGTTACAGCTGCTAATGCTTCTACTCTGAATGATGGAGCTGCTGCCTTGGTACTTATGAGTGCTGAAAAAGCTTTAGAATTAGGCTTAAAACCAATTGCCAAGATAAAAGGTTATGCCGATGCCGCTCAAGAGCCTGAGTGGTTTACTACAGCCCCAGCGAAAGCAATGCCTAAAGCGTATGCCAAAGCTGGTGTAGCTCAGGATGAAATTGATTATTTCGAACTAAACGAAGCATTTTCAGTGGTTGGTTTAGCTAATATTAAATTACTAGGACTCAACCCGGATAAAGTTAATGTTAATGGAGGTGCTGTATCCTTAGGACACCCTCTTGGGATGTCAGGTGCACGTATTGTAATTGCGTTAATGTCTGTTTTGACACAAAATGACGGTAAAATTGGTGCTGCTGGAATTTGTAATGGTGGTGGTGGAGCAAGTGCTATGGTAATTGAAAAACTGTAATACTTTATGCTCTACGGAATTTGTGATTTAAGTATTGTCCCTCTAAGACTTGA
The DNA here is from genome assembly GCA_964227255.1 of Flavobacteriaceae bacterium. Lineage (GTDB taxonomy): Bacteria > Bacteroidota > Bacteroidia > Flavobacteriales > Flavobacteriaceae > Lutibacter. The sequence continues at coordinate 191,465 of CAXQVI010000015.1, forward strand.
ACCAAATGATGCTTCAGAAATGATTTCTCAAGTATTATTCGGAGATCATTTTAAGGTTTTAGAGCAACGAAAAAAATGGAGTAAAATCCGATTGACATTCGATAATTACGAAGGCTGGATTGACAACAAGCAATTCGAGCTCATTTCAGAAGAAACATATACATCAATTTCTATTGCTCCCTTAAAGCTAGCTGCTGAAATCATTGATTTCGTAACGGACGAAGAGCAAAACTTTTATACAATTCCAATCGGTTGTTCGCTTCCTTTTTTCGAAAATGGAAACTTAAAGATTGGGGGAAAAACATTCTCATACGAAGGAGATGTTTTGGCAGAAAAAATGAATAAGGAAGATCTTATCAAAGTTGCTTGTAAATTTATAAATGCCCCTTATTTATGGGGTGGGAAGACACCATTTGGGATTGACTGTTCTGGATTTACCCAAATGGTTTATAAAATCTGCGGGTACAATCTTTTAAGAGATGCTGCACAGCAAGCTACGCAAGGTGAAGTTCTAAGTTTTATTGAAGAAAGCGAACCAGGAGATTTAGCATTTTTCGACAATAGTGAAGGTCATATCACACATGTTGGAATTATAATGAAAGACAATTACGTTATTCACGCTCATGGGAAGGTCAGAATAGACCGTATAGATCATAGTGGTATTTTCAACATCGACACCAAACGACATACTCACAAGTTAAGAGTCATCAAAAAAATCATATAAAAAAAGCTTCCTGATTAGGAAGCTTTTTTTATTTCATTTAGGTTAAGATTATTATCTCATTCCGTCATATACTTCTTTTAAAGCATCATGTTTATCATTCATTTCAAGGTTTGTGTATAAACCTAATAAAGTTTGAATAGTTCCAATATTGTTTGGATCAAATTCATACGCTTTTTCATAGTAAGGTAAAGCCTCCTTATAAATCTCTAATTGTTTAGCTTGTAACTTGTCATATTTGTCAAAATCAGACAAACTGTTGTTCATCTCTTCAATAATTGGCAATGTTTTTTCAATCATTGCGGCTCCAATGTTGTTATAAGCATCAGCATAACTAGGGTCTAATTCAATTGCTTTTTTAAAGCTCTCAATTGCTTCATCAATATTATTTTGCTCCATGTTCATTACCCCAACATTATAATGTAATGTTGGCTCTGCAGGATTCATTTGAATAGCTTCTTCTAATTTTTGTTTGAACATATTGTTATCTCCTTTTTTGAAGTAGATATTAGCCTCATCAATTAACAAAGAGTAACTCTGAGGAAATTCTGCTCTACCTTCAGTAATCATTTCAAGAGCTCTATCCAAATTTTCTAAATCTGCATAGTTGTTAGCAAGATTCTTAAAAATCATTTCTCTACGAGATTCCTTCGCTTCAGTTCTTGGATTTTCTGCGATTCCTAATTTCACCTGTACATCACGAGATTTTGCATCATTAAAGAACATTTCTTCTCCAGTCTCCTTATTAGTCGCAACATATAAGGTTGTGATTCCTGTGTATCCTAGTTCCAATAATTGGTTGTAGCACTCATTCGAAGTTTCATATTCTTTTGCCAATCTATATAATAAAGCTGCATTATCTAAATACGTAGTGTCGGCAGGACTCAATAAGTAAATATCATGAAACCCTCTTCCTGATTTTTTAAAATCAGCTGGGTCTTTTGTGGCTTGTGCCGCATTATATGCATCATTCGCCTCTCCGGCAACTTTTTGAATTAGCGCATTCGCAAGTTCCGTAATTTCACTTGAGTACTTTACTTTAGTTCCGCGCTCATATTCCAACAAATCATTAAACGCCATTCCAACGGAGGTATTGTCGTTGTTAGCTCCGTTTTGGTGAATTGCCTTAGCTCTGAGATAATAATATTTAGCGGTGGTTTTTTGATCTGCTCCTGAAATTAATCCTTCAGCCTCATTTACAGCAGCCATTGCCGCAGCAAAATCCCCAGATTTGATTGCTTTTTCAGCAGTTTTAATTTGGTCTTTCTGTGCGAATACTGTCAAACTTAAAAAAAGTGCCGACAGCAGTAATACTTGATTTTTCATTATTCAATTGTTATTCTAATTTATTTACTATTCTATTGTATTATCGTCAATATTTGTGCCATTATTTTCAATGTCACTTTCTTCTTTTTCATCTACTTCATCTTCATGCATCACCTTCGCAACCGCAGCAATAGAGTCGTTGTCCTTAATATTAATCAATTTCACACCTTGAGTAGCTCTTCCCATTACTCTAAGTTCTGAAACAGCCATTCGAATAGTAATACCTGATTTGTTGATAATCATTAAATCATCGTCATCTGTCACATTCTTAATAGCTACCAACTCCCCTGTTTTCTCAGTAACACTTATAGTTTTTACACCTTTACCACCACGGTTAGTAATGCGGTAATCATCTAATGAAGATCGCTTACCATATCCATTAGATGCAACTACAAGCACGTTACTTTCTTTATCATTAACAGCAATCATTCCAATAACCTCATCGTTTGCATTCGCTAACGTAATACCGCGAACACCAGAAGCATTTCTTCCCATTGGACGCGTTTTACTTTCTTCGAAACGAATTGCCTTACCTGATTTCAATGCTAACATAACCTGGCTATCACCAGTAGTTAGTTTAGCTTCTAGTAATTCATCATCTTCTTTAATGGTAATCGCATTAATACCATTGGTTCTTGGACGAGAATATTGTTCTAACGATGTCTTTTTAACCTGACCATTCTTTGTGGCCATGATTACATAATGACTGTTAATATATTCCTCATTCTTAAGGTCCTCAGTAACTAAGAATGCTTTTACTTTATCGTCTTGTTCAATGTTTATAAGATTCTGGATTGCTCTACCTTTAGAGTTTTTACCTCCTTCAGGGATCTCATAAACACGCATCCAGAATACTTTTCCTTTTTGAGTGAAGAACAACATGTACTGGTGATTTGTACCGGTAAACAAGTGTTCTAAGAAATCTTCATTTCTTGTAGCAACTCCTTTTTGTCCCCTTCCTCCTCTGCTTTGAACTTTATATTCATCAAGGTTTGTTCTCTTCACATAACCAGCATGAGAAATCGTTACAACTACCTTCGAATTCGGAATCATATCTTCAATGGATAAATCACCTCCAGCGTATTCTATTACGGACCTTCTTTCATCACCGTATTTATCTCTTATTGAGGTCAATTCATCAGATATAATCTGATACCTTCTTTCTTCATTTGCCAAGATATCTTTTAAGTCTGCGATTAAATTCACAATTTCGTCATATTCAGCTCTTAACTTATCTTGTTCCAGACCAGTCAACTGGCGTAATCTCATTTCAACAATAGCCTTCGACTGAATTTCTGTTAGTTCGAAGCGATTAATTAATGCTTGTCGTGCTTCATCAGCATTAGAAGAACCTCTAATAATCTTTATAACTTCATCAATATTATCAGAAGCGATAATCAATCCTTCCAAGATATGAGCACGAGCTTCGGCTTTATTTAATTCAAACTGTGTTCTGCGAACGACAACCTCGTGTCTGTGCTCAACAAAGTGATGAATCAATTGCTTCAAGTTCAATTGTTCAGGTCTTCCATTTACAAGTGCAATGTTGTTAACGCTGAACGAAGTTTGAAGTGCTGTGTATTTAAATAATTTATTCAATACGATATTAGGAATAGCATCACGCTTTAACACGTAAACAACGCGCATTCCTTTTCTATCGGACTCATCCCGAATATTGGCAATTCCTTCCAGTTTCTTATCGTTAACAAGATCTGCTGTTTTCTTAATCATATCAGCCTTGTTTACCTGATAAGGAATCTCAGTTACGATAATACATTCACGACCATTCACTTCTTCAATGGTCGCTTTGGCACGCATTACAATTCTACCACGTCCTGTTTCAAACGCATCTTTCACACCTTCATAACCATAGATAATTCCTCCTGTTGGAAAATCTGGAGCTTTGATGTGTTGCATCAATTCCGGAATTTCAATCTCACGGTTATCTATATATGCAAGTGTACCATTGATAACTTCCGTCAAGTTATGCGGAGCCATGTTAGTAGCCATACCAACGGCAATTCCTGAAGCACCATTCACTAATAAATTCGGAATTCTGGTTGGCAGTACAGTAGGTTCCTTCAATGTATCATCGAAGTTCAATCTATGATCAACTGTATCTTTCTCAATGTCAGAAAGCATTTCCTCAGAAATTTTCTGCATTCTTACCTCTGTATAACGCATTGCTGCCGGACTGTCGCCATCGACAGAACCAAAGTTCCCCTGACCATCAACCATCATGTAACGTACACTCCAGTCTTGGGCCATTCTCACCATAGAATCGTATACTGAAGTATCTCCGTGCGGATGATACTTACCTAGTACTTCTCCAACAACTCTCGCAGATTTTTTATAAGAACCAGTAGCTTTAATTCCCAATTCGTGCATTCCATACAACACTCTTCTGTGAACAGGTTTTAACCCATCTCTAACATCAGGTAAAGCTCTTGAAACTATTACGGACATCGAATAATCAATGTAAGCCGATTTCATTTCTTCCTCAATATTTATTGGTATCAGTTTTTCTCCGTCTGCCATATATATTTTGATTTATTTTTAGTCTATTTTTTCAACAAAGCAATATACGACTTTTCAATAGTTCGCCATATATTTTAATACAGTTTTTAACAATTTTTATCAACATATTAACCACTGTGCAAAGCGTTGATTTCATTAAGGTTAGCGTAATTTCAAACAAAAAAAAACGACTAAATTTTTAAATAAAATTAAAGGCTGCCAGAAATAGTAGCTAAAAACAAAAAAAATCCGTTAATTTTACTACATAAACCTAAATATATGGACGAGAATTTTTCACCAAAAGTAAAAGATGTTATTGGCTTCAGTAAAGAAGAAGCTTTGCGTTTAGGTCATGAATTTATTGGAACCGAGCACTTAATGTTAGGAATGTTGAGAAAAGGGGAAGGAAAGGCAATTGACATATTAAATGCACTTGATATCAATTTAGATCACCTAAGAAAAAAAATAGAGCGACTAAGCCCAAGCAATAATGCATTTTCAAATGCCAATGAAAAGAAAAGCTTACACTTGACACGTCAAGCTGAAAAAGCACTAAAAACAACATTTCTTGAAGCTAAATTATATAAAAGTGATGCTGTAAATACAGGTCATTTATTATTGTGTATCCTTAGAAATGAAAATGACCCTACGACAAAATTATTACAGAATTTCGATGCAAATTATGACGACGTGAAAACAATTTTTAAACAACTTTTCGTGGATGAAGTTCAAGACCTTCCTCGAGCGGAAGATCCACCATCTGATGAATTTAGCTCACCTAAGTCAAATCCGTTTGACCAACCAAAAGGTGGAAAGACAACTCCGAAGAAATCAAAAACTCCTGTTTTAGACAACTTTGGAAGAGATTTAACGCGTTTAGCCGAAGAAGGCGGCTTAGATCCTGTTGTTGGTAGAAAAAAGGAAATAGAACGTGTCTCTCAAATTTTAAGTCGACGAAAAAAGAACAACCCAATGCTTATTGGTGAGCCTGGAGTTGGAAAATCTGCTATAGCTGAAGGGCTTGCATTACGCATCATTCAAAGAAAAGTTTCACGTATTTTATTTGACAAGCGCATTGTTTCACTTGACCTTGCAAGTTTAGTAGCAGGTACAAAATACCGTGGTCAGTTTGAAGAGCGCATGAAAGCGCTTATGAATGAACTTGAGAAAAATGACGATATCATTTTATTCATCGATGAGATTCATACAATTGTTGGTGCAGGAGGAGCAACTGGTTCATTAGACGCATCCAACATGTTGAAGCCTGCTTTAGCAAGAGGAGAAATTCAATGTATTGGTGCAACAACTCTTGATGAATTCAGAACAAATATTGAAAAGGATGGAGCCTTGGAAAGAAGATTCCAAAAAGTGATTGTAGAACCTACATCTGTAGAAGAAACAATTCAAATTCTTCAAAATATTAAAGAAAAATACGAAGAGCACCATCAGGTAGATTATACTCCTGAAGCTATTGAAGCTTGTGTAAAATTAACGAATCGTTATATGACCGATCGCTTTTTACCAGACAAAGCAATAGATGCTTTAGATGAAGCTGGTTCCCGAATTCACATTACAAATATTGTGGTACCAAAAGAGGTGCTGCACCTGGAAGCTGAATTAGAACAAGTAAAAATTGATAAGACTGCTGCTGTTAGTGGCCAAAAATATGAAGAAGCTGCTCGTTTGCGTGATGATGAAAAACGCATTGAGGCTTCCCTTAAAACAGAACAACAAAAATGGGATGAAGCGTCTAAATTAAATCGTGAAATTGTTACAGAAGAAAATGTAGCTGAAGTTGTTTCCATGATGACTGGAATTCCAGTGACTAGAGTTGCTGAAGCTGAAAGTAAGCGTCTGAACAATTTACCAAACTTAATCAAAGGAAAAGTTATTGGTCAGGATGAAGCGGTGAGCAAAGTAGTAAAGGCTATCCAGAGAAACCGCGTGGGATTGAAAGACCCTAATAAACCAATTGGTTCTTTTATTTTCTTAGGGCAAACAGGTGTTGGCAAAACACAACTTGCAAAAATCTTAGCAACTGAATTATTTGATTCCGACGACGCTCTAGTTAGAATTGACATGAGCGAATACATGGAAAAATTTGCTGTTTCAAGGTTGGTTGGAGCACCTCCGGGGTACGTTGGTTATGAAGAAGGTGGTCAATTAACAGAGAAAATCAGACGTAAGCCATACGCTGTTGTCTTGTTAGATGAAATTGAAAAAGCACACCCTGATGTATTCAATATTTTATTACAAATTTTAGATGATGGATACATTACTGACAGTTTAGGAAGACGAATTGATTTTAGAAATACAATCATCATTATGACTTCTAACATTGGTGCACGCCAATTGAAAGATTTCGGAACTGGCGTTGGATTTGGAACTGCTGCAAAAGAAGCACAGGCTGATGCCAATTCAAAGAAGGTCATTGAAAATGCTTTGAAGAAATCATTTGCACCTGAATTCTTAAACAGAATTGATGATGTAGTTGTATTTAATGCATTAGATCGCGAACACATCCATTCTATTATCGACATTGAATTGAATAAACTTTTAGCAAGAATCAAAGGATTAGGTTATGAACTTAACTTGACCGATGAAGCTAAAGATTATATTGCGGATAAAGGATTTGACAAACAATACGGTGCGAGGCCTTTGAAAAGAGCTATTCAAAAATATATTGAAGATGCCCTTGCAGAGGAAATCGTTACATCAAATCTAAATGAAGGCGATTCAATTTTAATGGAACTGGATAAGAAAAATGATGAACTCACCATTAAAATCACAAAAGGAGAAAGCGATATAGAAGCATCTAATAATTAATGAAAAACGAGCCAAATGGCTCGTTTTTTTATTTCATTTTAAACGTTCCTTTCAAAAATCCTAATCCGTATCCAAAGAATTGTATCAACGTGGAAAAAACGGATAATAGTCCTACTACAAGACTTTTGTTCTCTATGGAAGATTCTAAATAAATAAGCGTAAAATAACCGAGCACTACATACATCGGATACCAGAAATTCACAAAAGCAAGAATCAAGGCAGCTGTGTAAAAAATCACAAATAAGGATGGAAACCAGTAGGTGATTTTTGCGGTTCCTTTAAATTTTCTATTCAAAAAAGGACGTGTTTTACCAAAGCTGAACGTCTGTTTATAAAAATCATAAAAATTAGTGCGCCTTTTGTGATATACATAGGCTTCTGATATTAATTGACTTTTTAATCCGAGTTGCTTTGCTCTTAACGACAAATCAATATCCTCTCCTATTCGCATCTCCCCAAATCCACCAGTTAATTCAAAAGCTTTTTTTGACATCCCCAAGTTAAAACTTCTCGGTTGAAAATCTCCAACGCCATTTTTCTTTCCTCTAATTCCTCCGGTGGTCAAAAAAGAAGTCATACTAAAATTAATGGCTTTTTGGACCAACGTAAAATCATGATCTGCAGCATCAGGCCCTCCAAAAATATCGGTGTAATTTTTTGTCAAACCTGCATCTACCATTTCCAAGTATTCATGAGGAATCACACAATCGGAATCAAAAACAATAAAGTAAGTTCCTTTCGCTTTTTCAAAACCAAAGTTCCTTGTCAAGCCAGGCCCCGAATTGTCTTTATAGTAATAATCAATATCAAGAAGTTTCCTGTATCCGTCAACTACTTTCTTACAATCCACTTCTGAACCATCTTCGACAATAATCACCTCAAATGGAAACTCATACGTCTGATTACACAAGCCATCCAATAGCTCTTCAACCTCTTGAGGACGATTATAAACGGGTACAATAATGGAATAGGATTGTCTCACAATTTTTCTTGATAAGTCCTTGAAATTTAACGAAAAAAAAGTACAAATTTTTCAATTTGCACTTTTTTATAATATTCAAATTTAGTGTTTAATACGTAAGCTGCAACACTTCGGTATCAACATCTTTATACAATTCTAAATTCTCCATTCTAAACGTATCCATATAGTCGAATCGCTCCTTGTTCTCAGATTTTACAAGGTTTACAAACAATCTGGCAGTCTTCACGAATTTCTCATCTTTTTGACTATTGATTACTAGCAAATACCCCATAATAATATTTCCGGCCATTTCAACCAAGCGCGTTGAATGAAAATCGATTAATTCATTACTTTCCATTCCAATCATCCGTTCTGTAATTGATTTGTACTCTTCAGCCATTTTATGAAGTTTTGTTCTAATCTCACAGTTTTTATCAGAAACCAATTTATCATATTCCAAAATCTGCTCTAAGAAAACTCCTGTTGTTACTCCTTTAATCGCTGCAACCGCTTGCAACTGTGAAGTACCTTCGTAAATGGAAGTAATACGCGCATCTCGATAAATTCGTTCAATAGGGAAATCCTTCATAAATCCAGTACCGCCATGAACTTGCAATGAATCATATGCAATTTTGTTACATGATTCACTTGATGTCAATTTAATCAGTGGAGTAAATACATTTGCCAATTTTGAATAATGCTTCATCTCCATACGCTCTTCACGTTCCAGTTTTCTTTCTTTCATCACCTCTTCATAAGCTTTGGTAACATCAACAAATCTGGTTGTTTCATAAAGTAATGCTCTTAATGCATCCACACGGATTTTCATATTGGTCAACATTTCATAAACAGCAGGGAAATTTGCAATTACTTTTCCGAACTGAGCTCTTTCTTCAGCATATTTTAAAGCTTCTCTATAAGCAGCATCTGCAATCCCTACCGACTGTGCTCCAACACCTAAACGTGCAGAATTCATCAAAGCCATAACATATTTTATCAACCCGAATCGCTCTTTTCCAATCAATTCAGCCGGCGCATCTTTAAACACCAATTCACAAGTTGGAGAACCTTTGATTCCCAACTTTTTTTCAAGATGTCTAACTTCTACAGCATGTGCATTTCTGTCGTATATAAACAAAGACAGTCCTCTTGCATCTGATGTTCCTTCTTCTGAACGCGCTAACACCAACGAAATATCGGCGTCACCATTTGTAATGAAACGTTTTACACCATTTAAAATCCAGGTGTTTTTTTCTTCATTCCATGTTGCTTTTAACTTAACCGACTGTAAATCGGATCCCGCATCTGGCTCTGTTAAAACCATTGCAGCTGTAGCCCCGTCTCTGTTAAATCGTGGTAAAAATTTCTCTTTTTGCTCTTCTGAACCGAATTCATTAATGGTTTCAGCACAATCCTGTAATCCCCAAATATTTGCAAATCCTGCATCGGCTCTAGCAACCATCTCGGCAGCCATTACGTATGGGAGGAGAGGAAAGTTTAATCCGCCATATTTTCTTGGCAATGCCATTCCAATAAGCCCGGCTTCATACAAAGCTTTATAATCTTCAGTCGTTCCCTTTGCATAAACAACTTCATTGTTCTCTATATGCGGTCCTTCTAAATCAACTGATTCAGCATTTTCCGCTATGGTTTTGGCGCAAATATCTCCTACAATTTCTAAAATCTTTTCATATGAATCAATTGCATCTTCATGATTCAAAGGCGCATAATCATATTTCTCTGACTCCTTGAAATTGTCTTCTTTTAGTTTTACTACTTTTTCTACGATTGGATCTTTTAAGTGAAATTTAAAGTCCGGTGTATCTTTGAAAAAATTATCCATTTGTTTTGATTTTATATTAAGAGTTTGAAAACTCGAAACTTCTTTTATTAACTATTTTGCGTTTTCCTTATAAAACTTAATCATCTTAGGAATCACAACTTCTAAATCACCATTAATAACGTAATCTGCCAAACCATTTATTGGAGCTTCAGGATCATTATTAATTGAAATAATCAAAGAAGAATCCTGCATACCGGCAGTATGTTGCACCGCTCCTGAAATTCCGGCTGCGATATACAACTTCGGACGAACGGTTGTTCCTGTCTGCCCAATTTGTCGGTCGTGTTCAATAAAACCAGCATCTACCGCTGCTCTTGAACCCCCAACTTCACCACCAAGCAAATCGGCCAACTCTGTTAACAATTCAAAATTCTCTTTTGAACCGACACCATAACCTCCTGCCACAATAATTGGAGCTTCTTTCAAGTTGACATCTGAATCTTCTATATGACGCTCAATAATTTTCACAACAAAATCTTCATCTTTAACTACCTTATTCACATCAAGGTTCACAACCTCTGTCGCATAATTTTTATCAAAGATTTCTTTTTTCATAACACCTTCTCTCACTGTTGCCATTTGAGGGTGCATATCCCAGTTTATAATATTTGCCATAATGCTACCACCAAAAGCTGGTCGAATTGCATACAACAAATCTTTATATTCTTTCTTTTCTTTCTTAACGAAGTGATCTCCTATGTCCAAAATGGTGGTGTCTGCTGTCAGTCCGCAGTTCAGCTTAGAAGCCAATCTTGGCGCTAGGTCTCGTCCAACGGATGTCGCACCAAACAACACAATTTGAGGATCTTCCTCCTTCAATACATTTGTCGCAAGTGCTGCATGAGGCAATGTAGCAAAAGGTTCCAATCGCTCATCATCTCCGACAAATAATTTATCCACTCCATAAGGAGCTACCTGAGATTCAATTCCTTTTAATTTATCACCAAAAACCATAGCTTCCAGAGGACAATGTAATTTTTCAGCTAATCTTTTCCCTGCTGATAACAGCTCTTGACTGATTTCCGCTACTTTTTGGTTTTCCACCTCGCAGTATACTAATACACTTTTCATCTTTTATAATTTTAGGTTAACCAATAGTATGGTGTTCAATTAATTCTTTAATCATTCCTTCGATATCAACATCAGAATCATTTAATACTTTCGCTTCATTTGCTGTAAGTACAATACTTTCGACGCTTTTCACTTTGGTTGGCGAACCTGCCAATCCAATTTTAGTTAAATCAGCACTGATATCTTCAACACTCCATTCCGGAATTACCAAATAAGGTCTCTTTTCATGCAAAGCTTCTAGAACAGGATCTCCTTTACGCATTTCTGTTTTAGTTCTTGCATATTTATATTTCATTACTCTTTTTGCAATTCTGGATCTACATTCTGGAGAAGAACCATGAACCGTCATTAAGCAAGGGTAAGGTGCAGCTACTGTTTCCACTCCTTTTTCCAGTCTTCTTCTGGCAATGATTTCATCCTCCTTGATTTCAATGATTTCTTCCACATAAGTCACCTGAGGAATATTCAGTTTATCAGCACATTGAGGCCCTACTTGAGCAGTATCACCATCAATAGCTTGTCTTCCTCCTAAAATCAAGTCATAATCAGCAATTTTTTTAATCCCCTGCACCAAGGTATAGCTGGTAGCCAAGGTATCGGCTCCTCCGAAGCGTCTGTCTGATATCATAATTCCATCATCGACACCTCTGTAATATCCTTCTCGGATAATATCAGCAGCTTTTTGCGGACCCATGGTCAATATAGTCACATGAGTTCCAGGAATGCGATCTTTTATATTTAGGGCTAATTCCAGTGCGTGTAAATCGTCTGGGTTGAAAACGGTTTCAAGTTTACCTCTATTAACGGTACCATCAGGCTTCATTGCATCAGGTCCAACATGTCGGGTATCTGGTACTTGCTTAGCTAGTACTACAATTTTAAGTGGTTTCATAAAGTATGATTAGTTTAAACTTATCAAACTTAAGAGTTTATACTGGCAAAAATTATGATATAATTCAGCCTAAAAAAAATAACTTTTCAACCGCTAACTAAAAAGGGCGAACCAGATTGGTTCGCCCTTTAATTTTTTATCAAAAAATAATTTTCCCTACTCTTCTGAAGCTTCGTTTTCAGACTGTGGAAATTTACTATTCATAAATCCTTCCATGATTGCTGTACTTACACCCATATTTGAGAATCCTCCATCATGAAATAAGTTTTGTAAAGTCACTTTCTTTGTCAAGTCAGAAAACATGCTAATTGTATAATCTGCACATTCATCAGCTGTAGCATTTCCCAATGGAGACATTTCATCAGCATAAGCTAAGAATCCGTCAAATCCTTTTACACCACTACCTGCGGTCGTTGGCGTTGGAGATTGAGAAATTGTATTTACTCTTACATTTCTATCACGGCCGAAGAAATATCCAAAACTACGAGCTACAGACTCCAAATAGGCTTTATTATCTGCCATATCATTATAATCTGGGAATACACGTTGTGCAGCCATATACGTAAGTGCGATAATACTTCCCCATTCATTAACGGCGTCCTTTTCAAAAAGTACACTCATCATTCTGTGGAATGATAACGCTGAAACGTCAAATCCTTTTTTAGTAAAGTTGTAATCCTGGTGCGTATAGTGATTTCCGCGACGTACATTTACCGACATACCAATAGAATGCAGCACAAAATCTACTTTTCCACCTAAAGCTTTCATTGCTTCATCAACTAAATGCTCCAAATCCATCATAGATGTAGCATCAGCAGGAATTATTTGTGATCCTGTTTTTTCAGCTAATTCTGAAATTGTACCTAAACGCAGCGCTACAGGTGCATTTGTCAAAACAAATTCTGCTCCTTGTTCATGTGCCTTTTCAGCAACTTTCCAAGCAATAGAATTTTCATCCAGTGCTCCAAAAATGATTCCTTTTTTCCCTTTAAGTAAGTTTTGCATAATATCTTATGTTAGTATAGTTCAATTTTAAGTGCGCAAATATAGTAAAATATTAATTTAACAAGTCCTTGGCATGCTCTATTGCGGTGCTTGATGCATTTTTACCAGAAAGCATTTCAGCAATTTCAATTATACGTTCATTTTCTGATAACTCAACCAACTTTGTAACAACATCATCCTGACTCTCCTCTTTGTAAACTTTATAATGTTGATTTCCTTTGGCAGCAATCTGTGGGAGATGTGTAATAGTAATGACCTGCATTTTTCCACTCATCTGAGCCATGATATCGGCCATTTTTTGAGAAATATCTCCCGAAACCCCCGTATCAATCTCATCAAAAATAATTGTCGGCAAGTCCAGATACTCACACAAAATCGCCTTTGTAGCTAACATAATTCTTGATAATTCTCCTCCAGAAGCTACTTTCTTCAGTGCTCCGTAGTTTCCTCCTTTATTTGCAGAAACCAATAGTTCCAATTCATCGTTACCATTTGTCCCAAAATTATCAGTCTGATTTAAATTGAATTTAAATCTAGTATTTTGCATTCCAAGATTGGATAATATTCCTTCAAGTTTGGTTACAAAAATAGGAATAGCTTTCGCTCTTGCTAAGGAAATTTTCTCCGATAATACAGTTAATTTTTGAGTCGTATCACGAAGTTCCGACTCTATTTTAGCAAGATGTTCATTTGCTGATTCTACCACAGCCACTTTTTCTTCCAAAGAAGCTTCAATGACTTTTAATTCTGAAATCGTACTTGCGCTGTGTTTTTTTTGAAGATCATATAACAATTGTAAACGATCGTTTAACTGCTCAATCTTCACAGGATCGTAATCTACATCTTCATTCAGTCGTTCAAGTTCCTGGGTCAAATCGTCTAATTCAATTTTCAGGCTATTTGCACGAGTAAATAGTTCTTTGTATTCTTTTGAAAATGTGGAAATTTTTCCAAGGTTTCCACTAAATAGATGCATTTGTGATTGTAATCCCACCTCCTCCGCAGAAGCAATTCCAAAGGCCTCGGATAAATTAATTCTAATTTCTTCGCTGTTGTTAAGTTTGTCTAGGGTTTGTTCTAGTTGCTCTTGCTCATTCTCTTTGAAATCAGCATTCTTTATTTCTTCATACAAATGAAGGTTATAATCATATTGAGCTTTGGCGCTTTCTTGAGATGCTAATAATTCCCTTAAAGCTTTTTGTTGATTTTTGAAGATTCCCAAACCTCTTCTATAGGAAACCAACTTTGCCTCGTTACCTGCAATGGCATCAATGATTCCTAATTGAAATTGCGCATCGCTTAATTGCAAGGTCTGATGCTGTGAATGAATATCAATGAGCTGTTCACCCAGTTGATTCAACACCGATAAAGTTGTGGGCGTATCGTTTATAAAGGCGCGAGATTTACCGCTTGGTAAAATCTCACGACGAATAATTGTTTCTTCTTCATAATCTATATCTTCTTCATCAAAAAACGCTTCCAGTTTATAATTACCAATAGCAAACTGTCCTTCAATGATACATTTCTTGGAACTGTCTTTTAACGAAGTACTATCTGCTCTTTTACCTAATACCAATCCAAGAGCACCCAACAAAACACTTTTACCTGCTCCTGTTTCTCCGGTAATAATTGACAATTTATCCTTGAATTCAACTGAAATATTTTCAATCAAGGCATAATTCTTAATAGAAAGGTTTGTAAGCATTTTCTAATTGTAATTAAGCAATTACTTAATGTTGTTCCACTTTTCAGAATTAATAGGAGAGATTCGCAACAAATCCTCTTTTAATTTCGAAGTATTATAATTCGGTCCTTCTGAGAATATTTGAACAATTTCATCTGATTTTGAATCCATAAATACACGGATTAAAAATGCATTAGGTCTGGTATCATAAACAGAACGAAGCCCTATGATTGCCTTTGCAATAACTTCTTTTGCTCCTCTAGTATTCGATCCCATTTTATCCATTCCCAGGCGATGGTATTCGTAATTCGATATGCGCACCTGACTATATGTAGGTGACAAAATATTATCGATTAAGATAAACCTGGTTTGTCTCCCATCATTTTGATTCCAACCTGAATAGCCTCCTTGTTGTGCAACTACAGCTACATTCATAGCCTGCTGAAAATGAGGATTCCCGCTATTCAATCCAAATGAATCTGCATCCATACCCAATATCATATACGCATAGAAATTTAGCATAGAAACCAAATTCGATTCAAAGCTGTTTTCATTGTATATTAACGGTTCAAATTCCTTGTAATTAAATGAAAAATTATCATCTCTGAAATTGAATACAGGAGTTTCGTAGGTAGAATTAAAAACCGGTCTTGAAGACTGGATTTGAATATTACCCTTAAAATTATCGTTTGAATATTCTGCAATGGTAATTGTGAAGTTACAATTAATACGTTCCTGAGGTTTGTAGGCGTAGTTCGTCCATTTCGTTTGGTTCAAATACTCATTTATAGCATTTTCAAGTGTAATAAATACCTGCTTGTTTGAACCTGGAATTTGGTCGTGATTAATTTCAACAGTTGCATTCAACTCTTGTGCCATTAGAGGCGTAAGCATAAAAAACGTAAAAATAAAAAGAATATATCTAGGCATTAAATCGCTTCAAAATTTCATTAAATATATCCTCGGCGACTTCAGCCTTGGATTTCACACTAAATTCAGAAATTTTTTCGGATTTATCAATTATAGAAACCCTATTTGTATCAGATTTAAATCCTGCCCCCTTATCGTTAAGAGAGTTTAGAACAATCAGATCCAGGTTTTTTCGCTTCAGCTTATCTATTGCATTCTCTATTTCATTGTTTGTTTCTAGTGCAAAACCTACTAAGAATTGCGCTTTCTTCAAAGCTCCTGCAGACGCTAAAATATCTTGTGTTCTAACCAATTCAATGTTCAAATCACTATCGGTTTTCTTTATTTTAATCTTAGAAATATTAGCAGGCTTATAATCTGCCACAGCAGCAGAAAATATGGCAATATTGGATTTTTCGAATCTTTTATGAACTTCAGAATACATGCTTTCAGCGCTCACTACATCAATTCTATTAATTAAGGTATTTTGCACTTTTTCATGTGAAGGACCAGAAATCAAATCAACTTCTGCTCCCAATTCTGCAGCTCTATGCGCTATTGCATAACCCATTTTACCTGAAGAATGATTTCCAATAAAACGAACAGGGTCTATGGCTTCATAAGTCGGACCAGCAGTAATTAAAACCTTTTTCCCATATAGTGGCAAGTTTGAAACGATGTGATTCTCGATAAAAGAAACAATATTTTCAGGTTCCTCCATACGACCCTCACCTGTAAGTCCGCTGGCTAAAAATCCACTGCCCGGAGCAATAAAAATATTCCCGAATGATTCCAATTTTGCAATACTAGCTTTGGTACTAGGATGTTGGTACATATCCAAATCCATGGTAGGTGCGAAGTATACACGACATTTTGCAGAAAGGTAGGTTGCAAGTAAAAGGTTATCACAAACACCGTTCGCCATTTTCGACAAGGTATTTGCTGTAGCTGGAGCGACTAAAAAATAATCGGCCCACAATCCTAATTCAACATGACTATTCCACTCCGCATTTTCATCTTCATTGCGGTCATAAAAAGTGGAATACACCGGATTGTTTGAAAGGGTAGATAATGTTAAGGGTGTAACAAAATCTTTAGAAGCAGGAGTCATAACTACCTTTACATGAGCACCTGCTTTTTTAAAAAGTCGTACTAAATGTGCCGTTTTATACGCTGCAATACCAGCAGTAACGCCGAGTAAAACATTTTTACCGTTTAAAATGGACATAAAGTTTGTTTTTTATTTTGAAGCGTCTTCTTCTTCTGGTTTTCTGTAGTAGATATTTTCTTCTAACCACTCTTCTACTGCTAACGCTGTAGGCTTTGGTAATTTTTCGTAAAATTTAGAAACTTCGATTTGCTCTTTATTTTCAAAAACTTCATCTAATGAATCAGTATACGTAGCGAACTCATCTAATTTTTCAACTAATTCACTTTTAAGATCCACATTAATTTGCTGCGCTCTTTTAGCCATGATAGTAATCGCCTCATAGATATTATCAGTAGGTTGCTCGATTTTTTCTCTATCGTAGGTTACTGTGGTGGTTGCTGCTTTTGTGTTTTTATAATCCATTACTCTCTGTTTTTTGTGCAATAAATGCATTTAATTCTTCTTCTAACGTACTTACTTGCTTATTTGTTTCTGCAAGATATTCTGATTCTGGATAAGCTCTCACTAATTTCCCGTGAATTTTAATCGCATCATTCAATCTTTCCTCTTTCTTAAAGTAAATACTATTCATTCCTAATTCATACGCTGACTGAAATTTCAAGTACATTGCTTCCTCTTTGTAACTTGTTCCTAAAAACTCTGCCATCAAATTATCAAAGGCAACAATTGCTGCAATATAATTCTCAGTATGATAATATTGTCTTGCTATTTCAAATGACTTACGCTCTAATTTGTGGGTAAGTTCTTTAATATTCGTATTTGCGACAGCTACATTATCTGAATTTGGATATTGAAAGATAAAGTTCTGTAACGCATTAATCGCCTCATAAGTATCCTTCTGATCCAAACTAAATACAGGTGAAGATAAGTAATAACTATAAGCCGACAAATAAGCTGCTTCTTCTACCTTTGAACTCTTTGGGTAATTCTTTACAAACTTATCAAAATAATAGGCAGCCAGACTGTATTGTTTAGTATTATAATGCGATTGAGCCACCATATATTGAATACGCTCCATTTGTGGCTTTCCTCTATACAAAGGAGTTATTTTCTCAAACAGCTGAATGGCTTTGCTGTACTTTTGAGCTTCATACATTTCGGTTGCCATTTTATACTGTTGCTCTTTTGTTCCTTTGTTCAGAACTTTCGAGTATTCACCGCAACTTGAAAGACTTACGGCAAGTACAAAAATGAAAATATAAAATTTATTTTTTTGCATTTGGCAAAACTAATTATTTATTATGAATTATTAAAATGTTTTTCATCCGGAAAACTCACAAAAATAATTAGTTAAACCAATGAAGAACTACTATAAGTTATAATAGTTTGTTAATTATTGAGCTTGATTAGGATCTACCGAACTAATAACATTAAGTGCTTTAATATCATTATCGAATAAATATAGACCTCCTTTGTCTTCTCCAATCATGTTAATCTTGTCTAAAATAGTTCTGGCCTGAGCTTCTTCTTCTATTTGCTCAGCTACATACCATTGCAAGAAATTATGCGAAGCATAATCCTTCTCCTCCAAGGAAATATGAACTAATTCATTAATACTTTGTGAAACATATACTTCATGTTGAAATAACGTTTCAAACATCTCTTTCATAGAACCAAATTCTTCTCCAGGAGCATCTAAAGGCGGAACAATAGCATGCCCTCCTCTTTCGTTGATATATTTAAAAAATTTCAACATATGCATTCTCTCTTCTTCGGAGGCACCGTATAAAAATTCAGACACTCCTTCAAGTCCTTGAATCTCAGCATAAGATGCCATGGCTAAATAAATTTGAGAAGATTGTGCTTCTATCTGGATCTGCTTGTTTAATGCAGCTTCCATTTTTTCTGATAACATAGGCTTATTTTTATGAACTTAATTAAGTTCTATTAATTATAATGATCAACAAAGTTATTTATTTTTTCTTGCAATTCATAGGTTGCAGGCATTAAAGGAATACGGACGGTGTTTGAACATATTCCTAACTTTTTCAACATCACCTTAATTCCTGCTGGATTTCCTTCCTCAAATATGTAATCAATACTATCCATAACCTTGTAATGAAGTGCATTCGCCGCTGCAAGATTTCCGTCCAATCCATGTTGAATCATCGAAGAAAAATCTTTTGGTAATCCTTGCCCAATTACTGAAATTACTCCTGCTCCACCTGCCAAAGTCATAGGCAAAGCTATCATATCATCTCCGGAGATTACTAAAAAGTCATTCGGCTTGTGCTGAATTATACGCATCGCCTGAACAATATCTCCCGCCGCTTCTTTTACTGCAATAATATTTTTAAAGTCATTTGCCAATCGGATAATAGTTTCCGGATGAACATTACTTCCTGTTCTTCCCGGAACATTGTATACTACAATTGGGACAGGACATGCTTCTGCTACAGCTTTAAAATGCTGGTAAATCCCTTCCTGAGTAGGTTTATTATAATATGGAGAGACAGATAAAATAGCTGAATAATCATTTAAATCGGTATTCTTAATTTCATGGACTAAAGCTGCGGTATTATTTCCACCCAATCCTAAAATAATCGGCAAACGCCCAGCATTCACACGCACAATGGTCGATTTTACCTGTTCCTTTTCTTCGGAAGTCAATGTAACTCCTTCCCCAGTGGTTCCAAGAACTACTAAATAGTTTATTCCGTTATCAATTTGAAAATTCACCAGTCTTTCCAATCCTTCTAAATCAATCGACCCATCCGTGTTAAATGGAGTTACCAATGCTACACCAGTTCCTATTAGTGCTTTCATAATATCTATTTTAAAATCTCTAAATATTTTTTTAATTCACTTGTAAACAAAGCAGTGTCTGAAGCATCAACCTGAATTTTCAAGTCGTAATTTTCACTTGCCACCGTACCAAAACCGACTTTCAAGCCTGCCTTTACTTGCAAAACTAACATGTCAGCATACAAACTTTCAACTTTGCTGTGATTAATTAACAAATCGTATGTATTTGTTAAAACCTGTTTGAGGAAACCTTCATCCACTTTTCCATACCAACCAAAATCTTTTTCTGATACATGATGTTCTCTTTCAGAATTCTTATTTGCTTTTTCAGAAAAAAATACAAAAGTTATTTGCGAGTCTTTTACTCCTATTACCTTTTTCATATTTTTTGAAATCTCATCCAAATTTGAAGATTGATCCACTACAAAAAGGATAGAACTCAATTTTTCAGGTGCTTTATGTTTGGAGTTACTGATAAATGAATTGTAATTATTCTTTAAGAATATTTGATTACTTCTTCGCTTTAAACTTTTTAAAATCATCTATCTTTGTACTATTGTCCAAAATTAACTAAAGTGATGAATAAAACGATGAAAAAACTAAGTTTTTCAATCCTAATTTTATGCCTTTTCTGGTCGTGTAATGCGCCCCATAAAGAATTGGTCAAAATTGAAGGAAAACAATTACCTGTAAATGATTCAATTATCGGAATACAGGCCATAACAGACAGTATTACTCCGTATAAAGTTAAAGTTGAAAAGGAGATGAATACCCAAATTAGTTATACTCCGGTTGACATAACCAGACTTGATGGAGATCTGGAAAGTTCTTTAGGTAATTTAATGGCTGATATCTGTTATGAAAAATCAAATATGGTTTTTGAAACTAGAACTGATAAAAACGTTGATTTCGCAATGTTCAACTACGGAGGAATCAGAGCTGGAATTACTGCTGGACCAATTACAAATCTGAATGCCTTCAAATTAATGCCCTTTGAAAATAGCCTGGTAATAGTGGAATTGACTTCTGAAAAAATTGAAGAATTAGCACATTATTTAATGAAAGGAAACAAAGCGCATCCACTTTCAAAAGAAATTCAACTGACATTAGAAGGGGATAAATACACTTTAAAAATAAACGGAAAATCAATTGATAAGAACAAAACCTATTATGTTGCTACTTCTGACTATTTACAAAGCGGAGGTGACAATATGAATTTCTTTAAAAATCCTGTGAGCTTGTTTAAAACGGATTACAAGGTGAGAAATGCACTTATCGATTATTTTAAAGAACACGATACTATTGATGTTGCCTTAGACGGCCGATTTAAAAGACTAAACTAAACATTATGAAAAGAAGAGATTTTATTCAAAAAGCCGGAGCAACATCAGCCTTAATTGCTGCAGGAGGAGCATTTTCTTTGGAAGCATGTACTCCTACACCAACTAAAATTACTATTCTTCACACAAACGATACACATAGTCATATTGAACCATTTCCCGAAAATCATTACAGAAATCCCAATAAGGGAGGCGTTGCAAGACGTGCAGCTATTGTTGAATCTATTCGGAAAGAAAATCCGAATACATTACTTCTTGATGCGGGAGATATTTTCCAGGGGACACCCTATTTCAATTTCTACGGAGGGGAATTGGAATTCAAATTGATGTCGATGCTGAAATACGATTGTGCAACGCTGGGAAATCATGATTTCGACAATGGAATTAACGGGTTTTACAAACAACTTCCACATGCAAAATTCAACTTTGTTTCAGCCAATTACGACTTTAAGAACACCGTTTTAGATGAAATTGTAAAACCATACAGAGTTTTCGTCAAAAACGGTGTAAAAATTGGTGTGTTTGGGCTTGGAATTGAATTAACTGGTTTAGTGGACCCAAGACTGTACAAAGAGACCAAATACAATGATCCTGTTGCTGTGAGCCAAGATATGGCTCGCATACTTAAAGAGGAAGAAAATTGCGACTTAATCATTTGTTTGTCGCACCTAGGATACCACTACAAAAACAATTCAAAAGTCGATGATATGAAGTTAGCTTCAAAGACGAAAGATATTGATTTAATAATTGGAGGACACACCCACACATTTTTACCAAAACCAACAGTTACTAAGAACAGCGCTGGAGAGAATGTACTTATAAATCAAGTAGGATGTTACGGAATAAATGTCGGACGTGTCGACTTCTATTTCGATAGCAATAAAAGTAAAACAAGTAAAGGAACAAGTATTATTGTCTGATGTATTGAAAGACATTCAAACTGGACAAACTAAATAAAATAGAATATGCGAATAGAAAATGAAATGAAACTTGGATTTACGGATGTGATGATTCGTCCAAAAAGATCCACTCTAAAATCTAGATCTCAAGTAAGCTTAAATCGTGAGTTCAGCTTTTTACATAGTGACCATAAATGGAGCGGCGTTCCTATTATGGCTGCAAATATGGATACCGTTGGAACTTTTGAAATGGCTGAAGCTTTAGCTGAACACAAAATTTTCACAGCGGTACACAAACATTATACTCTTGAGCAATGGGCAGAATTTGTTCACGGAAAAAATGCTGCTGTCTTAGATTATATAGCAGTGAGTACCGGAACCGGGGATGCAGATTTTAAAAAAATTCAAACAATTTTCAACAATCACAAGGAATTAAAATTCTTATGTATTGATGTTGCAAATGGTTATTCAGAGCATTTTGTAGCATTTGTGAAAAGAGCCAGAGCGACTTTCCCAAACAAAATTATTATGGCTGGTAATGTAGTTACAGGTGAAATGGTTGAAGAATTATTGTTAGCTGGAGCTGATATTATCAAAGTAGGAATTGGACCTGGTTCTGTTTGCACCACACGCGTAAAAACTGGGGTTGGATACCCACAACTTTCTGCGATTATTGAATGTGCTGATGCTGCACATGGTTTAGGTGGGCAAATTGTATCTGACGGAGGATGTAAAATCCCTGGTGATGTATCCAAAGCCTTTGGTGGTGGAGCTGATTTTGTAATGTTAGGCGGCATGTTAGCCGGACATAATGAAAGTGGTGGAGAGACTGTAGAAGTCAACGGAGAACTTTTCAAACAATTCTACGGAATGAGCTCTGAAACAGCTATGACCAAACATGTTGGTGGGATTGCAGAATATCGTGCTTCCGAAGGAAAAACAGTTCAAATTCCATATAGAGGCCCCGTAGCGAATACCGTTAAAGATATTTTAGGAGGAATTCGTTCTACATGCACTTATGTTGGTGCGAGTAAATTGAAAGAGTTAACGAAAAGAACAACTTTTATTCGCGTTCAGGAACAACACAACACTGTATTTTCTGAGTAAAAAATATACATAAATGTAAAAAGCGACCTTATAGGTCGCTTTTTTTTGAAATACACTTAATTTATCTTTTCTGTAATGTCTAAGAATATCTGCGTCTAAAAAATTGTAAAAAATTATTCGCATGAATTCAAAAATCTCTAAAATTATTAGGATTGCCATAGCTGTGATTCTGATCCAGACACTGCGGTTTAAATTCGCAGAACATCCCGATAGCGCTTATATTTTCGAAACGCTTGGCATGGAACCCTATGGACGAATTGGAATTGGTATCCTCGAATTGATTGCTTCAATTCTGATATTAATTCCAAAAACTGTTTGGTTAGGAGCCCTCATGACTATTGGCATATTATCAGGAGCAACCTTTTTCCACCTCACAGCCTTAGGAATTGAAATCAATGGAGATGGCGGTAAACTTTTCTATTTGGGTATAATCACCTTGATCTTAGCTCTAATTATTATATGGGATGTTCGCAATCAAATCCCTGTTATTGGCCCGAAACTGAAGGTGAATTAATTTTAATCATGGACTCATAGATACAGTACTGCGCAGCAATATAAGATATCATTACAATCAAATTGAACAAGAGCATCGGTTCATAAAAGGCATTAATTGCCAAGGTGGCATCTGAGATAATAAAGAGTACAGCCCCAATGAACATTAATTTTGAACGATTGTTTTTTAACTCTAAATGACTGTACAACGCAAATGTTCCAAAAAGTCCGATGGTGATTCCATAAATAATTATTGGAAAATGCATAGTTCCTAATCCCTTCGACTCCAATAAACTTATCAAACCAATCACTAAAAGCAGAAACGGAATACTGAATTTAAACAATTTAGGATTCGAGAGTTTTTTAATTCGCTTTCGAATTATAATAATATAGAAAACATGAGCTATTAAAAAGGAAACTAGTCCGAGCATGAAAAAATTAAGCCCATTAAACATCAATATTGTATCGCCAATAAAAGAGCAGAAGAGCGCTATGCTATAAAA
Organism: Flavobacteriaceae bacterium; assembly: GCA_964227255.1. Classification (GTDB taxonomy): domain Bacteria; phylum Bacteroidota; class Bacteroidia; order Flavobacteriales; family Flavobacteriaceae; genus Lutibacter. Next base: position 215,477 of record CAXQVI010000015.1, read on the forward strand.
ATAACTTTGCTTTTTTACATGTAGCTTGTAGAGTAGCCAAAGTATAGGAATTATAAAAGGTTTTGAAATATAGACCAGCAAAGGCTCCTTTAAAGCAATCCCTAAAATATCGAGAGATGCAACAACGAAAAATAAATATTTCGTGACACGAATGTTTTGCATAAATGATTAGTTTCTATAAGGCAAGATACAGTTTTTATCCAATGATTCCATCAATTTTTCAAGTCCGGATTGAAGACTTTGCTGCATCACTTTTGATTTACTTGTATGACATTCTAAACAGGCTCCAACCATCAATATTTTTTCTTGTTCTTCAACTGAAAATGGTCTAAAATCAGAACGGGTACTGAATTGTTTTGACACAGGAATTCCTAAAAATGGAATCCACGCATCCTCTGGCAATAAATCGTTCAGATTTAGTTCGTAGGCAGGACTAAAAATCCAAGTTCCTTTTCCATTTCCTATTTCATAACTCAAAGTCCCTTTTCCAAATCCGAGAGCCTCTGGATTGGAATGGCAACTTTTGCAATCTCTGGATTCACTTCTTATAGTATGTGGTGCATTTGGCGCATACAACCGATGAAAACTAACCTCCTCTCCTATTTCTTTTCCTGAAAAGCTTCCTTTATCCAAAGTCATTATCATTCCAGGAACAGCTGGTTCAATATGATATTCACCCTCCTTTTCCCGTACTCCAAGTGAAGGAAGCCCTGCATTAAAATCAGATACATACTCTTTCCATTGCCCTACTCCATATTCTCTTTCTAATAAATCGAATGCCTGAGGTTCATTGGCATCATATTGATTATGACACCCAATACACCTTGAAGTCCATGCAGCATGACAAGAACTACAACTCACATTGTCGTGCACCTTATCTTTTAAACATGCTTCACCTTGTGGATTTATACGATGAATTTCACCATCTTTTTTTCCAATTAGGAATACATTTCCTGCTTCATCCAAATAAGTATTTACTAGTGGATGCCCATCCTTCTTTACCGCTAACATCTGTTTATCACTATGCTGATAATCACGATGGGTAAAAACTAACTGAGATTCCAAATCCAATGAATCGTATATTATA
>CAXQVI010000016.1:0-28774 GCA_964227255.1 Flavobacteriaceae bacterium
ATCGTATAACAATATTTCCAGGTATCAGTATTTATTATTGGATAAAGCATCCTGGAACAACACCTATTACTTGGCCAGTAATTTGAATTATTCATTAACAAAAAAACGATTATTAAAAATGAAAACAAAAAATTCTAAAATCACAGAACTATTAAAGAAACTAGCTGTGATTCCAATATTGACTGGTTTGGTATTTGTTTTTTCAACAAAAGTTGAAGCACAACAAACAGAAAAAAAACCTGTAATTAAAGAGGTTTCAGAAAAAAAGAGCGCATCGAGAGATGAAATGAAAGAATACAACACTCTATTTAACAAAAGTACCGATTCAAACATCTATAAATTGAAAGATGTGGAGCGTATGAATTACATCTATCACAAGATGTCTGATAAACAAAAAGCGTCGGTTAAAAACATAAAGGATGTTATTCCCCCAAAACCTAAGGTATCAGAAACACCTCCTGCTCCATCAAAACCAAAAGTTATGGAAATACCTCCTGCGCCACCAAAACCTAAAAAAAATGAAGTGACTGCTCCTTCTAAAGTTAAAAAGAGTTTTAATGAAGATGTCACTGGAACAATCTCTTATTATATTGACGATGTAAAAGTGACTAAAACTGATGTCGAGAATTTAGATAAAAAACAAATTGACGAAGTAAAAGTTACAAAGGATGATAGTGGTAATGGAACCATCGCAATTACCACAATCAAAAAATAACAACAGTATTTATTATAACATAGATACACATGATTTGATACATTATGTAAGAGTCACCAGTTGAAAAACAAATCCTAAAAAAGACAAGCCATTTCATTCGAAATGGCTTTTAACTTTTTGTTAAGTAACAATTTCCTGTTCAAAGCGTTCTTTTAAGTATAACCTTAACTAACTGAACTGTGCTTAAAAAATTCTTTTTGATGTGTTCGGGAGCAGACACAGAAGTCCTAGAAAATTGCTCTAAATCGGAACAAATAAAATATGTTGGAATTGGTGGAACCGTTTTCTTCACAGCCGTTATGGCAACTATAGCTTCCAGTTATGCCTTGTACACGGTATTCGACAATTACATCGTCGCCATTCTGTTTGGACTTATTTGGGGATTGTTGATTTTCAATCTGGACCGGTTTATTGTAGGAACCATCAAAAAAAGAGATAACAAATGGTCAGAAATCTGGCAAGCTACTCCACGATTACTTTTGGCAGTGATTATCGCTGTGGTTATATCCAAACCTTTGGAATTGAAATTGTTTGAAAAGGAAATTGACCGAGTTCTTTTGGAAGAAAAGAACAATATGACCTTAGCCAATCAAGAGCAAATCGCACAACAATACACTCCGGAAATCACCAAACTAAACAATGAAATTACAGGACTCAAAGAAGAAATAAATACTAAAGAAGCTGAGACCAATGCTTTATACGACACCTATATCTCTGAAGCTGAAGGCACCGCTGGAACAAAAATTCTAGGCAAAGGTCCGGTATACAAGGAAAAACGTGAAAAACACGATGCTTCTTTAGCTGAACTGAGTCAGTTAAAAATAGATAACAACGAAAAAATTAAAGACAAAGAAGCTCAAATTACTGAGCTTATGGCACTTCAAAAGACACAGACTTCAAACGCACAACCAATAATTGATAATTTCGACGGACTCATGGCGCGAATTACGGCTTTAAATAAATTGCCATGGTTTACATCCTTCTTTATATTCCTATTGTTTTTAGCTGTGGAAACTTCACCAATATTTGCAAAAATTATTGCTCCAAAAGGGGAATATGATGAAAAATTAGCTGATGTTGAAAATGCTGTTCATAGCTGGGTTGCTCAGAAAAATGCCCAAAGAGCACATGTTTCTCAGACAGATGGCACATTGAATGAAGCAATTTATAATGAATTAGCCGATGAGGAGGAATTGTACAATTACAAAAAACAAAAGGCACGTGAAATTCTGCAAATGCAGGCAGATGCTTTTCATAAGGGACAGAAAAGGATATTAGGCTAAAATCATAGGGCCGTCTCGATACAATTTTCTAGTACTATTTTTTTTGACATGTATTAGAATATTTCGAAGGATGTATTATTGAGAATCTACTCGACTGTTTCTAATGGATACACAGTAACTCCGTACCCTAACCAAAAGCGTAGTTTTTCATAAATGCGCTCCTGATCTTCATTTGGAAAGTCCTTTATACGTGTACTGTGTGATGCTTTAGGCAACACCATTTTTAAGGCATCCACATATGGTTTTGGTGTTGGTGCACATGCTCCCCAGGTGTCATATTCTCCATAGATATATAAAATCTTCTTTCCTTTGTTTTCAACAAAATCGCGCACCTCTTTGATATAATTTGAATTGTAAGTCAGATTCACATCTTTTGGTGCAAAGCGAAGGTTGGTAGGATTATGAACAATTTGAATCAAATCTTTCACTGGCGTCGTATCAAATCCATAATATCCCAATTCTACCATATGCTGATAATACGATGGCAGTAAATCGTAGTAGGTTTTATCGTTGTAAAAACTCAATCCGACAATCGAATTGATGTATTCAATTTGCTCTTTTCCTGTTGCGTCTTCTGATGGAATTTCATCACAACTCCCACCCCATTGCCAGAATGAAAATGGAAATTCTAAGACAGCATATTCCAATGCTTCAGCTATTGGAATTTCAGTAAAACTCATTCCTTTCTGAGTTGCAAAACTTTCATAAGCCGCAATAGCTGCCCCTCTGTTTGTCAGAACAGATCTTTGGAAAGCAATAATTTTATCTCTGCACTCCTTTGTTCCAACTGTCTTAATATGTTCTGCTGTTCTTGGATCTTCTTGTCCGTCGATTAAAGGAGCCACATAGGGCACAGCAACTTCAACATCCCATGGGTATTTCGACTTGTATATCAAAACCGTTTCTCCTCCCTTACTGATCCCTGTTGAAATCCATTTTCCGTTATAAATCTTCTTTAACTTGGTTACAATACTGTGATAATCTTCAATGGCCTGATCGTTTGTCAGGTACTCCCATGAAATTGTTTCTGGACGAGATTTACCATAAAATCTATATTCAACCTGTACTTGATTCCCCTTAAATATCTTACTCAATTCATAAGTTCTCGGATACGCATTATAGCCTTCTGTAATCAAAACAACTGGCATTTCTTCATCCACATGTGACAAATACACGTAGTGTTCAAAATGTCCCGCCGAAGGATTCTTATGATCAAGTGGTTGCTTTAAAACTAACTGATATGCCCTTTCAAAATGGTCCTTCGCCTCTATCTTCGTGATAACAGCCTCTGGAAATAATTGCTCCAATTCCTGTTTGAATGATAGAATCTCAACAGGTTCTAATTTCACACGACAGGCAACAACAGTCAATCCGATTGCAACAACAAAAAATAGTTTCTTTAAGGTATTCATAAACAAATGATTTGAATTTAAAGGTAGGTGGTCCCTACACTATGTCTTCGTACTTTTTTAGCTTTCATCCAACCTATTTTATCGAATCGAATGATTGTCTAAAATTAGCCCTTTTTAATCGTTACTTTTATAAAAAAAGTATAAAATTATCATGAATAACATCGCCTTTCTGGATGCTGATTTTATTGAAAGTAACACCGATTTTAAGGACTTGATTGCACGATTGAAATCTGGCTTTTCTGAAAAGAAAACACACGTTCCAATGCGACATCATCATGATTTCCCAAATCCGTCTGAAGGAAAAGATTCCACCTTACTCTTGATGCCTGCCTGGAATCCAAATGCCGATGCCGGAGTAAAAATCGTAACCATTAGTCCGGAAAATGGCAAATACGACCTTCCTTCAATTCAGGGGACTTACATTTATCTTGATTCAAAAACCGGTGTTATAAAAGGGCTTCTTGAAGCAAAGGCACTGACTGTAAAAAGAACCGCAGCGGCCTCTGCCTTGGCTTCCCGTTTTTTATCACGAAAGGACGCTTCTTCTTTGCTCATGATAGGAACCGGAGCGCTCTCTGTGAATTTGATTGAAGCGCATGCCGCAGTCAGACCGATCAAAAATGTTTACGTCTGGGGAAGGAATTTTAAAAAAGCTCAAGCGATTTGTGACCAGCTTTGCGGCAAACCTTTTGACTGTATTGCAATTAAAACTATTTCAGAAATGATTTCAAAAGTCGATATTATTTCTTGCGCTACCTTATCTGAGTCTCCACTGGTATTTGGGAAACATTTAGTCCCTGGACAACACGTGGATTTAGTGGGAGCATATAAACCAAACATGCGCGAAGCTGATGATGCGACTGTGCTGAAGTCTGATGTGTATGTCGACACCTTTGATGGCGGATTAAAAGAAAGTGGTGATATTGTTATTCCATTGAAAACTGGAGTACTCAAAGAATTGGAAATCAAAGCAGATTTATTCGATTTGTGCGGAAATAAAAAACCGGGTCGGACTTCAGAAAAAACGATAACCATGTTTAAATCCGTGGGACATGCGCTGGAAGATTTGGTTGCGGCCAATTATTATTTTAATTTGAAAAGGGATGTCTAAAACTTATGAGAATATATTAGCAAATAAAGATTTTCAACCTAAAAAAGACTGGTTGCAAATTAAGACCATCGATATGCATACCGGCGGTGAACCATTACGCGTTATTATAGAAGGGTTTCCTGAATTAAAAGGGAATTCGGTTTTAGAGTATCGAAACTATTGCAAAACACATTATGATGATCTGCGTACCGCTTTAATGTTTGAGCCCCGCGGACATGCAGATATGTACGGTTGTATTATTACTCCTCCGAACGACAAATCAGGAGATTTTGGCATTTTATTTTTGCATAATGAAGGTTATTCTACCATGTGCGGACATGCAATTATTGCAATTTCTACCCTCGCTGTTGAAATGCATTGGATTGAAGCTCGAGAAGGAGAAAATAAACTTGAAATCGATGCGCCATGTGGAAGAATCACTTCGTATACGAATGTCAAAAACGGCGAAATTCAGGGTGTGAAATTTCATTGTGTTCCGAGTTTCGTTTTGGCAGAAAATCAAATTATAGAAATTCCAAAATACGGAGAAGTACTTTTTGACATCGCTTATGGTGGTGCTTTTTATGCCTATATCGACATGCAAAAAAATAAGTTCGATTTCGACGTATCAACTGAGTCCTATCGCAATTTAATTCAGGTTGGAATGGACATCAAAAATACCGTTATGAAGAGCGGTATAGCAATTGCTCATCCTTTTGAAAAAGACCTCAGCTTTTTATACGGAACAATTTTTACGGAAACATCTGACAAACCTAATATCGATAGTAAGAATGTCTGTGTTTTTGCCGAAGGAGAGGTAGATCGCTGTCCGACGGGCTCAGGAGTATCAGGACGCATGGCCATTCACCACCAAAGAAATGAACTTCCGAAAAACAGACCTATGACCATTGAAAGTATTACTGGTTCCGTTTTTAAAGGATCCGTTGTTTCTGAAACGGAGTACGGCAACTACAAAGCTGTCATCCCACAAGTAGAAGGAACTGCCCATATCACTGGAAGCCATACATTCTGGCTAGACCCGAAAGACCCGATGCAAAAAGGATTCATTTTAAGGTAGCTTATCAGGCCATTAGAGCTTCAATATCATCTGGCTCGATTGGCATTTTTTCAGTCAGATTAACCGTACCGTTGGCTACGATTAGATAATCATTTTCCAATCGGCAACCGATTTCTTCTTCAGGAATATAGATTCCTGGTTCACAAGTGACCACCATTCCTTCTTCAAAATGTCTGGTGTACAATCCAACATCGTGCACATCCAATCCAATGTGATGTGCTGTACCGTGCATGAAGTATTTTTTGTAAAGTGGTGCTGCCGGATTTTGATTGTCAACTTCTTCCTGTGTTAGTAGTCCAAGCTTAATCAACTGAGCTTCCACGAGCTTCGCCATATCTTTTTCATAAACGGCTGGCATTACTCCTGGTTTAATCAATTTAGAACCTTCTTTTAAACAGTGAAGTACAGCCTCATAAACTTCTCTCTGACGAGAAGAGAACTTTCCATTCACCGGAAAACATCTCGTAGTATCCGAATTATAATTAGCGTAACATACTCCGAAATCCATAAGAATCATATCGCCGTCCTTGCACTCATTATCGTTTGTATTATAATGCAAAGCGCAAGCATTTCCACCCGAAGCAACAATCGGCATAAATGCATGTCCGCGTCCTCCATTTCGAGTTAATTCATAAGTCAGTTCCGCTTCCAGCTCATATTCCATCATTCCCGGTTTACAGGCCTTCAAAACTCTTTTGAAAGAACCTACACTAATATCTGCCGCCTGTTGCATTAAATCAATTTCCTCTTGTGATTTAATCTGGCGTAAGGCACGTGTAATTTTTGCAGCTCTTTTATAATTGTGTAATGGATAACGTTGTTTACACCACTCGATCATACGATCTTGCTGGGTGTTCATCACTGCAGTCAACGTTTTTTTATGTTCGTTATGTCCCAGATAAAAATTATCTGCATCAAAGGCCATGTATTGAATTGCCAATTCAAAGTTTTGTATCCACTGAATATTTTTGACTCCTGAGACTTTATAGGCTTGCTCTTTGGTTAGCTTATCTCCTTCCCAGATTTTAATATGTTCATTGGTTTCTTTGATGAACAACATTTCGCGGTCATTCGGATTTGTTGCAGTCGGATTCAAAACTAAAATCGACTCTTCCTGGTCAATTCCACTCAGGTAAAATAAATCGTTATTCTGTGCAAATCCCATCACATCATCTGCATTGTTCGGCATGATATCATTAGAAGTCAGAATCGCAATGGAACTAGGTTCCATTTGAGATGCAAAGCGTTTTCTATTGTTTTCAAATAAAGATTTTGGAATTTTTTTATAGCGCATGATTTATTTTATTAAAAGGTTCTGTCCGGGCTGAACGGCTGTAAATTTAATGAGGATTTCTGGTCTGAAATAATTTCTGAAACTAATTTTCCTGTGGACGTTCCAAGAGTCCAACCCAACATTGCATGTCCGGTTGCAAACACTGCATTTTCACATTTAGAACTTCTTCCAATATATGGAACTCCGTCAAAAGAAAGTGGTCTTAAACCAGATGCAGCATTCAAATGTTCGTCAGGTGTTAATCTAATTTCAGGGTAATAATTATGTGCTGCTTTTGCTATAGCTCTCACTCTGGTATCGTTGATTTGATGTGAAATTCCAGCGATTTCCATGGTCCCTGCGAAACGGGTAAACCCGTTCATCGGTGTAACCGCTACTTTGGCTTCAGCCAAAATCGCAGGGATCGTTACGCCTGTTGGACGCGTTGTATTGATACGATACCCTTTCCCGGCTTCCAATAACATTTTTAATCCGATTCTCTTACTCAATTTTGCTGTCCATGAGCCAGCTGCAATAACAAAATCATCTGCTTTAATAACACGCTTCATGGTTTGAATTGAAGTAATTTTAGAGCCTTGAAGATTAAAATCGATGACTTCTTCTTTATCTAAAATCTTTACTCCGGATTTTTTAAGATGACGTATTAGTCCTTCCATGAAATCCCTTGGTGTACTATGCGAATCATCCGAAAAATAGGTCGCACCCAAAACATCCATCGAAACATTTGGCTCTAACTTTTTCAGTTCATCCAGACTCAATTCTTTACAAGAAATCCCTTCTTCATTTGCTACTCTCGCAATTTCCAATTCCTCTTTCAACATATGTTCGGTTTTGCATAACATCAAAAGCCCTTTGTTTTCAAGATGAAAATCGAATATATCTTGTGACTGGAGGTCTTTGTACAAATCTTGTCCAAAGACACAAACATCTTTCAAGACCGGGATAGATTGTTCCATTTTCTTTTTTGAACAGGCTTTGTTAAAAGCCCAGGCCCATTTGATGAAATTGGCATTCAAACGCGGTTTAATGTACAATGGACTACTCGGGTTGAACATCCATTTAATTCCCTGCTTCATAACTCCTGGGGCAGCAAGAGGAATCATATGACTTGGTGAAATATATCCTGCATTCACATATGAAGCACCTTCATTCATAGATGATTTGTCGATGACTGTTACATCATGACCTTCTTTATTCAAATAGTAAGCAGAACACAATCCTATTATTCCTCCGCCTATAACAACAACTTTTTTACTCATAATTACAATACTTGAAATCCATGTGCATATGGGTCATCCTCTGCATCAATAATGATATTATTGTATCCATATACTTTTGCCCATCCTTGAATACTTGGGATAATTGCAGATTTTCCATTTAAACTTGATTCTTTAATTATGCGTCCTACAAACTTAGAACCGATAAAACTTTCGTGCACATATTCGTCACCAACTTTCAACTTTCCTTTGGCATGTAATTGTGCCATTCTAGCTGAAGTTCCTGTACCACATGGAGAACGGTCTATAGCTTTATCGCCGTAAAACACCGCATTTCTTCCTGAAGAAGCAGGATCTAATGGATCACCTGTCCACAACATATGAGATACATCTCTTATCGTCGCATCTTCTGGATGCACAAAAAAGTCAGGATATTTTTCATTGATGCGTTTACGTACTATTTGTGAATATTGAATGAGCTTACTCGCCGTAAAATTGTGTACTCCTGAAAAATTTTTCTGAGGATCAACAATTGCATAATAATTCCCCCCGTAAGCCACATCAAAAGTAATCGCTCCTAACTCCGGGCATTCAATAGTTAGTCCTTCTGCTGCTAAAAATGATTTTACATTGACCAATCGTACCCAATCAACTTTTTTTCCCGTCTGTTGGTATTCGATTTCAACCAATCCAGCAGGTGCTTCCATTCGGATTTTTCCGGGAATTTTTGGTGTAATCAACCCTTCTTCAATGGCGATCGTAATGGTTCCAATTGTTCCATGACCACACATGGGTAAACAACCTGAAGTCTCAATAAAAAGAATCGCAAAGTCGTTTTCAGAATCATGAGGAGGAAATAAAATGCTTCCACTCATCATATCATGACCCCTGGGTTCAAACATCAACCCTGTTCTAATCCAATCGTATTCTTTTAAAAAATGTTGTCGTTTTTCACTCATAGTAGCCCCTTTCAAATTGGGACCACCACCAGCAACCAGCCTCACCGGATTTCCACAGGTGTGAGCATCAACACAAAAAAAAGTTTTTCTACTCATTTAATATTTTAGCTATGTAATTTTCAACTCGTTTTTCCATAATGGTTAAGGTTACCGTTCCTTCTTCCAATAAAATTTCATGAAATTCACGTATATCGAATTTCGATTGCAATTGTTTTGCTGCCTTGCTACGAAGTTCTCTGATTTTTAGTTCTCCTATTTTGTATGAAACCGCCTGTCCAGGCCAAGAGATATACCGGTCAATTTCCGTATTTACTTCATGCAGAGACAATGCTGTATTTGATTTCAGATACTCAACTGACTGCTCACGGGTCCATCCCATGGCATGTATTCCGGTATCGATTACCAAGCGACAAGCACGCCACATTTCATAGGTATACTTTCCGAAATGCTCATATGGGGTTTCATAAATATCCATGTCATTTCCTAGATATTCTGCATACAGCCCCCAGCCTTCTCCGTAAGCCGACAGGTATAAATTTCTTCTGAATTGAGGAATATGTTCTCCCAATTCGTTATTCAAACTCATTTGTAAATGATGACCTGGTACAGCTTCATGTAAGGTCAATGCCGGTAAAATGTACAATGGACGACTTGGCAAATCGTAGGTGTTCACCCAATAATATCCGGGACGTGTACTGTTTTTACTCGTAGGAATATAACGCCCTCCAGTATATTTTGGAGCAATCACATCCGGTACGGGTGCTACTCCATAGGGCTTTCGAGGTAAGGTTACAAAAAATGCAGGTAGCTGGGCGTCTATCTTTTTTGAAATATTACGTGCTTCTTTCAATAAATCTTCACCAGTGGCTGCATAAAACTGAGAATCTGTTCTCAGGAAAGTTAGAAATGCATCAAAATCACCTTCGTATTCAACTTCCTTTATAATTTCTTCCATCGCTTCACGAATGCGCTTCACCTCAGCCAAACCTTTTTCATGAACTTGCAGTGGTGTCAAGTCTAAGGTAGTGTAAAACCTAATTCTGTTTTCATAATAAGCCTTTCCATTATCTTGGTGTAAAACTCCTCCGACTGCCCTGGTCTTCGGAAAGTATTCCTCTTCAAAAAACGCTTTTATGATACTGAATTGTGGTGTGACACGCTCAGAAATAATCTGTTTCGCAACAGTTTTTAAAGAATCTTGTTGCGACTCAGAAATACTCCCTGGAAAATTTTTAAAGGGACTGAAATAAAAACTGTCCTCTGAATTTTCTACGATATGCACATTGTAGCTATCCTCAAAATCTTTGAAAATCTCTTTTGGTTGAGAAATATGCTTCTCCAACCCTTCACGCATTAAAATGATATGCTGATCTACAAATTCAGGAAAGACATTCAATTTTTTCAAATAGCGGTCATAGTCTTCCAGATTTCTGAATGTTTTAACCTGATGTGGTAGGTCTGTGTGAAATCCAGAATCGGATAACAACGGATTCAAATAATTTTCAAATTCAAAAGTGTCAATTTCATCTTGCAATTGAAACCTTATTAACGCTAGAGATATTTGCTCCGATTCAGATAATTCATCCTCTTTCACACATTCCAACTGGTCTAACTGCAATTGTGCAAACTCTGCATCTTTCTGGTAACGTTCTTTGGTGAAAAGCCCAAGAGGATGCACATCGTAATCGAACGACTCATAATTCTCCCAGTTCTCAATTACTTTGTTTAATTGAGTTTTGCTATCTGCACAATCCCCATGAGTCGGCAAACAGGATGAAAGCAAGAGCCATGCTCCTATTACTATTATTTTTGAAACGTTCATTAAATTTTAGCTCGTGTTTGTTCATTGTTTACCAACCTTGAAATTCCTAACGGATTCTCATTTTTCAAAGCATCTGGTAACAACGCATTTGGCCAGTTCTGATAACTAAACGGACGCACCCATCGCGCAATGGAAGTCACACCAACAGCTGTAAACCTGCTATCGGTTGATGCTGGATAAGGTCCACCATGCACCATCGACGGACAAACCTCTACTCCTGTCGGCACTCCATTGAAAATGATTCGTCCGACTCTGTTCTGAAGCGCTTCAACCACATTCGAATTTGAAGCTAACTCATTCCCTTCAGCAATGATAGTTCCTGTTAATTGTCCTTCCAAACCAGCAATAATTTCTTCTAACTGAGCAATAGAATCACATTGTACCACTATAGAATATGGTCCAAAAACCTCCTGATGTAATTTGTTATTTGCTAAGAACGTTGCTCCATCGACAGTCGTAACCGCTTGTCGCCCAAAATTTGATGCAGCATCTGATTCAAATTTCGCTGTCACTTGAACCCCATCTTGAGCCAACATAGCCGATTTATTACGCTCGTAGTTTCCATGAATATTTGGATGCAGCATACAGGTTGGATCTATTTTTACAATCTCTTCAGAAAGCACAGAAATAAAATTATTCAGTCCTACTCCTTTAATTCCCAAAATCAATCCAGGATTGGTACAAAACTGTCCCGCTCCCAGTGTAATAGAACCTGCATATGTTTTAGCCCATTGTTCACTCTTTGTATTCATTGCATCCGGCATTAAAACAACCGGATTAATACTTCCCATTTCAGCAAAAACCGGAATCGGCTCTTCACGCTGAGAAGCCAAGTCGAACAAAGCTCTACCACCTTGAATGCTTCCTGTAAATCCAACAGCCTTCACTTCGGGATGTTTTACCAAAGCCACTCCGACTTCAATTCCACTACTATTCAAATTGCTAAAAACGCCATTAGGCATTCCTGTTTTTTCTGAAGCTTTAATAATTGCTGAAGCAATTAACTCACCTGTACCTGCGTGCATTGGGTGTGATTTCACTAGAACAGGACATCCAGCTGCCAAAGCTGCTGCAGTATCTCCCCCAGCCGTTGAATAGGCTAATGGGAAGTTACTCGCTCCAAAAACAACCACCGGTCCTAAAGGCACATTCATTTTACGCAAATCTGGTTTAGGCATGGGTTGACGGTCAGGTTGTGCCGTATCAATTGTAGCGTCTAGCCAATCTCCTTGTTCAACTAAAGCAGCAAAGGAGCGTAATTGAAAAACAGTTCTTCCTCTTTCACCCTGAGCTCTGCCTGCTGGCAATCCAGTTTCTGCACAATACGTTTCAACCAATTCATCTCCCAAAGCTTCAATTTGGTCAGCAATTTCATTCAGAAAAGCAGCTCTTTGAGCCCCTGTTGTATTTTTAAAAGAAACACAGGCTTTCGATGCCAGTTCAATTGCCGTTTCTATTTCTTCATTCGATGCCTCCCAATAAATAATTTCATTGGTTTCATTCTTTTGAGGGTTAAATGTTTGAAATTGCTTTTCACTCATAGATGACAATACATTGCCTATGTAATTCTTTCCTGTAATCATTTTATGTGTTTCTTTTTTAATTTAACCCTTATACCAGTACATTCTTGTATTCCGGCAAGGAAGGCCTTTTTGCCATACTTGAATTAATCACTTCAAGCACATTTTTACGTTCTTCACCAGCTAAAGGCAAACGAGGTTCGCGTACATATTCGGTTCCGATTCCAGTAGCTACCTCAGCCAGCTTAATATTTTGAACCAATTTAGTGTTTATATCCAACTCTAACAATGGTAAGAACCATCTGTAAATTTCACGGGCTTCTTCAATTCTTCCTGCCTTTGTCAAGTTACAAATTGCAACTGTTTCAGCTGGAAATGCACATACCAATCCGGCTACCCAACCATCTGCTCCCATAACAATACTTTCCATGGCAAGAGTATCCACTCCGGACAGAATAGCAAAACGATCTCCAAATCTGTTACGCATTCTGGAAACATTTGAAATATCACGTGTCGATTCCTTTACTGCTGTGATGTTCTCACAAGCTGAAAGTTCTTCGAACATATCCAAGGTTACTTCAATACCATAATCCACCGGATTGTTGTAAATCATAATTGGCAAGGTAGTACTAGTTGCGACTCTTTTGAAGTAATGTGTCGTTTCTCGGCTATCAGCTTTGTAACGCATTGGCGGTAACATCATTAAACCATGTGCACCGTATTCTTTCGCCAAACGAGCTGCTTCAATGGCATCGGTTGTTGATTGCTCAGCGATGTTGATAATTACTGGTATTTTTCCATTTACAATTTCGACTGTTTTTTCAATTAGAATTCTCTTTTCAGCAGCTGTTAAAGTACTGGCTTCTCCAAGGGTTCCTCCTAAAATAATTCCACTCACTCCTGCTGCTACCTGAGCTCTAATATTTATCTCAAAATTTACTAAATCCAATTCATCATTCTCTGTGAATTTAGTTGTTACTGCTGGCATTACACCTGACCATTTAAAATCCATAAGTTAAGTTTTTACCAAAAATAGAATTTGGTTTTAAAGGTTCAGCACAATTTTTTATCAACTGATTGTATTATTTTAACCTATTTTTCTTGATTTTTTCTATATTTAGATTAAATTTGCACTGCAATTTACCAATATGAAAGTTTTACCGTTTAAAATTCCCAAGCCTGAAGATGTGTCGCTTTACATGCAGCGCGATGCAGGTAGTTCTTTTTACGACAAGCTTCACCAGCATAAAGAGATACAAATCAGTGTCATTCTTAAAGGAGAAGGAACCTATATTATAGGTGACTGTGTAGGAGAATTTAAACCCAATGATGTATATGTATTAGGTGAAAATCTTCCACATGTTTTTAAAAGTGATACTACAGAAGGAAATGAAGCAGAAATGATTTCCCTGTTTTTCTCAAAAAACTGTTATGGAAGGGATTTCTTTAAACTTTCAGAGTTTGACCATTTTCAACCATTTTTAAACGATGCCATTTTAGGTATTGAAGTTCTTTCCAACAAAGATGAACTTAGAGAAGGTTTGATGGATATTGAACAAAGCACAAAATTTAAACAATTTTCTTCTTTTTTAAATGTCCTGGATTTAATTGCCACCTCAAAACACCGTACCCTATCTTCTTTAATTAATTTGAAAAAGTACAATGGTGATGAAGGAAAGCGTATGAGTGATATTTTCCAATACACTATGGAAAACTTTAATAAAGAAATCACCTTAAATGACGTTTCTGATATTGCGAACATGACTCCTAATGCATTTTGCAGGTATTTCAAGCAAAGAACAACTAAGACTTTTGTTAATTTTTTAATTGATATCCGAATTGGTCATGCATGCAAATTACTCGCAAAGAAAACAGATCTGAGCATCACGGAAATTTCGTACAAATCCGGATTCAACAATCTGGCAAATTTCAACAGGAAATTTAAAGCTATCAAAGGAATTACACCTTCAGAGTACCGCAAAAAACACTAGTCGATAAATCCTAGTTCTCGTTGCAATTTTTTGGGTAAACTTTCTACAATTAGGTTGTATGAATCATCAATCATTTCTAGAACAAAGTCGTAATCAAGACCGCTGTCAATTTCCACGGTATTCCAAAGTCGCTTATTCATATGATATCCCGGAACGATCTCAGGATATCGGTCTCTTAGTTCAATCGCACGTTCAGGATCACATTTTAAATTGGCTGTGGGAGGAAGTTTATCAAGAGATAAGAGTGCAAACATTTTATTCGCCACCTTAAATACCAAGGTTACATTGTCGAATGGAAAACTTTCGGTGACATATTTTTTAGCGAGACAATAAGTTCTGAAATCTTCGACATTCATATCTGAAAGTTAGACAATAAACAAATCGCTCGCAATACCATCGATTAAAAACTTTCCTTTTTCAGTCGCTTTTAGATGCCGTCTTTCCGAAATTTCTAATAAGTCGTTTTCAATAAATTTCTGACAATTATATTGAAGCTGCTCGTATAATTCAGAACTAAATTGAGATTTGATTCTAGTTAAATCCACTCCCCAGATAGTCCTCAATCCGATCATGACCGCCTCATTAAATTGGTCTTCAATGCTAAGTTCTTCAACCTCCAACGGCAATTCGCCTCTTTCAATTGCTTTAATGTATTTGGAATTATTAGCAATGTTCCAACTTCGAGAATCTCTGTTAAAACTGTGCGCTGAAGGCCCCACTCCCAAATAGGATTTTCCAAGCCAATACGACGTGTTATGCTTCGAAAAATAGTTCTCTTTTCCGAAGTTGGACACTTCATAATGTACCATTCCAGCTTTTTGAGCTTCATTTACAAGAATTTTAAAATGTTCCAACGCCAGTGCTTCATCTACATTCTGAAGCTTCCCTTTTTTAATAAGTACATCCAGTGCCGTTTTCTCTTCAACGGTTAAAGCATAGCTCGAAATATGGGAAATATTAAAACTAAAAGCCATCTTCAGATTCATGCGCCAACGTTCATCGGACATATTCGGGATTCCGTAAATTAAATCGATGGTAATATTATCAAATAAATCAGTCGCTACTTTTAAGCAATCCACAGCTTCCTGAGCAGAATGCGCTCGGTTCATATATGTTAAATCCTCTTCAAAAAAGGACTGAATTCCAATACTTAATCTATTGACTCTTGTTTCAGCTAAAGATTCCAAACGCTCTTTTGACAGGTCGTCCGGATTTGCTTCCAGCGTAATTTCAGCAGAATCGCTCACTTCAAACAATTCATCAACTTTATCTAGAATCTGTTCGATTTCCTGATTGGTTAATAAAGAAGGTGTACCTCCTCCAAAATAAATAGATTCAATTTTCTGATTATCGAGATAATCTGCTCGTAATTCAAGTTCAGTCAGAATGGAATGCACCATTGCTTCCTTGTTTTTCAGTGAAGTCGAAAAATGAAAATTACAATAATAGCAAGCTTGCTTACAGAATGGAATATGTAGGTAAATCCCAGCCATTTATTCTTTGACTTTCGAAGCGTTTTGTTTCACAAATGAGGCCCACCCTGTATACTGTTTTCCTTGAACCAGTTTTCCACTGTTGTAGAAATGGCAAACCGCTGCCGCCAATCCATCGGTAGCATCTAAGTTCTTCGGTAACTCTTTAATATTTAAAGTGCTCTGTAGCATTTTTGCCACCTGTTCCTTACTGGCGTTACCGTTTCCAGTGATGGCCATTTTGATTTTCTTCGGGGAATACTCAGTGATAGGTACCTCCCTGGACAAACCTGCCGCCATAGCAACGCCCTGGGCTCGTCCCAATTTCAGCATCGACTGAACATTTTTACCGAAGAATGGTGCTTCAATGGCAATCTCGTCAGGATGATAGGTATCTATCAAATGAATGGTTCGCTCGAAAATATATTTTAGCTTCACATAATGATCGGTGTACTTTTTCAGAATCAATTCATCTAACTGCATCAATTCCATCTTTTTACCAACCACTTTTATCAATCCGAACCCCATAATGGTCGTTCCAGGATCGATTCCTAAAATTATTTTTTCCGAACTCAATATTTGCTAAATTTGATAATCTCAAATGTACAACATGTTGAACAAACTAAAAGAATTCTTCATTCTTCTATTCAAATTAATTATCGTTGTTGGAGCGTTTTACTTCATTTACAACAAGGTAGTAGAAAACGGACAGATTTCTTTCGACGCGCTAGCACTGCAGTTCAACAATGCATTTTCGTACAATATACCAGCGATAATCTTTTTAGTATTTCTGACTTTTATGAACTGGGCATTTGAAATAAAAAAGTGGCAGGCTTTAGTTAGTGTAGTAAAAAAAACACCTTACCACATGGCTACAGAACAATGCTTGGCTTCGTTTACTGCTGCAAACGTTACTCCTAATAAAGCCGGGGAATACGCCGCCAAAGCAGCATATTTTGATAAAAATGATTTCGAAACGATTGTCCTGTTAAACGGCGTAAACCACATGCTGCAACTAGCTGTCACAATCATCTTCGGAATGTTTGGAATGATTTATTTAATACGCCATTTTGATATTGAAGTGCCCAACATACCAGTTATTGAGACTTCTTTGCTCATATTACTGTTTTTCATAGTCCTAATCGTTATAAAAAACTTCAAATGGGAAAAGACCAAAGCAAAATTACTTGAATACAAAGAAATTTTAAAAGGCATTCCAAAACCTGTGGTTTTAAAAACCTTTAGCTATGGAGTTGCACGATATCTGTCCTTTTCTCATCAGTTTTATTTTCTGATATATATGTTCAGAATTGAAATTGATTACAGTACAGCAATTCATTTAATTTGCGCGTCTTATTTAATCGCTTCCATTGTGCCCAGTATCAGCATATTTGATTGGGCAGTAAAAGGATCTATCGCCGTTTGGGCCTTTAGCTTTGTCGGAGTGAATGAACTTTCAATAATTGCCATAACTTCTATCATGTGGATTTTGAATTATGCCTTACCGTCGTTAGTGGGCAGTATATTTGTTTTGAAATTTAAGGTGAAGGTATGATGGAAACCATTTTTTATAGTATCTCCATCTTTTATGCCTTATGCATTTTTTGGTTTATTCTTGGATTTATAAGACTGAAGCCAATCCGAATTAAGAATCAAAATCCGTCAAACAGGTTTACGGTAATTATACCTTTTCGAAATGAAGCAAATAACCTGCTAGATTTATTGAGCTCTCTCCAAAAATTAAATTATCCTCGTTCATATTTTGAAGTTTTCCTTATTGATGATTTTTCGACAGACAATTCGGTTGCAATCATTGAAAAATTCAAGAGAAAACATCCAGAAATCACAATCCAAATTCTACAAAACATACATCAAGAATCCCCAAAAAAAGCAGCCATAACACTCGGAATTCAACATGCCAAATGGGAATGGATTGTAACTACCGATGCTGATTGCTCTGTTCCTGAGAACTGGTTAAAAACATTTGATTATGCCATTCAAAATTCACAATCGAAAATGCTCTGCGGACCGGTTAAGCTGCACATAAAACTAACTTTTTCAGGATTGTTTGAAATTTTAAATTTCAATAGTTTACAAGGAGCTACAATGGGAAGTTTTGGATGGAACCAACCAATTTTATGCAATGGTGCAAACTTATGTTACAACAAACATGCTTTTTTAGATGTGGATGGATTTGAGGGGAATAAACAAATAGCAAGTGGTGATGATATTTTTTTATTAGAAAAATTTAAAAAACAATTCCCAGAATCCATGCAGTTTTTAAAATGTGCATCTGCTATTGTAACAACGAAAACCCAACACTCTTTTAGCAATTTTATTGCTCAACAACAGCGTTGGGCAGCTAAAAGCAAATCGTACAAAAATGCGTTCACAAAAATAGTTGGTGCAACCGTTCTTCTAGAAAATGTAAGTATGGTATCCCTACTCTTTTTTGCAATTTCAAATGTCACGTCGTGGGAATTATTTTTCAATTGTATGGCGATTAAAATGATTGCAGATACGGCTCTTATCTTTCAGTCACTTCATTTCTACAAGCAAGAAAAACTAGCACTTGCTAGTTTTCCTATGAGTTTTGTTTATCCGCTTTTTTCCGTTGTCCTGGTTGTACTTTCGCTGTTTCGCACATACCAATGGAAAGGACGAGATTTTAAATCCTAATTCTTTTCAAAAAATCCAGTGATCAGTTGTTCAGAATTAAAGAACAAATAGATGATAATGATTAGAAGTACTAACAAAATCAATACGCGTTTTCTGTTGGGTTTTTTCCTTTTTTTGAATCTAATATTTGACATATCTAATTTTTTATGGCTCTTAACATTTCTCTTTTCCCTGGAGGTCCGGGCAATCTTTCTACGATGAATCCAACAGATTGCATAGCTCTTCTCACCGAACCTTTAGCACTGTAAGTGACTAAAACTCCCTTTGGCTTTAATGCTTTGAACATGGCATCAAAAATCTCTTCAGACCATAATTCGGGTTGTACTCGTGCCCCAAAGGCATCAAAATAAATCAGGTTATAGGCAGCTTCATCTTTGATATCCTTAAAAAACTGTTCCCGCTTTAGAAGGTAGAAATTCTCTGAAATTTCTGTACGTTTTTCCCAAAGACAAGCATGCATTTTACCGAAATAATCTGCTTTATTTTGGGCATCTAATAATTCAACATAATTCAATTCCTTCACCTCATCCAATGCAACAGGATATGCCTCTACTCCAACATACTCAATATCCAAAGAGCGCTTCTCTGCTTCTAAAAAAGTAATAAAAGCATTCAATCCAGTTCCAAATCCAATTTCGAGCAAACTCACTTTATCCTCCCTGAACAAATCCAATCCATTCTTAATAAACACATGCTGTGCTTCTTGAATTGCTCCATGCTTAGAATGATACTGTTCATTCCACTCCGGAAGATGAATCGTTTTAGACCCATCAGATGTTGTAATTATTTCTCTTTTCACCTAGTTTGGAATTCTCAACTTTTCAATTCTTGGAATCGGTCCTGTACAGGATAACTTATGACATGCTACGCAGGAATTTACCATTCCATTAAATGCTTGAACCTGACCAGTTCTATCCACTGTAAATATTCTTTCTTGGGCTTCTAAAAACACCTTTGAATAGGCTTCAAACTCATCGTTTCTATCTCTGGGATCGGTCATTTCAGCAGTATGCATTTTTACATAATCTGTGTTAAAAACACCAACTTCTTCACCTTTTTCTATGCGTTCTTTTAGAGCCAAATTTTCCTCATACATTTGTTCCATCAACAAAGCCATTTCAGAATACTCATACATAATTAGTTCCTCTTTTGGAGCTTCTTGCTTTTTGTTTTCAGCACAACTTACAATGACAAACAATGAGAGGATAAATATCTTTTTCATTATTCTTTCATTAAAACACCATCGGCGATAAAGGCATAGGTATACTTTGGTTCAGTAATGGCATCAATTTCTTCCTGGGACTTTCCGGCGTCTGATGCAAAATGTCTTAGTTGATCAACAGAAACAATTTCAACAAAGGCTTTTCCAGAAACAATCACATCTCTTTGATCGCTGTTCAACGGCATGAAGAATCCATAATCTTTAAACTTAACAAAGGACTCATTTTCTTCACCTAAATCCAGGTTCATCCAACAACCTTTCTTTTTACAAACTTCATTTATATTTGAAGTAAAAGCCACATTCAAAGTATCACCTTCTTTCAGGTTTGCATACCTTGTAAACATCTCCTCTTTGGTAATAGCTCCTTCCGAAGAAATTTGAGCCCCAAACGACTTATAAGAAGCGGCTACTTCATCTTGTTTTTCAACCTTATTCTCCTTGCTTTCATTTTTGCAGGAAATTAAAAATATGGCCATGAAAACTATTAAAATCGAATTTTTTAGCATGATAAATAGGGTATTATAAATAAGGCATTAAAGATATTAAATATCTGCTAATTTCTATGCATAAATTAAGCTAAAGAGATTAAAAAAAAGCCCTATTTTTGCTTAACTCTAAAATCAAAACTATGGCTTTACAAATAGAAAAATCAACTACAACTAAAATTCACGACGTTGATTTTAATAACCTTCAGTTTGGACAAATTTTCACCGATCACATGTTCGAATGTGATTTTGAAAATGGCGCGTGGGGAACTCCGAAAATTCGACCTTACCAGCCAATTGCTTTTGACCCATCTGCAAAAGTTTTTCATTACGGTCAGGCTGTTTTCGAAGGGATGAAAGCCTACAAGGATGACAACGATGATGTTTGGTTGTTCAGACCAGATGAAAATCAAAAGAGAATCAACAAATCTGCTGAGCGTTTAGACATGCCTGCCTTTCCTGCAGAAATGTTCATGGAAGGATTGAACGAATTGATTAAACTGGATTCAGACTGGGTACAAAAAGGGGCTGATGCTTCTTTATACATCAGACCATTTGTAATCGCTACAGAAAATTGTGTTTCTGCATCGTCATCTAACAAATACAAGTTCATGATTATCTGTTCTCCAGTGCAAGCGTATTACCAAGGAGAAGTGAGAGTAGTTTTTGCTGATAAATTTAGTAGAGCTGCAGATGGGGGTACAGGTTATGCGAAAGCAGCAGGAAACTATGCTGGTTCATTCTACCCTGCAAAATTAGCTGCTAACGAAGGTTACCAGCAAGTTGTTTGGACAGATGCTGCTACGCATGAATACCTAGAAGAAGCAGGGACTATGAATGTATTCTTTAGAGTAGGTGACAAGCTTTTAACAGCTCCTACTTCTGACAGAATTTTAGATGGAGTTACAAGAAAAAGTATCATTCAATTGGCACAAGACAAAGGAATTGAAGTTGAAGTCCGCCCCGTAAGCGTTTCCGAAATCGTAGAAGCAGCCAGAAAGGGTGAACTTCTAGAAATGTTTGGAGCTGGAACAGCCGCTGTTGTTAGTGTGATTTCTGGATTCTCAAACAAAGGGGAATCATTTGAATTGCCACAACTTGTGGACAGCTATGCTTCATTTATCAAAAAAAGCATTACAGATATCCAAAGAAACCACACCGAAGACAAATTCGGATGGAGATATCAGGTGAAATAAAACACTTTTAAATGTGTCCTAATAAAAAATTAAACTAATGACCGTGCTATTGCATAGCAGCGTTAGTTTTCATACCTTGCATATGCCAAAACAACATATAATTCATATGGTTTTTTGGCATATTTTTTGGTCGTAAAACTTAAATTTTTGAAACATGACAGGTATAGAGAAAGCCACGGCGGAACTAGAGGAAAAAGGCTTTTTGGATATTGATACTCCGCTCGGAATTGACTATATCGAAGAAATCAACAAACTACGCACAGAAAAGAACGCTGTTATACTGGCACACTACTATCAAGAAGATGCGATTCAAGATATTGCTGATTTTGTAGGAGATAGTTTAGCGCTTGCTCAGAAAGCTGCTTCAACTGATGCTGACATTATTGTTTTTGCAGGAGTACATTTTATGGCTGAAACGGCAAAGATTTTAAATCCTGAAAAGAAAGTCTTATTACCTGATTTAAAGGCGGGATGTTCATTAGCTGAATCTTGTCCTCCAGCCGATTTCGAAGCTTTCAAAAAACAACACCCTGACCATATTGTGGTCTCTTATGTAAACACTTCTGCAGAAATTAAAGCCTTGACTGATATTGTCTGTACTTCATCTAATGCAGAAAAGATTATCGATTCAATTCCTGAAGACCAACCAATCATTTTTGCTCCCGATAGAAACCTAGGAGCGTGGTTGAATAAAAAAACAGGAAGAAACATGCTGCTTTGGGATGGAGCTTGCATGGTACACGAAGCCTTTTCAATTGATAAAATTTTAAAATTATATGCTGAAAATCCAGGTTCTGAGATTATTGCTCATCCTGAATCTGAAGCTCACTTATTGAAAGTTGCTAAATACGTAGGTTCTACTTCAGGCTTATTGAACTATGTAAAAAACAGCAACAACAAAACTTTTATTGTAGCAACGGAGGTTGGTATTTTACATCAAATGCGTCAGGAAAATCCTGATAAGGTTTTAATTCCTGCCCCTGTAGAAGATGACAGCTGTAACTGCAGTGAATGTTTCTACATGAAAATGAATACGATGAAAAAATTGTACTTGTGTTTAAAACACGAATTGCCCGCTATTGATGTTGAACCTGAATTGAGCAAAAAAGCACTAGTATCTATCGAGCGTATGCTTGAAATTTCAAAGTAATTTCAAGTATCTATGAAAGCAGAGCAGAATAGTATAGAAACCGATTTTTTAGTCATAGGAGCCGGAATTTCAGGATTGTCTTTTGCCATTAAAATTGCAGCATTGTTTCCTGATAAAAAAGTTACCATAGTAACCAAAGGTGACAAAACAGAATCCAATACCAAATATGCTCAAGGAGGAATTTCGAGTGTTTGGGATAAAACAGTCGACTCCTTCGAACAACATATTCACGATACCATCATTGCAGGAGACGGCCTTTCAAAAAGAAAGATTGTGGAACTTGTTGTAAAAGAGGCTCCAGACAGAATTCAAGACCTTATTTCCTGGGGAACTGAATTCGACAAAGATAAAAATGGAGTTTTTTCTCTGAGTAGAGAAGGTGGACACTCACAAGACCGAGTGCTGCATCACAAAGACATGACAGGAGCAGAAATTGAGCGCGCTTTGGTTGCAAAAGTTGATGCTTCACAAAATATCGATTTTCTCACCTACCATTTTGCCATTGATTTAATTACAGAGCATCAAGTTCAGAAGAAAGCTACGAAACGGAAAGAAAAAATCACTTGCTTTGGTGCTTATGTCTTAGACATTAAAAACGATATTGTAAAAACCTTTGCTTCTAAAATCACCCTGTTGGCCTCGGGAGGAAATGGTCAAATTTATACGACCACAACCAATCCGACTGTTGCAACCGGGGATGGATTGGCCATGGCCTATCGTGCAAAAGCCGAAGTATCGGATATAGAATTTATACAATTTCATCCAACAGCTCTTTTTAACCCTGGAGAATATCCTGCTTTTTTGATTTCTGAAGCTGTTCGAGGGGAAGGGGCAAAACTAAAATGTATCAATGGTGATAAATTTATGCACAAATACGATCCACGTGAAGAACTAGCTTCAAGAGATATTGTCGCCCGCGCAATTGATACCGAATTAAAACGAAGTGGATCTCCTCATGTGTATTTGGATTGCACACACATGGATTATGATGCGTTTACAAATCATTTCCCAAACATTACCGAGAAATGCACTTCTTTGGGAATTGACATTCGAAAAGACTATATCCCTGTGGCTCCGGCTCAGCATTATATCTGTGGAGGTGTAAACATCAACAAAAACGCAAAAACAACAATCAAAAATTTATACGCCTGCGGGGAAGTCACCTGCTCCGGCTTGCATGGAGCGAACCGATTGGCTTCTAATTCACTGTTGGAAGGAATTGTATTTGCTCACCGAGCTGCTCAAAACATTAAAAGGCGTTTTCCTAAAATAAAAACTCCTAAAAATGTTCCTATCTGGAACGATAGTGGCGTTGTAAAAAATATGGAGAATGTATTGATTACGCACGACAAAAATGAGGTTAAAACTATCATGAGTAATTATGTTGGAATCGTTCGTTCAAATGAGCGTCTATTGAGAGCTGAAAGAAGACTGCATGTGTTGTATCAGGATAATAAAAGACTGTACGACCATTCGGAATTGTCGGCCGACTTATGTGAATTGCGTAATATGATTACCACCGCTTATTTAGTGACGCAATTTTCAAAAAACAGAACCGAAAATAAGGGTGGCTTTTACAGTATGGATTTGGAAAATTAAGTAATTACTCTCTTAATATTCCCTCAATATTTGGTTTAAAATAATTAGGTCCTTTCATCACTTTTCCATCCTCGCGATAAATTGGTTTCCCATCAGCACCGAGCTTGCTCATATTACTGTGCTGAATTTCATTAAAAATGGCTTCGATTTTATACTGCATTCCATGTTCGATAATGGTTCCGCATAAAATATAAAGCATGTCGCCCAAGGCATCAGCTACTTCTACTAAATCATTGTTATTTGCTGCTTCAAGGTATTCCTCATTTTCTTCTGCCATTAAATTGAAACGCAGTTCATTTTTTGCCTTTCCTAAATCTGCTTTTGGCGATTCATTCACCCCCAAACCAAAGGCCTCATGGAAGTCCTTCACCGCATTAATTTTTTTATTCATTCTGATTTTTATAGTTTGTTAATAACACGTGCAGGAACCAGCTTCATCGCAGCTGAAACCAGCCTCCAGCGCTTGGTAATATATGCTTTTTTCTTTTTCTTTTTTATCGCCGAATAAATTTGTTTTGAAGCTTTTTCAACAGTAGACATCCAGAAAGTTTTTCCCAAAGCCATTTTAGTATCCACATAACCGGGCTGAATATCTGTGACATAAATTTTTGACGTGCTTCGTTTTGCTTTCATATACAAAGACTCCAGATAGCTGGCCTGAAAAGCTTTGGAAGCAAAATATCCGGGAGCATGGCGATTTCCTCTTATCGATGCAATAGATGACACACCAACCAAATGCCCGAAGCCTTGTCTTTTAAATAAGCTATAAGCCAAACCATAAACTTTTAGAGCAGCCACCACATTGGTATTGATAATAGGATATTCAATCTGCCATTCTAAATCGAAGGCAGCACTTCCAATTCCGGAGTTATGAATAATTAAGTCTACTGTTTCGAATTCAGATTTCAAATAACCGAATAGTTGTTCAGTTCTGTCGAGATCTGTAACATCATGTTCAAAAACATAATAATGTTCAGGTGCATTTGATTTTAATTTTTGAAGTAGCTCCACCCTTCGCCCTGTAATAACCACCTTATAATCATCTCTTATTAATAGTTGAGCCAGCTCCATTCCTATTCCGGAGGACGCTCCAATTACTACAGCTGTCTTCATAAAATTTGTTGCATTAGTTTGATTTATATCTGAAATTAATTTACGCTTTTAATGATTTAAATTTAATTACTTTTGTTTTAAATATATACCATATAAATGTTTAGTAAAGGTCAGCTTATTTTTGCCGCTTGTTTTGTTGTTGCTTTTGTGATTGCAATGATTTGGAGTTATAGAAAAGACATCAAAATTCATAAAAAGCATTACAAAAACACTTTTCTAATTATTATATCTCTGTTTCTGATTATTGCCATTTTTGCAATAATTACTTTCTCATTACATTAAAGTTTTTTCACATCCTCATAGCGAAAACAAGAGGTCACATGGTCATTTACCATTCCTGTAGCTTGCATGTGCGCATAGATTACAGTGGAACCGACAAACTTAAATCCTCTTTTTTTAAGGTCTTTTGAAAGGGTGTCTGATAAAGCAGTCGTTGCCGGAATATCCTCCATTTTTATGAACCCATTATCTATAGGCTTCCCATTCACAAATCCCCAAATGTACGTTGAAAAAGAACCAAACTCCTTCTGAATTTCCATAAAAGCCCGTGCATTGGAAATGGTGGCTTTAATTTTTAATTTATTTCGAATAATACCAGCATCCTGAATCAACGCACCAATTTTAGCATCATCATATTTTGCAATTTTCTTATAATCGAAATTATCAAATGCCACTCTAAAGTTTTCACGCTTTCGTAAAACTGTAATCCAGCTCAATCCGGCCTGAAAAGTTTCCAGAATTAAGAACTCGAATATCGAGGCATCATCTTTTACAGGCTTCCCCCATTCCGTGTCGTGGTATGTAACATATAATGGGTCATCACCACACCAACTGCATCTTGATTTCATCTTTTTTTGATTTGGCATGAATTTAAACCTAATTTATGAATTCTAAAAGTGCTTTATATTTCGTAAATTCAACTAAAATAGACGACTTATGAAAAAAGCAATATATCTATTACTCGCATTATTCATGTTTTCGTGTGGAAGTTCTCAAAAAACAGTCGAAAACGACTTGCCAGAAGGAGCGGTCAAAATAGCCAATGAAGCATTGGAATATGAAATAATTATCATTGATATTGGTTTCCAGTCATATCTGAACTCGATTGCCAAACCCGCAAACTTTTATAGTGTGGAATACTATGAACAACGGAATCGGCAATATGTGACAGAATGGAATATCAGACATAGAAATCCACAGCGTTACAATCCAAACATCTACGAAAATGAAATCAATTACAATCCGAACATTCGATATGGGCTGGATGTAAACTACAAACTATTCAATTATTTCAAATTTGTCGAATATAAATACAATCAGAAATTCTTTTTAAGCAGAAACTGATTTAGAAGAAAATCTCAAAATTAGATATCCTGCGAATCCCGCTACAAACGAACCAAGTATAATTCCCATTTTCGCAGCATCAATCAATGCAGCGTCGGTAAAGGCTAAATTGGCAATAAACAAGGACATGGTAAATCCTAAACCACCCAGAAAACTCACTCCGAGTATTTGCTTCATATTCACAGCATCAGGCAAATCAGCCAACTTCAACTTCACAGCGAGGTAAGTCATTAAAGTAATGCCTAATGAATTTCCAAATATTAAGGCGAGCGCAATATTTGTGCTCAGATACTGGTATTCACCAACATTTGCAAAACTAAGTACAACTCCTGCATTTGCGAATGCAAATATTGGCATAATAAGATACGATACCCATCCGTGCAAGCGATGCTCCAAACTTTGAAGAGGAGAATGCACTTTATCAGTCAATGCCTCCAACCTGTCAATTGCTTGAATTTGATCAACACTCAGCATCCCTTCAGATTTAGGCTTTCCAGATTTAAAAATATTGAACTGCGCAGTTACCAACTTAATATATTCACCAATCTCAACACGTTGCCTAACAGGTATGGTAAAGGCCATTAAAATACCTCCAATTGTTGGGTGTATCCCTGATTTCAAAAAGAGGACCCAAATGATAAATCCAGCTACAAAATAGAGATAGACAGAATATACTTTTTTATAACTCAAAAAGGCAATTACAGCATAAATTGACATTGCGTATAACATCAAATCCCATTGAATGTTTGAACTGTAAAAAATAGCGATGACTAATACAGCTCCAATATCATCAACAATTGCAAAAGCTGTTAAAAATATTTTTAAACCGATTGGCACTCTTTTTCCTAGGATTTTCAATATCCCAAGGGTAAAGGCAATATCAGTCGCCATTGGAATTCCCCAACCTTCAATACCTTCTTTCCCTTGAGTAATGAGGACAAAAAGTATTACTGGAAAGATCATTCCACCTAAAGCAGCAAAAAATGGCAAGGAAGCTTTTCGCATTGTGGTGAGTTCACCGACAAGTAATTCTCTTTTAACTTCTAGTCCAATAACGAAAAAGAAAATTGCCATGAGTCCATCATTTATCCAAAGAATTAATGACTTGGATAAATGAAACTCTGTATCAGCAAAACCAATTGTAAAATTATGATGCCAAAATTCCTGATACCAAGGTCCCCATTGGGAGTTTGCAATTAGAATGGCGAGAATGGAACAGAAAAATAATAGTATACTGGATTTCGTTTCAAGATTTATAAATCTCTTAATTGAATTAGAAATTATAGTCATATCAAAAAGTTAACAATTCTAATATACAATTTATTGCATAAAAAAACCTCCCCGAAGGGAGGTTTCTAATCATAATTAAAACTTGGTTAAACTGCCGCAATTTGCGGCCCTGCAGCAATTAATGCTTGACCTTCTTGATTATCGGTATACTTCTCAAAGTTTTCAATAAATAATTGTGCCAAACGATCTGCTTTTTCATTCCAGTCATTTTCGTTTTCATAAGTATCTCTTGGATCTAAGATGCTGGTTTGAACACCTTCTAGTTCCGTTGGTACTTGCAAATTGAATACTGGAATTATTTTCGTTTTAGCTTTTTCAATTGAACCATCTAAAATATGATCGATAATCGCACGTGTATCTTGAATAGAAATACGCTTTCCTGTTCCGTTCCATCCTGTATTTACTAAATATGCCTCGGCTCCATGCTCTTCCATTTTCTTTACCAATTGTTCACCGTATTGTGTTGGATGCAATGTTAAAAATGCTTCACCAAAACACGCTGAGAACGTTGGAGTTGGTTCATTAACACCTCTTTCAGTTCCTGCTAATTTTGCAGTAAATCCAGATAAAAAGTGGTATTTAGTTTGTTCAGGGGTTAATTTAGCTACTGGAGGCATTACGCCAAAAGCATCTGCAGTTAAAAAGATTACTTTATTAGCATGACCAGCCTTTGAAACTGGTTTTACAATATTTTCAATATGATAAATAGGGTAAGAAACACGTGTGTTCTGTGTTACAGAACCATCGGTAAAATCAACCTTCCCTTCAGGAGTTACGGTTACATTATCTAAAAGTGCATCTTTTTTAATCTCTCCATAAATATCTGGTTCAGCCTGAGAATCT
>CAXQVI010000017.1:0-72364 GCA_964227255.1 Flavobacteriaceae bacterium
CAACTGTACCCATATGTATACTGGCTTTAAACTTAGGGATAAGATTAAATTTTTTTTCATACTTATTGGAGAGTTTTTCAAATGTTTCTTTTAGACTAAAGAAACATTTGAGACAGTTATTGTTTTTAATTCCTGTGCTTACTTTCCATGAAACTACAATTTCATCACCAACATATTGATATACTCTACCGGAATGTTTTTCTATTGAATAGGTCATGTCCGCGAAATAGGACTTTAGGAATTCAAAATAATTTGTGGGTTTCATTCTTTCGGCATGAACTGTTGAAGCATTTAAATCTAGGAACATAAATATTCGTAGTTCTTGTCTGGGGAAATGGTTTTTTCCAGTCAGAAAATTTACCACAATCCCTTGTCCGAGATTGTCATTGATTTCAAAAATGAATAAGAATATGATGGTGAGACCACCTCCATATAACAATACAGCAATAAATTGGACATTTGAAAAGAATAAACGACTTGTATTTATTACTTCAGGATGAAAAATTGATAATCCCATACCTGCACTGGAACTCCAGAGAGTAACTATATTAAAAAAGAAGCTGATGATGAATGCGTAAAAGGCAGTTTTAAAAATAAGTTTAACAGCAAATGTTTTTTTTCTGAAAAGTTTCTCTAAGAACGATACTTCAATAATTCCAAAAAAGAAGCCGAGAAGCATAGAAGAGATAGTGTAAATCCAGACAGTATTCGTGAAATAATATGGATTTCCTGTTTCTGGGTATGCTGTTTCCTCTCCTAATATTCCTTTTTCAATAAGCGCAAATACAAAGCCGAAGAATGCACATAAAAGTCCGAAGGAAATAATCCTAAAAATAATTCTACGGTATTTATAAGATACAGTCATTTCTAAATCTTGAATTTAGTAACCGACCTGATAGAGTTGTTTGCGTTTCTAATTAGTTAGTAGAAGGAGGTATTTTTTTCAATGATGTTTTAGTAAAGATATTGCATTTATTTTTAACACTCATTTTGATCAAGAAAAAAGCATATGTGCAGTGTTTACTTTTCACTGTAATAAGGGAATTATTAAAATTATTTCAACACTTTTTATAAAGCTAATTTTGTCAATCAGATATAACTTTATTATGATGTAGGTCATTATAAATCAGTATTAAAATTCATAAATTGCTTACTTAATATGACAGAAAATATTCAAGCTAGATAAATTGACATTTTTATTTTTTAATATTCAAATAAAAATTGATTAAAAAAAGTTGATGTGATATAGGTTTTATGAATTTATAAAACAGAAAAAAGTAAACCATTTAAATTCAAATAAATTCTGTTTAAAATGAAAAGAAGACATTTTTACATTATTATGTATTTGGTAGCTTTTGTAGGTATTGGTTCTTATAATTTTGCCCAAACAGAATCAGAAATTGAAGGAATGGATTCTTTCTTGTTTTCTAATGACTCCACATATCACGCCGGTGCCCTAATTGCCCTGGACACCCATGAAGACCTTAGAAAACTGAAATCAACATTCTGCTTGTCTTGTCACGATGGAGTTTTTGCGCCACAAGGACATACAACAACTAATATTGGTAACCCTGAGACTATTGACCCTACTTCTATTTTTAGTTTTAACCATCCGGTCGCCTTCGAGTTTTCAAGTAGCCTTGCTTTTTCCAAAAGTTATCTAAACGATCCGTATACTACTCCTTCAGGCCTTGGTGGTACAATTGCTCAAGATTTATTGGTAAATGGATATATTGAATGTGTTACCTGTCATAATATCTTTTTCAATCCTAAAGATTTAGAAAAATATGAGATTTTGAATCTGAAAAATTCGGGGAGCCAATTATGCTTGACGTGTCATAATCGTTAGAATCGAGTTCATCAAATAATAAAAGAGCTACAAATTGTAGCTCTTTTATTTTTCATATCCTTCCCTTTGGGATAGAGTTTTCAAGTTGAATCATTTATTGATCACCTAATGACATTCCGATACCTCTGGCTGTTTTAACCAGTGCAGATTCAGTATTTACAATATTGTATTTGCTAATCGCTTCTAAAAATGGAACCGACACAATTTCCGGATGCTGGTAGGAAACCATTTCACCAAACGTACCTTCAATTGCTAATTCCATAGCTTTTACTCCAAATTGAGTGGCTAGAATGCGGTCAAAGGCGATTGGAACACCACCTCTTTGTAAATGACCAAGAACGGTTTCTCTCATATCAGCTTCGCAACCCGCAGCTTTTAGATCATTTAGTAATTTATTGGCAATACCTCCTAATTTTAGGTTCTCATTTCCAATTTCATCACTCACTTCACTTAAAACTTCACCATCAACTGGCTTAGCACCTTCTGAAATTACAATATTTACATGCCCTTTTCCATCAGTGAATCGTTTATTAATAACATCGAGAATTACATTGATATCGTAAGGGATTTCTGGGATAAGACAAATTTCTGCACCTCCGGCAATAGCAGCATTTAGTGCAATCCAACCAGCATCACGCCCCATAACTTCAAGAATAATTACTCTGTTATGAGAAGCGGCCGTTGTTACTAATTTATCGACAGCTTCAGTTGCAATTTGTACGGCAGTTTGAAATCCGAATGTATAATCAGTAGAAGATAAATCGTTGTCAATTGTTTTTGGAACACCTATAATGTTCAATCCTTTTTCATATAATTTTTGTGAGATGCGTTGAGAACCATCACCACCAATATTGATAACCGCCTCAATTCCCATGTGCTTCAGCTTACGGACCATTTCATCTGAACGGTCTATAAATGACCAGGAGCCATCGTTTTCCCTCACTGGCCATGCAAATGGACCTCCTTTAGTTGTAGTTCCTAAGATAGTTCCTCCCTGAAAATGAATTCCTGCTACAGATTTTTCATCCAGTTCAATTGTTTCAGTAGGTTCTTTAAGAACGCCATCAAACGATTGAATACTTCCTACAACTTCCCAATCGTCAGTTTGTCCTGCTCTTTTGACAATTCCTCTAATTACAGCATTCAATCCTGGGCAATCCCCTCCACCTGTTAATACTAATGCTTTTTTCTTCATTTTTTGTTTTATTTTATTGATTGAGAGTTAATCCCCAAAATTTATTCCTATTCCTTTTGCAGTCCTGATTAAGCTGTGGCTTAAGTGAACCTTATTTCCTTTATCGATTACTTGTTGCAAATCAACATGTGACAGTTTTGAATTTTTATGAACGGCAACTGTTCCGAAGTTTTGCTCCTTAACTAATTCAAATGCTTTTACACCGAGTTGAGTTGCTAATACCCGATCGAACGCCATTGGAGTACCTCCGCGTTGTAAATAACCTAAAATAGTTTCCCTGATATCGGCTTTGAAATTCATTTCTTTAAGTCGGGCTGTTATTTTTCTTGATATCGATTGAGGTCCAGAACATTTTTCTGTTCCATTTTCATAAGCACCTTCAGCTACTACTATATTGGCAAATCCTTTCCCGTCAGAAGTATATCGCGTTTTTAATTTTTCTAAAACTTTTTCCATATCAAATGGAACTTCTGGTATCAGACAAACGTCAGCACCTCCAGCAATTGCGGCATTCAGCGCAATCCAACCTGCATTTGGTCCCATCACTTCTAGAACTAATGTCCGGTTATGAGAATTGGCGGTTGTTGTTAATTTGTCAACGGCCTCTGTCGCTATTTGAGCAGCAGTATTGAACCCAAACGTATAATCAGTTACTGATAAATTATTATTGATTGTCTTTGGGATGAATACAATATTTACTCCCTTTTGAACTAATTTTTGAGCAATTTTAAGAGATCTGTTTCCTCCTATATGGATTACTGCATTGAGGTGATGTACTCTAAGATTGTAGAATAATTTATCCGTAACGTCCTCATGAATAAAGGATTCGTCTACTTGCTTAACGGGATAATTAAAAGGGTCTTTTTTATTCGTCATTAAAATTGTTCCGCCTTTGTGAACAATTCCAGATACTGATTTTTCTGTGAGTTGAATTATATTTAAGGGTTCAGAAATTATTCCGTCAAAACCGTTAACACTTCCAAAAACTTCATAGTTTTCTTCCAAAGAAGTGCGCTTAACGATAGATCTAATCACAGCATTCATACCAGGGCAATCACCACCGCTATTTACTATTAAGATTCGTTTTTTCATTGAGTTTTTTTAAATTAAAACTGACTTTAATTACTCGATGATTTTGATTGATGTAGTAGTAGCTACAAATTTATTAAAGGACTGTTTCAATAGCTAAAGATTAAGCAAAACAGT
Source organism: Flavobacteriaceae bacterium (assembly GCA_964227255.1). Classification (GTDB taxonomy): domain Bacteria; phylum Bacteroidota; class Bacteroidia; order Flavobacteriales; family Flavobacteriaceae; genus Lutibacter. The sequence continues at coordinate 4,251 of CAXQVI010000017.1, forward strand.
ACGAAAACGTTTTATTAATTAAAGTTGAATGATGATTGTGTTAAAATAGTATTTTTTTGACACCAGAGTTTTGGGAAAAGCGATAAAATGAGAGAATAAGATAATCTCAAGGGGTGTGAATAAATTTCAAAAGCTATTGTTGTGAAGGCAAAAAAAGAGCTACAATTTGTAGCTCTTCTAAATATCATGTAATCCCTCTGTTTTGGTCGGGATGATAAGCGTGTTATTCTGCAACTTCCACAAATAACCCGTCTTCTGTATTATTTACTTTCGCCAGATTGTGCTTGGTCAATCCTTTGATCGTCTTATCCCATTTCTTGTTCGATAAACCACTTTGTGCTTTTAAGTCGTTTAACAAAATTGGGCTGTTCTTTTCAATAATTTCCAGCACTGCTTTTTCGTTGTCGTTCAACTCAACAGCAGGCGCTTGTTTTTCCGGTTTCATTTGAGGGAAAAACAATACCTCTTGAATAGAAGCATTATTTGTCATGAACATTACCAAACGGTCGATTCCGATTCCGATTCCGGATGTTGGAGGCATTCCATATTCCAATGCTCTGATGAAATCCTGGTCGATAAACATCGCTTCGTCGTCACCTTTTTCAGATAATTTCAACTGATCTTCAAAACGCTCTTTTTGATCGATTGGATCGTTTAACTCAGAGTAAGCGTTAGCCAACTCTTTTCCGTTTACCATCAATTCGAAGCGCTCTGTTAACGCTGGATTGTCTCTATGCTCTTTTGTCAAAGGACTCATCTCTTTTGGATAGTCTGTAATGAATGTTGGCTGAATATAGTGGTGTTCACACTTTTCCCCGAATAATTCGTCGATTAGTTTCCCAACTCCCATGGTTTCATCAACTTCAATTCCGACTTTACCACAAACTTCCCTTAATTCTTCTTCGTTCATTCCCGCAACATCGTAACCGGTGTGTTCTTTAATAGCTTGCAGAATAGGAACTCTTGGGTAGGGAGCTTTAAAGCTTACTTTATTATCACCAATAGTAACATCAGTCGTTCCGTTCGAGTCGATGGCAACTTTTTCCAATAACTCTTCTGTCATATTCATCATCCAGTTGTAATCTTTGTATGCAACATACAATTCCATTACGGTAAATTCGGGATTATGGGTTCTGTCCATTCCTTCATTTCTAAAGTCTTTCGCAAATTCATACACCGCATCAAATCCACCAACAATCAAACGCTTCAAGTACAACTCGTTTGCGATTCTCATATATAATGGAATATCTAATGCATTGTGGTGCGTCATAAATGGTCTGGCAGCTGCTCCACCCGGAATTGGTTGTAAAATTGGAGTTTCAACCTCTAAATACCCGCGCTCATTAAAGAACTCACGCATCGAGTTCGTAATTTTAGTTCTTTTTATGAAGGTATCTTTTACGTGGTCATTCACGATTAAATCCACATAGCGTTGACGGTAACGTTGCTCTGCATCAGAAAATGCGTCATGCACCTTACCTTCAGCATCTGTTTTTACAACAGGAAGAGGTTTTAAACTTTTAGATAATACTGTCAATTCCTTTACATTTACTGAAACCTCTCCAACCTTTGTTTTAAAAACATCCCCTCGGACACCAATAATATCTCCCATGTCTAATAATTTCTTAAACACAGTGTTATAGATTGTGGTGTCTTCTCCAGTGCTCAAATCATCGCGATTTAAATAAATCTGCATACGTCCAGAAGCGTCTTTTAATTCAGCAAAAGATGCCTTACCCATGATCCTTCTACTCATCATTCTACCTGCAAGAACAACCTCTTTTCCTTCAAAAGCTTCGAAACCTTCAGTAATTTCTTTGATAGTAGCCGTAGTTTTAAATTCATTTGCAGGATAAGGGTTGATACCCAGTTCACGAAGTTTGGTAAGTGACTCTCTTCTAAGTATTTCTAGTGCTGATAATTGCATGCTAAAATTTATTTAAATTGACCTTAATTTTTAAGTGTGCAAAGATACAATGTATAGATTAAAAAAATAATGAAAAAGTTAAAGAATTTTGACGGTAATTAACGATTTTATTCTATATTTGCTTGCTGCTTTAGAAGCAGTAGTTGTGTTGTAAGACGTGAAAACGTCGAGGTTATTTTAACCAATGGAAAGCTTCCCGGAAAACTGGGACGCTTTTTTTATTTTAGAGCATTTCCTAATTAGAACCCTACCAAAGCTTCTCGGTAATCCCAGAAAAGGATTGCATAATACACTAAAAATGCTGTCGACGTCGCAAACTTTAGAAAAGTAGATGAAATAAATCCGATAAACGATCCAAATGCAGCTTTCAAAGCACGTTTGCTATCCGAACTATCATGAATCATTTCTCCTAAAAAAGCCCCTAAAAATGGCCCTATGATTAGACCGAAAGGAGGGAAGAATAAGATTCCTGCTAACAAACCTAGCATCGTTCCAACAACCCCATATTTTGATCCTCCGAATTTTTTTGTTCCTATTGCTGGAATAAAATAATCCACAATCCATACAACAATTGCTATAAATAAAGTAATACCTAAAACAGTCCAGTTCATAGGAACAGCATTCGTGAGATGTAAGATTAATAATCCAACCCAACCAGTGATTGGACCCGGTAGTATAGGTAAGAACGAACCTACAATTCCTAATATCATAAATAGAAAACCAATTAGTGAAAGAAATATATCCATGCAGCGAATTTAACTCTTGTATAATTAAAAGAAAAGTTAAAATATCATTTTTTCAACTAAAAAATTAGTTTAAACTAAAAATTTAGTTACATTTGTAAATGAAAATTAGAATTATACGGATATGGAAAAGCAATTAACAAAAGCAGAAGAGCAGATTATGCAAGTGTTGTGGGATTTAGAGCAGACTTCAGTAAAAGATATTATTGAGGAGTTGCCGGAACCAAAGCCAGCTTATAATACAGTGTCTACAATTATTAGAATATTAGAACAAAAGGAATTTGTAGGGCATGAAAGTAAGGGTAGAGGTTATGAGTATTTTCCATTGATTAAGAAAGAGGAATACAGTAATCAAAGCTTACACAAACTAGTGGATGGTTATTTTGGGGGTTCATTTAAAAATATGGTATCCTTTTTTGTCAAGAAGAATGAGGTTGATTTAAATGAATTGGAAGAGATGATGGAGTCAATAAATAAAGATAAATCCTAGTTATGTTACAGTATATAATTCAAGTTATTGTTATTCAGGTAGTATTTTTGTTGGCCTATGATGTATGGTTGCGAAAAGAAACATTTTTTAAGTGGAACAGGGTGTATTTGCTTTCGACATTGGGAATATCTTTTGTATTGCCATTTTTAAAAGTCAATGTTTCTCAAAATGAAATTACAAATACTGTTTCTGCAATGTTGCCTGAAATTATTTTGAATCCGACTACAGCAGTTCAAAGCATGAGTTCAAATTATTCAATGATGAACATGGTTGAATTCGGTGTTTATGCGGTCATTATTGTTCTGACTTTTGTTTTTATATATAAACTTTCGAAAATATTTTATCTCATTGGATCCGGGGAAATTATTGAGAAAGGCAAGGTGAAATTGGTACTAACAAAGTATCCGTATTCTGCATTTTCATTTTTCAATTTCATCTTTATCAATGAAACCATTTTAAAGCACAATAGTGATATCATTGAGCATGAAATGGTGCATTGCCGAGAAAGGCATACGCTGGATTTGTTAATCTTAGAAGTATTAAAAATCTTCATGTGGTTCAATCCGGTTGTATATCTCTATCACCAAAGAGTGACCGAGTTGCATGAATATATTTCAGACGCTCAGGTTGTTCAATCTTCCGATAAGGTAAAGTATATAAATACATTGTTGGGAGTTACATTCAATGTTCAAAACATTGCATTTATTAATCAATTTTATAAACATTCATTAATTAAAAAACGAATAGTTATGATGACTAAAGAGAAATCAAAACAACATAGATTATTGAGATATTTCAGTATAATTCCTTTACTAGCAGGGCTCCTTTTTTATGTCTCTTGCTCTGATCGAGCAACAGCTACTGAAGTTGATGCAGTAGTTGAAGGAAAGAAGGTCAAAGAAAAAGTACATGTTGAAGAAACTAGAGCTGACGCCATAAATTTCAACAGTTTAGAGAATGTTCCAAAGTTTAAAGGAGCGACCGGAGGAAAATCTGAATTACAACGTGATTTTCAACAAAAGTTAACGGCCCATATTATTGATAATTTTAATTTTCAGCTTGGGAATGAGCTGGAATTAGAACCAGATACATATAAAATATTTGTTTCTTTTGTTATTGATAAAGATGGAAATATTTCCAAAGCGAAAGCAAAAGGGCCAAGACCTGAATTGGAGGAAGAGGGAATTCGTGTGATAAAATCATTGCCACAATTAGAACCTGGAACCATGGATGGAAAGGCTGTAAATGTCAGTTATGCAGTTCCGATTGCATTTAAGGTTGAATAAAACCACATTAATATTGAAATAAAACCGAGCAACGCTCGGTTTTATTGTTTCAAATTGTGCTGTTTCTTAAAATGTTGTATTTTCACTTTTCAAATGGATAAAATTTGAAAAAGACCCTACTTATTTGTTTTTTATTTTTGTTTGTTTCCTGTGAGTTTATTGAGAAACAAACGAAAAGAGAACCTATCCCAATTGTAGATACAATTGTCGATTTTAACTCCGTTGATGCTTTTCCATTATTTCCAGAATGCAATGAAATTCCTTCGCGAAAGAAACAACAGATTTGCTTTCAGGTAAATATGTCGGAATACATCAATGCCGGGCTCAAAAAATATTCATGGAACTCTTGGGAGCAGGTGAGTGACACCGTTATGTTGAAATTGATGGTCGATAAGGAAGGAAAAATATCGATGATGGATGTACGCATTTCTGAAACAACTCAAAAGATTTTACCAAAATTTGACAGTGTCTTGAAAGAAAGTGTGAAGGCTATTCCACAGTTAAAACCTGCCATTAAAAGAAATATTCCAGTAGCAACAATTTTTGTGCTGCCAATAATTCTTCAAAATAAAGATACCATAGGGCAATTATAAAAAAAGCACTGATTACTCAGTGCTTTTCCTTAATTGTTTAACATTTTCCAGAGCTTATCTTTTAACTCTGTTATTCCTGTTTGGGCAACCGATGAGATAAATATCGTTTCAACTCCTTCAGGCAATTCTTGTTGTATTTCTTCTTTTAACTCTTCGTCAAGCATATCACTTTTAGAAATAGCCAACAAGCGGTCTTTGTCTAATAATTCCGGATTGTGTTTTTGTAATTCATTGATAAGAATTTCGTATTCCTTATTAATATCATCCGAATCTGCTGGAATCAAGAATAATAAGGTTGAATTACGTTCTATATGACGCAAGAAATAATGTCCTAAGCCTTTTCCTTCAGCTGCACCTTCAATAATACCAGGAATATCTGCCATTACAAACGACTGAAATTCGCGGTATTTTACAATACCTAGATTTGGTTTTAATGTGGTAAAAGCATAATCAGCAATCTTTGGTTTTGCCGAAGTAATTACTGATAATAAGGTAGATTTTCCGGCATTTGGAAATCCGACTAATCCAACATCAGCCAATAATTTCAATTCTAATTGAAACCATCCTTCTTGTCCTGGAATTCCTGGCTGTGCATAACGCGGTGTTTGGTTAGTAGATGATTTGAAATTCCAATTTCCTAAACCACCTTTTCCACCTTTGAGCAGGATTTGCTCAGTGTTTTCTTTTGTGATTTCAAATAAAATTTCCTGAGTTTCTCCATCGCGAACGATGGTTCCTAATGGCACGTCAATATAAACATCCTCACCATCGGCACCAGAAGAACGTTGTTTACTTCCGTTACCTCCGTGTTCCGCTTTGAAATGTTTTTTAAACTTCAGACTATATAAAGTCCAAAGGTTTGAATTCCCTCGGACAATAATATGACCTCCGCGACCTCCGTCACCACCGTCTGGTCCACCTTTGGCCACATATTTCTCGCGGTGAAGGTGGGTAGATCCTTTACCTCCTTTTCCGGAGGAAGCATGAATCTTTATATAATCTACAAAATTACCTTCAGTCATAATTTATGGATATCCTTATTATATTTTGTCAAAAATTGTACTTAAACGCGCAGTAATTTCATCAATTTCACCAACGCCATCAACACCAAAATATTTATTTTGTTCTTGGTAATATTCTTTTAGAATTTCTGTCTTTTTGTGGTACTCGTTAAAACGGGTTCTGATTTTAGTTTCATTTTGATCATCAGCTCTGCCTGAGGTTTTACCTCTGTTTAGGATACGCTTCACTAGTAGGTCTTCCGGGACTTCTAATGCAACCATTCCGTTAATAGCTTCCCCTTTTTCTTCAAGGAAATCATCTAAAGCCTTAGCCTGTGATTCTGTTCTAGGAAATCCGTCGAAGATAAATCCATTTGCTTCCGGTCGTTTTTCAACCTCCGTTTTCAGCATGTTGATGGTAACCTCATCAGGAACTAAATTTCCATCGTCCATATAAGACTTTGCAAGAATACCTAGTTCAGTTTCATTTTTGATGTTGTATCTAAAGATATCACCTGTAGAGATATGCACTAGATTGTATTTTTCTTTTAACAAATCGGCTTGAGTACCTTTACCTGCGCCTGGAGGGCCAAATAATACGATGTTCTTCATAGTAGGAGTTTCAGTTAGTTGGTATATGTCTGCTAAATTTCTCCCTATACCGTCGTAGTCCAATCCGTATCCTACAATAAATTTATCTGGAATAGGAATTCCGATATAATCAATTTTTAGGTCTTTCTTGAATACATCTGGTTTAAAGAAAAGCGTGGCAATCTTTAGTTGTTTTACGTTTTTGTCTTGAAAGATGTTATAGATTTCCTGAAGTGTATTTCCAGTGTCGATGATGTCCTCTAAAATCACAACAGTTCTTCCTTCAAGATTTTCATTTACACCAACAAGTTGTTTTATTGCACCTGTAGAAGAAATTCCTTCATAAGAAGCTAATTTTACAAAAGAGACCTCACAATCACCACTGTACTTTCTTACAAAGTCAGCAACAAACATGAAGCAGCCATTAAGAATGCCAATAAATAGTGGTTTTTCACCGCGCAAATCGGCTTCAATCTGCTTCACAAGATTTATAGCAGCTTTATCAATGTCAGTTCGACAGATATAAGTTTTAAAATGTTTATCGTGTAATTTAATGATACTCATAATGTTGTGTTGTTGTTATCCCTTCTGAAAGGCACATTTTTCTTTCAAAAAATAAAGTGCAAATTTAAAACAAAAAACCGTTTCGAGAAATCAAAACGGTTTTAATTATATAAAAATAGGTTTGTTGCCTACATATTACTTCTTTTTCTTCTCTTCTTCCTTTTTAATTGTATCATACATGATAGGAGAAGCGATAAATAAAGATGAGTATGTACCCACCATTACACCGACAATCAATGCGAACATAAATCCTTTGATTGAATCTCCACCAAATAAGAAGATTGCTAATAATACAACTAAAGTTGTTACAGAAGTATTAATTGTTCTTCCCAATGTAGAACTTAGCGCAGTGTCAACCACTCTTGAAAACTTCCAAGAAGTGTGGATTCCTGCGAATTCACGAATTCTATCGAAGATTACCACGGTATCATTCAACGAATATCCAACTACCGTTAGGATTGCTGCGATAAATGATTGTCCGATTTCCATATCGAATGGTAAAACTTTATAGAATAATGAGAAGATCCCCAGCACTACTAATACATCGTGGAATACTGCGGCAACAGCTCCTAACGAATATTGAGGTTTTCTGAATCGCAATAAGATGTATAAGAATACAACAATTAACGATCCTAAGATTGCCCATCCTGCAGCGGTTTTAATATCATCTGCAATTGTAGGCTCAACTTTAATCTTAGATTCAATACCTGCTGGGCGTTCACCTTCGTAATCTACTTTGAATTGCTCCATTGTGTAGTTCTCAGGCAAGTAAGAATTTAATCCGTTGAATAAAGCTAATTGCACTTCATCATCAACATTTTGACCTTCTTCATCGATCTTGAATTTCGTAGTAATCTTTAACTGGTTTGAGGCACCATATGTTTTTACTTCTGGAGCTGATTCAAACACATCTTTTAAAGTGTTAGCAACATCTGTTGGGTTTTGAGTCCCTTCAAATTTCACAATATATGTTCTACCTCCAACGAAGTCAACTCCGTAGTTTAATCCGTTCGTTATTAATGAACCTAAACTGATTAAGATGAACGTTCCTGAAATGATGTAAGCAATCTTACGCTTCTTTAAGAACTCGATGCTAATATTCTTGAACCAGTTCGCTGTAATTTTTGTATTGAAAGTTAAATCTCCACCTCTGTTAATATGCCAGTCGATTAATAATCTTGTGATGAATACAGCAGTAAAGAATGAAGTTACAATACCAACCATTAATGTGTAAGCAAATCCTTTTACCGGTCCTGTTCCGAAAGCGTAAAGAATAATACCTGTCAACATTGTTGTTACGTTGGCATCTAAAATAGCTGAAAGTGCTCCTTTCAAACTAAATCCATGCTCAACAGCAGCTTTAAGTCCTTTTCCTTTATTCAATTCTTCCTTGATACGCTCGAAGATAATTACGTTGGCATCAACCGACATACCAATTGTCAAGATAATACCCGCAATACCTGGTAAGGTAAGTACCGCACCAAAAGAAGATAAAATTCCGAAGATAAATAATAAGTTCACCGCTAATGCAACATCAGCAAATGAACCCGCTTTTCCGTAGTAAACCATCATCCAGATCAAAACAAGTACTAATGCTAATGCAAAAGAACTCATAGAACTGTCGATTGCTTTTTGACCTAATGATGGTCCAACAACCTCAGATTGAATAATGTGAGCTGCAGCAGGTAATTTACCGGCTTTTAATACGTTTGCGATATCTTGTGCTTCAACAACTGTCATTCCTCCACCCGAGATAGAAGTTCTACCTGTAGTAATTGGAGTGTTAACAGAAGGAGCAGTGTAAACATAGTCGTCAAGTACAACTGCAACAAATTTCCCAACGTTGTCAGTTGTCATTTTCCCCCATAAACGAGAACCAGTTCCGTTCATAGTCATACTAACCTCAGGCTTTCCAGTTTGTCCGAATTCCTGACTTGCGTCTGTAATTACATCACCTTCAATTGGTGCTATATCTTCACGGTTAGATTTGATAGCGTACAGGTAAATTAAGTCTTCACCTTTTGTTCCGTCAGCTTGAGTAGGAGCAAATGCTTTTGCATCCCATAAGAACTTCACATATTTTAAATCTCCAGTTCTCAAGTTCGTTACGTCTTTCATACGCAAGTACTCGTTCACCTTTGCAGTATCTTTCACTCTTGCAGTTGCAACTACAGAAGAAACTTGGGCTTGAGATTGTGGAATGCTTGGCTGTAATACTGTGAATAAATTCAATACTGGCTTTGCAGCAACAGAGTCAGAAACTTCTCCTAAAAGATCTTCTAAATCATCTTTTGCTTCTTCAACAGTTTCTTCTTCATCTCCGGTCTGAGCTTCTAAAGCTCGCTGAACTACAGTGTTCGCCTGAAAGAAGAAGTTTGCAGTTTCCTGGTTCGAGAATACTTCCCAGAATTGTAATTCTGCTGTAGATTGTAATAATTTCTTTACACGGTCAATATCTTTTGCACCTGGCAATTCGATTAAGATACGACCAGAGTTTCCAATTCTTTGGATGTTTGGTTGGGTAACTCCGAATTTATCAATACGAGAACGCAAAACCTCAAAAGCTGTGTTTACAGAACCTGTAACTTCAGCTTCGATAATTGGCATTACTTCATCATCAGTCAACTGGAAGTTAATTTTATCTCTTAAAGACTTATTTCCAAAGATGCTAGGATCACTTAGTTTAACTGAACCAGCACTTACATTTTCAAACTCCTCAAAGAATAATTCCAGGTACGTTCTATCACTGCTTCTTTGTCTTTCAGTAGCTTTTGCAATAGCTTCGTTAAACACCGGGTTTTTAGAATCGTTCGCTAATCCAACTAAGATATCTTTTACAGAAACTTGCAAGATCGCGTTAATACCACCTTTCAAGTCCAATCCTAAGTTAATTTCTTTGTTCTTCGCCTCGCTGTAAGTGTATTTAGCGAATCCTAATCCTGCAACTTCCTCGTTAGCAACTGAGTCTAAATAAACTCGTTCAAATCTTGCTATCTCACGTGCGTCATCAGATTTCGATTCAGCATATACTTTAGCGTCATCTTCTACACTATTTGTCATCCACGTAAATGATAATTGGTAAATACTTACCAATCCAAAGAGGACAGCGAATAATGTTATAAGTCCTTTATTCTGCATAATGATTAATTTATACTATTTTATAATTGTAAAACGTGCAAATATATATTTTTGTGAGGCAAGAAACAATACTTTTTTAGCTTTTTATCCCTATATTTTATCGGTTGTCGTAAACGATGAGTTTACCTTAATTTAATTTCTATATTTGTTCGCAAAACCGATATATAATGGAGTATAAAACCGATATAGAAATAGCTCAGGCAAAAGAGCTTAAACACATCAAATTCATTGCTGAAAAGATTAATTTGAAGGAGGACGATTTGGAGATGTATGGAAAATACAAGGCTAAATTACCTCTGGATCTTATCGATGAAGATAAAATAGCACAAAATAACCTTGTTTTAGTAACCGCAATAACACCTACCCCAGCCGGAGAAGGTAAGACCACCGTGTCCATCGGTCTTACGGAAGGTATGAATAAAATTGGTAAGAAAACAACTGTAGTTCTAAGAGAGCCTTCTCTAGGTCCTGTTTTCGGAATTAAAGGTGGAGCCGCTGGAGGTGGTTATTCACAGGTAGTTCCAATGGAAGATATCAACCTGCATTTTACGGGTGATTTCAACGCAATTGAAAAGGCGAACAACTTATTAGCCGCCTTAATAGATAACAATCTGCAAAGCAAAGTAAATAACCTAAATATTGATTCTAGAACGATTTTATGGAAGCGTGTGATTGATATGAACGATCGTTCTTTGCGCGATATTACTATTGGATTGGGAGGAACAGCTAACGGAATTCCACGCCAGGATGGATTCAATATTACACCGGCTTCGGAAGTGATGGCAATCTTGTGTATGGCGACGGATTTCGAAGATTTAAAAACGCGTTTAGGTGATATTTTAGTAGGATTCACATTCGATAAAAGACCTGTTTTTGCACGAGAATTGAAAGCTGAAAATGCGATGGCTATTCTTTTGAAAGATGCCATTAAGCCTAATTTAGTTCAGACTTTAGAAGAAAATCCTGCGATTATCCACGGTGGGCCATTTGCAAATATTGCACAAGGGACAAATACGATTATTGCAACAAAAATGGGACTTTCATTATCTGATTATGTGATTACCGAAGCTGGATTTGGAGCTGATTTAGGAGCTGAAAAGTTCTTAGACATCAAATGTGCATCGGCAGGATTGAGTCCGAAGGCAGTGGTACTTGTTGCTACTGTGAGAGCTTTAAGACATCATGGTGGAGCGCAAAAAGATGAATACAATACTCCAAATTTAGAATATGTTAAAGCGGGTATTTGTAATCTTGAAAAGCATATTGAAAACACACGTAAATTTAATATTGAACCTGTAGTAGCAATAAATGCTTTTGTGACAGATACTGATGAAGAAATCAGCTTTATAAAAGAAACATGCGCGGCTATGGGGGTACAAGCCGTAGTTTCAAAAGGATGGGAACTCGGAGGTGAAGGAACTCAGGATTTAGCGAGAGCGGTTGTTAAAGTTGTTGAGAATGTTTCGAAAGAATTTAAGCCGTTATACGACTGGAAATCACCAATTGTTGAAAAGATTGAAACGATTGCAAAGGAAGTTTACGGAGCAACACATGTAACATTCGATAAAAAGGCGAAACTCAACCTAAGAAGAATTGACCGATTAGGATTTAATGATTTTGCGGTATGTATGGCGAAAACACAGAAATCTTTCTCTGATAACGATAAATTAATTGGGCGTCCAGAGAATTTCTCTGTGAATGTTCGTGAGATTGAAATTGCAGCTGGAGCGCGATTCGTGATTCCTATTTTAGGAGCTATGATGCGTATGCCTGGTTTACCAGGGAAGCCTGCTTCTGAAAACATGAGCATTGATAAAGATGGAGTAATAAGCGGACTATCTTAAGTCTGATAAAAATTAGAAAGCGCCTTTTCATTCAGAAAAGGCGCTTTTTTTTTGCTGTTTCTAAAGAAAATTACTCAACCTCAATTTTTTGTACATTAGTCAATATGAAACTAGCTCAACTAAAATTTCAAAGAAGAAAGCTTGAAATTGTACTCTTATTTTTAATCCTGATTGTTGTTTCTTGCTCGGATAAAAAAGAGCTTTCTCTTGCGGATGAAAAAGATTTTTGCGCAAGTATTCACAGAGACAATTCAACTTCGCTTTCAAAAGAGACAGCAGAACTTACAGAATTAATGAGAGAAAAAACTGGAGTCTATGTTTTGGAAGATGGTGCAGGTTCAATGGTTGCGAGAGCTTGGCTCACTGAATACGCTGAGAAAACCATCGATATTCAGTATTTTATTTTTTCTACAGATAACATAGGGTTGATTGCCTGTGATTACTTGGTGCGCGCTGCGGATCGTGGAATAAAAGTGAGGATAATTGTTGATGACATAATGATTGATGCTGACCCTCAGGATTTATTGACCTTTGCCTCTCATGAAAATATTACTGTAAAAGTTTATAACCCCAATGTAAAATTCGGGACCAATATTTTTGAAAAAATTAAGAATGCTACCACAGATTTTAGAAGTGTCAATCAGCGAATGCATAACAAAACTTTTATTGTTGATACTAAGATAGTAATAACCGGAGGAAGAAATATTGCAGATGAGTATTTTGATTACGATCATGAATATAATTTTAGAGATCGCGATATTTTACTACTTGGGAAAACCGCAGGGGATGTATCTGATTCTTTTGAAACGTATTGGAACCATGAATTATGCATAGATGTTGAAGAATTGGTTGAGCCTAAGCCGAATAATATATCAAACGAGGCGAAGTTTGAACGTTTACATGAATATGCGTGTAATCCGGAAAATTTCTGGCCTCAGGTAAGAGAACGGATTAGTAATCTCCCGGCTGCTTTTAGAGAAATCTCAAATTCAGGAAAACTGGTTTGGTTAGACGATATTCAGTTCGTTTCAGATGAACCAGGGAAGAATGAAGGTGATGAAGGGTTAAAAGGGGGAGGAGTTACCACAGATGCTTTAATTGAACTGATTCAGAATGCTAAGACTTCGATAGATATTCAAACCCCATATTTTATTACAACCGATCTTGGAAAGGGATTGTTTAAGGATGCTGTAGATCGTGGAGTAAAAGTTCGCATACTAACAAATAGCTTGGCTTCAACAGACAATGTAGAAGCATTCAGTAGTTATCAGTCGGATCGTAAAGAATTACTCGATTTAGGACTAGAGATCTATGAATTCAGACCAGACGCCGCAGAGCGCATTCGCATAATGACTGGAGCTCTTCAGCATACATTGGAAAAATATCCAATTTTCGGATTGCATGCAAAATCCATGATAGTTGATAATGAAACCACCGTAATCGGAACGTTTAACCTGGATCCGCGTTCCGCAAATTTAAATACAGAATGTGTTGTGATTCTTAAATCAAAAGAGGTCACTTCAGGTGTAATGAAGGGCTTTGAAATTGAGTTTCAGCCTCAAAATTCCTGGCGTATTACTCATGAATTTAATCCGGATGATAAAGTTTCAAAAGGGAAAAGAATAAAAACCTGGACCAGAAAGGTTTTACCAAAAGCGATACTTTAATCAGCTCACTCTTGTTGTTCGAATGCTTCTATTCTTTTATGCATTAAATGGAACCACAGAGGGGGTATAAGTGCTAAAAGCATCATCCCGGGATAGCCAGTAATCATTTGCGGACTATTAGGTACATGTTCCAAAATTTGATAGGGTTTACTCGCTTTAAAATGATGGTCAGAGTGTCTTGATAATTCAAATAACAGTGTTCTGCCAATTACATGATTCGAATTCCAGGAATGTTTAGGAAGTACACGTTCCAATTTGCCATTTTCTTTTAATTTTCGCTGAAGGCCATAATGCTCGATGTAATTTACGGTTTCAAGTAGCAGAATTCCAACATGAGCAGCTAGAACGTAATAGAGCAGGACTGTTGGTCCGTAGATATATAAAATTGCAGAGAACAGTACTATTTGACTGATGGTATGGAGTAACATTTTATTTTGAAAAGAAATGAATCTTTTATTTTTTTTCTGAAGGATTTGGGTTTGGATCTGCCAGGCCTGCACATAACTTCCAAAATGAGAGCGAAACCAGAACAAGAAAACGGGCTCGTTGCGTCGGGCAGTCGCCGGATCTTTTTTAGTTCCGACATTATAGTGGTGTCCGCTGTTGTGATACATTCCAAAATGTGATTCCAAAGAAATAAACAAAAGTAGTTCACCTAAAAAATGTTCAAAATTGTTAGTCCTGTGACTGAGTTCATGTCCGACGTTTATTCCGAATATTCCGCATAAAACACCGAAAGAAGTGATGCGTCCAGCGAGTTCAAAAGTAGTTACAGGTTCTCGAATCACCTGAAAGAATTCATACATGAAATACAATTGTACAGGGACAGTCAGGAACAGTAAAAAGGCGTAAAAACTATCTTTCTTTGCTTTTTTAGTCTCCAGAGCGTTGAAATTGCTGCTGTCTGGTTTGAAAATAAGTTCAACTAGAGGAATGCAGACAAAACTAAAAAGAAGTGGAAAAAAGGTCCACCAACCGTTTTGCGTATAAGAAATATAAACGGTAAACGGAATAATAAAGGCGAGTAAATATTTTAGTTTGTGCATCGATGTTTGATTTGAAACTAAAATAGGAAAAAATAAAAAAATCCCTCAAAACGAATGTACTGAGGGATTTAAATTATGTTATAATAGTACTTAGTCTAAAAGTGCGTTTGTTTTCTTAACACCTTCTGCACTTGTTTGCAATTTTGCTAATTCAGCTTCAGTTAATGGAATTTCAACAATCTCTTCGATTCCATTTTTACCAATGATACAAGGAACACCGATTGATAAATCATTCAATCCAAATTCACCTTCTAATAAAGCAGAACATGGGAACATTTTCTTAGAATCTTGAGCAATTGCTCTTACTAATTCAGAAACAGCAGCTCCTGGCGCATACCAAGCACTAGTTCCTAATAATTTAGTTAAAGTAGCTCCTCCAACTTTCGTTGCTTCTACAACTTCAGCCATTCTTTCTTCAGAAATGAAATTAGAAACGGCTACAGAATTACGTGTTGCTTGTCCGATTAATGGAACCATCCCAACATCACTATGTCCACCGATTACCATTCCATTGATATCAGAAGAAGGACATTCTAATGCTTCAGCTAATCTGAATTTGAAACGAGCACTGTCTAACGCACCACCCATACCAATAATTCTGTTCTTTGGCAATCCAGTTGCTTTATGAGTTAAGTAAGTCATTGTATCCATTGGGTTGGAAACCACGATGATGATTACTTCTGGAGAAAACTTGATTAAATTTTCAGAAACTGTTTTTACAATACCTGCATTAATTCCAATTAATTCTTCACGAGTCATTCCAGGTTTTCTTGGAATACCAGATGTAATTACTGCTACATCAGTACCAGCAGTTTGGGAATAATCATTAGTTACACCAGTAATTTTTGTGTCGAATCCGTTCAAAGATGCACATTGCATTAAGTCCATTGCTTTACCTTCAGCAAAACCTTCCTTAATGTCTACTAAAACTACTTCCGATGCGAAGTTTTTAATTGCTATGTACTCTGCGCAACTTGCACCAACAGCACCAGCACCTACAACTGTTACTTTCATAATATTTAAAGCTTGTTATTTAATATTTAACGAATCAAAAATACAATATTTAAGACGGTTTAGTCTCAATTATATGAGTATTTTACGAAACGGTTTTATTTATTTTTTGACTCCGGCGAAGTTACGAAAACAAGGCAGTATTATCAACTAATTGAGAGTAAATAAAAAAGGCTGCAATTCGCAGCCTTTTTTATTTGAATTATCATGAAGTCTACACATCAATATTTGCGTAAACTGCGTTTTTTTCAATGAATTCTCTTCGTGGCGGAACTTCATCTCCCATCAGCATAGAAAAGATTCTGTCAGCCTCAGTTAAGCTGTCAATAGTCACCTGGCGTAATGTTCTGAACTCAGGGTTCATGGTAGTGTCCCATAATTGCTCAGCGTTCATCTCTCCAAGACCCTTATAACGTTGGATACTTGCTCCACCACCCATTTTTTGAGCGATTAAATCGCGTTGGTCATCATTCCATGCATATTCTCTTTTTTGACCTTTTTTCACCAAGTAAAGAGGAGGAGTAGCAATGTAAATATGTCCGTTTTCAATGAGTTCTTTCATGTATCTGAAGAAGAACGTCAAAATTAATGTTGCAATATGTGAACCATCGACATCAGCATCACACATAATTACGATCTTGTGGTAACGTAATTTTGAAAGGTTTAGGGCTTTACTGTCTTCTTCTGTTCCTATAGATACGCCAAGAGCTGTGAACATGTTTTTGATTTCTTCATTTTCAAAAACTTTGTGTTGCATCGCTTTCTCAACGTTCAAAATTTTACCTCTCAACGGTAAAATTGCCTGGAACATACGGTCACGACCTTGTTTAGCTGTTCCACCTGCGGAATCTCCCTCAACTAAAAAGATTTCACATTTTTCTGGATCAGTTTCTGAACAGTCGGATAATTTTCCAGGAAGTCCGCCAATCGACATTACGGTCTTACGTTGCACCATCTCACGAGCTTTGCGAGCTGCATGTCTTGCCTGAGCTGCAAGAATAACTTTTTGAACGATTATTTTTGCATCGTTCGGATTTTCTTCTAAATAATTCTGAAGCATTTCAGATACCGCTTGGCTAACTGCTGAAGTAACATCACGGTTTCCTAATTTAGTCTTTGTTTGTCCTTCAAACTGAGGTTCTGCTACTTTAACCGAAACAATTGCAGTCAAACCTTCTCTAAAGTCATCTCCTGCAATATCAAATTTCAACTTATCCAACATTCCTGAATTTTCCGCATACTTTTTCAGTGTAGAAGTCAATCCGCGCCTAAATCCAGATAGGTGTGTACCACCTTCGTGAGTGTTGATATTATTTACGTAAGAATGCAGATTTTCAGTGTAAGATGAATTGTACACCATTGCAACTTCCACAGGGATTGCGTTCTTTTCACCTTCCATAGATATTATATCTCCAATCAACTGCTCACGAGTAGCGTCTAGATAAGAAACGAATTCTGGCAATCCAATTTCACTCAAGAATTTTTCATAGATGAAGTTTCCTTCGTCATCTTTATTTCTTTTATCTGTTAAAGAAATATTCAATCCTTTATTTAAATATGATAACTCACGCAATCTTGTAGCTAAAGTTTCATAGTTGTATTCAGTTGTTTGGGAGAAAATTGATTTGTCAGGAGTAAAAGTTACAACAGTTCCGTTTTCATCACTTTCACCTATAGTTTTTACTGGGTATAAAGATTTTCCTCGCTCGTATTCTTGTTCCCAGATTTTTCCTTCTCTGAATACAGTAGCTCTTAAGTGTTCAGATAATGCATTCACACAGGAAACCCCAACACCGTGTAATCCTCCTGAAACTTTATAAGAGTCCTTGTCGAATTTACCTCCGGCACCAATTTTTGTCATTACAACTTCTAATGCAGAAACGCCTTCTTTTTTGTGCATTCCAACTGGAATTCCACGACCGTTGTCTCTAACAGAAACAGAATTATCTTCGTTAATTGTAACATCAATAGTGTCACAGTGTCCTGCCATCGCCTCATCAATAGAGTTGTCTACAACCTCATATACTAAGTGGTGTAACCCTCTAGTTCCAACATCTCCAATATACATGGATGGACGCATTCTTACGTGCTCCATTCCTTCCAAGGCTTGAATACTATCGGCAGAATAATTATGCTTGTTTTTTTCTTCGCTCATTGTTAAAATAAATTAGTGTAACAAAACAAATATAACCAATAAAAGAGGTGTTAAAATGCATTTTATGAACTTTAGTTAGAAGTTATTAACATTTTAAATAAATTGAAAAAGTCGCTTAAAACGTCTAAAAAGTTATTTAAAATCGATTTTGATGTTTTTTTCGATTGTTGCAAGTCTTAAGCTGATCATAAATGTCTTATATCGACGATTTGATAAAATTAATTTTTGGAAATCGGTCGTAAAAACGTCAAATTAAGGTATTTTTGGCGTGAAAAATTGAGGTAAAAAAATCATCTTTTTATTTCATGTCTTTATAATAATATTATTTTTGCGGATGCAACACAAAGTCCTAATTTTAGATTTCGGATCGCAATACACTCAGTTGATTGCCCGACGCGTAAGAGAATTGAATGTTTTTTGTGAGATTTTTCCTTACAATAGTTCAACGTATCAAGTAGAAAATTACAATGCAGTTATTCTTTCAGGAAGTCCGTTTTCAGTAAGAGCGGAAGATTCTCCTCAACCAGACTTATCTCAGATTAAAGGTAAATTGCCCTTATTAGGAGTGTGTTTTGGAGCGCAATATATGGCTCAAAATTTCGGAGGAAGTGTAGGTGCTTCAAATACAAGAGAATACGGTAGAGCAAATCTTTCTTTTGTGCAATCAGATGAGCCTTTCTTTGAAGGTGTTTCTGAAGGAAGTCAGGTTTGGATGAGTCACAGTGATACCATTTTGGAATTGCCAGCAGGAGCGGAGCTTATTGGAAGTACTCATGATGTAGTGAACGCTGCGTATAAGTTTACTGATGAAACTACCTATGCGATTCAATTTCACCCAGAGGTATACCATTCAAAAGATGGATTGACTATTCTAAAAAATTTCCTGGTAAATATTGCTGGGATCGAGCAGACATGGACGCCAGATTCATTTGTGGAATCTACGGTGTCTCGCTTACAAGAAAAACTTGGAAACGATAAAGTTGTTTTAGGATTGTCTGGAGGAGTTGATTCAACAGTAGCCGCAGTATTACTGAGTAAAGCCATAGGAGATAATTTATATTGCATCTTCGTGAATAATGGTTTATTGAGGAAGAATGAGTTTGAAAATGTTCTTGATCAATACAAACATATGGGCTTGAACGTAAAGGGTGTTGATGCTTCGGCACGTTTCTTGGATGCTTTAAAAGGAGAGTCTGATCCAGAGGGGAAGCGTAAAATTATTGGTCGCGTATTTATTGAAGTATTCGACGATGAAGCTCATTTGTTAGAAGATGTGAAGTGGTTAGGTCAGGGGACTATCTATCCTGATGTAATTGAATCAGTTTCTGCAACAGGAGGACCATCAGCAACCATCAAATCACATCACAATGTTGGAGGATTACCTGACTTTATGAAATTGAAAGTCGTTGAACCTTTAAAGATGTTATTTAAAGATGAGGTGCGCAGAGTAGGAGCTTCTTTGGGAATTGATGCAGAATTATTGGGGCGCCACCCATTCCCTGGACCAGGATTAGGAATTCGTATCTTAGGAGATATTACTGCTGATAAGGTGCGTATGTTACAAGAAGTTGACCATATTTTCGTTAATGGATTGAAGGAAGACGGACTGTACGACGGAGTTTGGCAAGCGGGAGCAATGTTGCTTCCTGTAAATTCAGTTGGAGTGATGGGAGATGAAAGAACTTATGAAAAAGCTGTTGTTTTAAGAGCTGTAGAATCTACTGATGGAATGACGGCAGACTGGGTGAATTTACCCTATGAGTTTTTACAAAAAACTTCAAATAAGATTATTAATAATGTGAAGGGTGTAAACAGAGTCGTGTACGATATCAGTTCAAAACCACCTGCAACTATTGAATGGGAATAAGCTATTAAATTTCAATAATTATATGAGAAAAATCTATCTACTTTGTGCTTTTTTATTCATGGTAGCTATCACTTTTGGACAGCAAAAGAAATTCGTTTCTTATACTGTTCAGAACGGGGAGACAATGAAAAGTATTGCAAAAGATTACGATATGTCGCGTAAGGATTTAATGCGTTTGAATCCGGGCGTATCGAAAAAACCAAAGCCAAATACAGTTATCATTGTTCCTAATCTAAACTATGGCAAACAAGAAGTAGTAGATGAAGTGGTTACTGAAGTAGAAGTGGTGTTGTATGAAGTGAAACCAAAAGAAACTTTATACGGTATTTCAAAAACATACGGATTGACCATTGATGAGCTGATTGCAGCGAATCCTGAATTAAAAGAAGGATTAAAGATTGGCATGGAAATTAGAATACCTGCGTCTGAAACAGCTGAAGAGAAAATAAAGGAGGATTTCATTTTACACGAAGTGGTAAAAGATGATACCGTTTACAATTTAACACGACGTTATAAAGTTTCTGAAGAAAGCTTGATGGCGCTGAATCCTGAGCTTATTGAGGGATTGAAATTAGGAATGGTGTTAAAAATGAAGGAAGTAACTCCAGAGATTATTTTGGATGATGCTGTATTTAAGTTTAAAGAACGCTTTGAAGAGAGTGAAGATTTGAAGGTTGTTTTTATGCTTCCATATGAGGTTGAAAAGTACAATGATACGACACTTGAACAAAGTTTTAAAACGGCGAATTCCTTGTTGAATATTGCGACAGATTTTCATTTGGGGGCTGAGATTGCCATTGATTCATTAAGGAGTAAAGGAGTAAGAGTGAGAGCTGAATATTTGGATACAGAGAACTCTGATTTTAAATTACAATCGCTGGTTAATACATATGATTTTTCGGATACAGATGTAGTAATCGGACCGTTGTTTTACGAAAAAGCATATTATGTTGCCAATAGAATTGATGCTCCTGTTATTGCTCCGTTGTATTCTAGAAAACAAGAAGGTAAGGAGTCTAAGAACCTGATTAAAGTATCACCGGATAAAGATGTTCATGAAGAAGCCGTGATGTCTTATCTGGAAGATAATTACAACGGAGAGCATATTTTAGTGGTGAACGACGGATTGCCGGAAACCCAAAGTAAATTATGGCGTAATGTGAATAGAATTAAAAAGTTTGATTCTATCGAGGAATCCAAAATTCAAGTGATAAAACCGGAAAATGGATTTATAGACCGTGAAATTTTTAAAACAAAGATCGATTCCACAGCGAGTAACTGGGTAATTGTGTTAACAGACAAAGTAGATATAACGGCATCTGCCGTAAATTCCATTAAAAGTATCATGCGTTTCGATATTAAATTAATTGCCTTTGATAAGGGAAGAAATTATAATAATGTTGACAATGGATTCTTAGCGCATCTCAATTTCTTATTCGCGACTTCAGAGTTTATGCAAACAGATGACAACGCAGGAATTGATGCATTCTACAACGCTTATTACAAAAAAAACAAGGCATATCCAGGGCGGTTTGCGACGAAAGGATTTGATGTGACGTATGATATTCTGGCCCGACTCGCGAGTAATAAAAGTTCATTGGATAATGGCTTAGGAGATGGGGTTTCACAACGAGTGCTCGGGAAATACGATTTTGAGAAAAAAGTATTTGGACCTACAAAGAACGGAGCTGTTTTCTTAATTGAATACGCAGACGATTTGACTCCGGTTCAGCTGAAGTAAATGAGATATACATATAAAAAAAGGCGCAATGAAAATTGCGCCTTTTTTGTTTTATAGAGTTAACAATTAGATCTTCTTTAATTGTTGTTTCATCATTGTGATTTGCTCTTTTAATACTCCTTGAGTATCTAATTTCTTCGCTTCATTGATTAACTGAGTTGCTTCGCGCTTACGTCTTTTAGTCATAGCAATACCACCTAACTGTAATTTTGCCATTGCTAAATCGTGCTTCATATTCAAACCTAACTCAATGGCTTTTTTGAAGTATTTTTCAGCTTTAGTAATGTTTTGCTGAGAAACTAAAATTCCTTGCAAGAAGTTATAGTAACCTTCCTGCTTTCGCACCAACGCCGTGTGTGGGTTTTTTATATATGCTAACCATTTAGCGGCACCTGTGAAATTTTGTTTTCTCAATTGCCAAAATGCTAATAAAATAAATTCGTTTTTGTAGTAGAATAAAATGAAGATTCCAGCAAGTAAAACGAGGGAAATTCCGTTCATAATGTTTCCTTCAACGAATTGATAAACAGCATAGGCAAAAACACCTGCAGCCAATACTAACTTTATAATTTTATTGTACATGTTCTTTTTTTAGGAGTGCAAAGTTACAGTTTTACTTACTTTATTACTTATTTTTTGTAATGTTTTTTGAATTGGAAATAAGCTGCTGTTGCTATCACTGCAAAAATTGCTACCGTATAATATACGAATGTTGGTGTGATTGACTGGTCTCCACTAGCATAAGAATGCAGTCCGGATAAGTAGAAATTCACTCCAAAATATGTCATTAAAATAGATGCAAAGGCGGCAACGGATAACATGTTATAAGTGTATCTGCTCTTCAATCCAGGCACCAAGCGCACGTGTAAAACAAAAGCGTAAATCATGATACTAATCAAAGCCCATGTTTCTTTTGGATCCCATCCCCAGTAGCGACCCCAGCTTTCGTTGGCCCATTGTCCTCCTAAGAAGTTTCCAATCGACAGCATTACCAATCCAACAGTCATTGCCATTTCATTAATAATTGTAATCTCTTTGATGGTTCCTTTTATACGCTTCTTATTATTTTTAGTCGTAAGAATCATTAGAATTAAAGCAATTAATCCCAGAATCATACTTAATGCAAATGGTCCATAACTAGCAACAATAATCGCAACATGAATCATAAGCCAATACGAATTCAATACTGGTTGCAGGTTCGCAATTTCAGGGTCCATCCAGTTCCAGTGAGCCACCATCAAAATGAACGATGTCAAGAAAGCCGTTGCTGCAATAGTCATAGATGATTTACGTCCGAATGCTAACCCAAAGAACATCGTGGCCCATGCCACATATATCATCGATTCATAGGCGTTACTCCAAGGAGCATGTCCACTCACAATCCAACGAGCTATCAACCCTCCGGTGTGCGTTATGAACAAAAGCAGGATAATGGCAATACTAGCTTTAATTAAGAAATTGATAGCCTTTGATTCTTTGAAAATTTTGATGATTACAAAGAAAAACATCAATGTACCGATGTACATATAATAACTAAACAACTTTTTGAAAATATCGTACTTGTTATATGCGATTTCTAATTCAATCTTGTCGTCACTCGGATAAACTTCAGTTCCGTACTTCTTTTGAAATTTCACGATGCCATCCACAATATCATTGGCTGTTGTGTAATCATTTGATTGACGCGCTTCAAACAAGGTTTGCATATAGATTGGTAATATTTGTCTTACAAATACTGAATCTTGTCCGTGGAAATTAGATTGAGCAACTTTGTTGTGAGACACCCAAGTGTTTTCGGCATCATTCGGAATAGGGAAGATTCTTAAAATATCTCCCGTAATTGCAGAATATAAAAGATTTACACGTCGGTCTACATTTATAATGTCTTTTTCGTATTTACTTTTAATACTGCTTTTCTGAGCTTTTTGCTGCGCTTCAGCAATTTTATAATTTCCTTTTGAATCGAAGAAATCTGCTAGTTTCGCATATTTGTCCTCATGCGGAACACCTAATACATCTCTCAATTCTGTATTTCCTCTTTCCAAATAAATAATAGGAACCTGAAACCATAATCGTGGATTTTGCTGAATTGATAAAAACACCTGAGTAGCCGAAAAATCGCGGTAGGTATCTTGTTTACTCACCTTGCGTAATAGTTGTGAAGCGTAAGTATGTACAGGCTTCATTCTACCACCAGCATCCTGAATAACAACCTTACTAAATTCTTCAGCATGAATGGCGCTAATTGGATTTTGTTGTAAAAGTGAATCTACATTTATTGGTTTGATCCTATGATTGTGATCTTCCTGAGCAAAAGAACCACCTGCAAATAGCAATACTGCTATAATTGACACGACCTTTTTGTTTCTCATTTTATCGAGGCTTTTTCTCAAGAAATCGAATCTCGTTTTTGGCATGAATAAGATTAGCATAAGTCCGGCATACAATAAAAAGTATCCTAAATAGGTAATGGTAGTTCCCCAGAAATCGTAATTAACCGAGAGGTGTGTCTCTTCATATTCCGGAGTAATATTATAACTCGACTGGAAGAATTTATAACCTTTATAATTTAAAATATGGTTCATGTAAATTCTAAAGTCGAATGTTTCTGAAGGATCTATTACGGTAACTTCACTTGCATACGACATGGCACTTTCTGAACCTGGGTATTTCTCCAGTTGGAAATCATTTAATTTCACACTAAATGGCAATTGTAATTGCAATGCTCCATAATTCATTCTGAAGTTATATCCACCTACTGAAAATTGTGTTGGAGGTTGAATTGCAAATTTTTGTCCCTTAAGCTTTATGTTTTCAGTCTGACCATTTACCGTAACGTCAAACTCTAATTGAGCATTTTGGGAGGTGTCTTTATCCCCTCTAACGGTTCTGTAGGCACCTTTTACAGGCAAACCAGGCACTACAAATTGCAGCCCTGCAATATTATGAACAGCGAGGATTGAGAAGTCCTGAACGGAGTCTTTCGAAATACTGCCTTTAAACTGATCAGCCATTCTAAAGAAATCACCATCAACACCAGTTTGTATACTTAATCCATTTTCAGTGGTTTTAATATCGATGGTATTTCGGGTGGCTGCATCAAAGCCTACAGATACTCCGTGAACAATTTCAGTGGTACCCCTCTGAATGTAATGGTCGTGTCTTGACCCTCCGGATTCGACAAATTTTAAATATTCAATACCATCCTCTGATTCTTCAAAAACATCTTGAGCATTTGGAATATAGTTTGTCAATTCAATATCGATGTCCGTTCCCTTGAATTCAGTATTTATTGAAAAGTCATTTTTACCTAAAGCAGAAAATAAAACTTCCTCATAAATTGGTGTTTTTTGAACATTTCCATCGTTTATTACAACCGATATATAATTAGTTTCTGATAAGAATTTGTCGGTAGCTTGACCTTCTTTAATGGGCATAATTCCTTCGTAGCTCACATAGCGAGTAATTCCGGCACCAACAATTATAAAAATAAAGGAAAGGTGAAATGCGAGCACCACCCATTTTTCTTTACGATACAATCTGTATTTAAATATATTTCCAAAAAAATTAACAGCAAATAAAATCATTATTGCTTCGAACCACCTAGCATTATATACCAATGCTTTCGCAGTCTCGGTTCCATAGTCATTCTCAATAAACGTTGCGATTCCCATTGCAGCAGCAAAAAGGATAAATAAAACAGCCATTAACTTGGTTGAATAGAGATAGGACAGAAATTTATTCATTCTTGGAGTTTTAGTTAATAGTTTAGTCAGCAAAAATAACTATAAATGTTAGATTTTACTGATTGTTTGATAAAATTTGGTTGTAAAATGATGTTAAATTTTTAATATTCAAGACAGAAGTATTTTTCAACATTCAAATTAATGCTATGCTTCAGAAATTTTGACACTTATCATTTTGATTTGTATTGATTATTTGTAAATTCACCACTCTTAAAATTAAAAATGAAGGACACGAATACATATATTTTATTTCGTTTTATATACATGAATAAAAAACGTCCTGAGTGCTATAGTCCTGAGCTATAGTCAATCCTTACTTATTATCTCTTTTTTTAACAATTTAAAATTTTTTAGATATGGAATTACCATATGCTGAACCGTATAAAATAAAAATGGTTGAGTCTATTAAGCGCTCGACTCAAGAACAACGCAAACACTGGATTAAGGACGCAGATTATAACCTCTTTAATTTGTCTTCTAACAAAGTGTTTATCGATTTGTTAACCGACTCAGGTACTGGAGCTATGAGCGATAAACAGTGGGCTGAAATGATGATCGGGGATGAAAGTTATGCAGGATCTTCATCCTTTGAAAAGTTAAAAGCAACTGTAAAAAAGATTACAGGATTTGAGTATTTCCTGCCTACTCATCAGGGACGAGCGGCAGAAAATGTCTTGTTCTCAACTCTAATTAAAGATGGAGATCTAGTGCCTGGAAATTCACATTTCGACACTACCAAAGGTCATATAGAATTTAGAAAAGCAAAAGCCATCGATTGCACTATAGATGAAGCTTTTGATACCTCAATTTACCATCCATTCAAGGGAAATATTGATTTGAAAAAGCTTGAAAATGTTTTCAAAGCAAATCCTGATAAAAGAATTCCGTTTGTTGTTCTAACGATCACTTGTAATAGTGCCGGTGGACAACCTGTCTCTATGGAAAATGTAAGCGCTGTATCAGCATTGTGCAAGTCGTACAACATTCCATTGTATTTCGATGCTGCCCGTTTTGCTGAGAATGCTTATTTCATAAAAAAAAGAGAAGAGGGCTATGCGGACAAAACGATTAAAGAAATTGTTAAGGAATTTTTCTCTTTTGGAGAAGGTATGACCATGAGTGCTAAAAAAGATGGCTTGGTGAATATGGGGGGATTTATTGCTCTGAATAGCGAAGCTGTGTTCAAGGAAGCGACTGTTTTTAATATCATGTACGAAGGATTTATCACTTATGGTGGAATGAATGGTCGTGATATGGGAGCACTGGCTGTAGGATTGGACGAAGCTACGGAAGTGAATTATTTGGAGAGTCGGGTTGAACAGGTTGCATATCTTGGAAAAAGGCTGGTGGAATATGGAGTTCCTGTACAGCAACCGTTTGGAGGACATGCGATTTTCTTAGATGCGAATAAATTTGTTCCAACCATACCAAGAGATGAATATAGAGCTCAGGCATTGGCTATCGAGTTGTATATCGTTGGTGGAATAAGAGGAGTAGAAATCGGAACTGTTTTGGCAGATAGGGACCCAGAGACTCGCGAAAACAGGTATCCGGAACTAGAGCTAGTGCGACTGGCAATTCCAAGAAGAACTTACACGGATAATCATATGGATTTTATTGCGGCAGCGTTAAAAAATATTTATGATACAAGAAAAGATGCAAAATCTGGTTACATTATAAAAGAAGAAGCACCAATTATGCGACATTTTACTGTGAAATTCGAGAAAATTTAATACTCTTTACTCCTTTTTTTTATACATTTGCCGTAAATAAGTGAGTCTATGTTATCAAGAGCAAGTAAGTATGCTATTTTATCGGTGTTGTATTTGGCAGCCGAATCCAGCGAATCTAAGAAGATTAACGTAAAGGAGATCGCTGAAAATTTAGATGTTCCAAGCCCTTTTTTGGCAAAATTATTCCAGCAGTTAGTTCGTGAAAAGGTTATCTCTTCTACGAAGGGGCCAAGAGGAGGTTTTTATTTGTCTAAGCGTAATTCTAAAAAGAGAGTTATCGACGTAATTGCAGCTATTGATGGATTAGATAAACTGGAAGAATGTTTCTTAGGGTTGAACGAATGTGATTCTTCACATCCTTGTCCGGTGCATTTTATTGTGAAGCCATTTAAGGACCAGATTCTAAGTAAATTTAGAGATAAAACAATCATTGAATTCGTAGAAGAAATTAAAGAGCAAGGTCGAGTTCTTAAGTTAAAAGATCTTGAAGTTTCTGAGTAAGAATTTATTAACATATTAAATAGAGGCATTGAATTTTCAATGCCTTTTTTTATTGTTTCGTACCAAATATTTGGTATTGGAATTGTTCTTGAATTACAGATTCAGATGTGTAGGTGGTTATAGTGCCTATTGAGTAAGTTATTGTAAATTTATAGTGATAAAAAAGAAATAAATGGCACGTAAGTTATTAATGGTAGCTATTGTACTGACAGGTATAGTGGCAACATCCTGCAAAGAAGAAGTTAAGAAAGAACCTAAACTTGCCTTCGAAGAAGCTCCAGAGTGGTCTCAGGAGGCTGTATGGTACCAGGTTTTTGTGGAACGATTTAGAAATGGAGATACTTCTAATGATCCGACTTTGGAAGATGTAAACACTTCTTACCCATATCAATTCCCTGAAAATTGGGAGGTAAGTAAATGGGACAGTCAATGGTTTAAGTTGAATCCATGGGAAGAGGATTTCTATGAAGGAGATTTCTATACTGCAGTGCAATCGCGGCGTTATGGTGGCGACTTGCAAGGGCTATTGGAGAAGCTTGATTATTTAGCGGATCTAGGTATTACTGCCTTATACATTAACCCGGTGAACTACTCACCATCGCTTCATAAGTTTGACGCTACAGATTATGCGCACGTGGATCCGACTTTCGGACCAGATCCGGAAGGGGATAGTGCTTTGATGAAGACCGAAAATCCATTAGACCCGAGCACCTGGGTATGGACTGAAGCAGATAAGTTATTTGTAAAAGTAATAGATGAAGCGCACAAAAGAAACATGCGAGTTGTATTGGATTACTCATGGAATCATACTGGAGTTGATCACATATTCTGGAAGGATATTTTAGAGAATCAACAGAATTCTCCTTATGCCGATTTCTATGAAATCGATGCTTGGGATGATCCTGCAACTGAAGAAAATGAATTTGCATATACAGGTTGGGCTGGTGTAAGTGGAATGCCTGAGTTGAAAAAAGTTGATGTAGTCGATCGCCCTGGTCATGGATTGCCATATGAAGGAAATATTCATCCTAAGGTGAAAGAATACATTTTTAATGTTTCTAAGAAATGGATGGACCCACTTGGAAATGGAGATGTTTCCAAAGGTTTAGACGGATACCGTTTGGATGTCGCTGATCAAATCGGATTAGACTTCTGGAGAGAGTATCGAACATTCGTACGTTCTGTAAACCCGGAAATGTACTTAATCGGTGAAATCTGGTGGGAAGAATGGCCAGATAAACTAATGGACCCAAGACCTTATATGCAAGGCGATATTTTTGATGCAGTCATGCACTACCAATGGTACAAGCCAGCACGTAGATATTTTGCAAACGCAAATGGAGGATATGCACCAAGTGAATTTGTGAATCAAATGAAATCTGTTTTTGAAGGATACCCAGAGTATTCTAAAAAAGCAATGATGAACATGTCATCTTCACACGATGCACCTCGTTTAGGGACTTCTTTCTATAACAAGAACCCATACAAGAATATGACGCGTGATACATACAAGTTTAACAAACCGGATGCAGGTGCCTGGGAAGCTGTAAAGTTGTTTTTAGTACATCAATATACTTACATCGGATCACCCCAGATTTGGCAAGGTGACGAAATGGGAATGTGGGGAGGAGATGATCCAGACGACAGAAAACCATTATTGTGGAAGGAGTTTGAATTTGAGTCAGAAGATAGAAATGGATTTGAGCAATACGACTTTATTGATGAGGTGAAATTTGATGAAGAATTGTTTAACTACTATAAAGAATTAATTGCCATTAGAAAAGCAAATCCAACTTTAATTCACGGATCAGTTTCTTTCGATATTATTGATGATGCTAATAATATATTAGGATATTCAAGAGCGTTTGAAGGAGAAAAGATTTTTGTCGTATTCAATATGGGTAAAACTGCTCAGAATATTAGTTTGAAAACTTCAAAAACTGATGAAATGAGCGATTTACTTAGTGAATCAAAATTCTTTGCTGAAAATGGAAAATTGAATTTTAAACTGGAAGGGAAAACAGCAGTCATACTAAAATAGTAGTAAAAATTTTGAGAAGGTCGGCTAGTGATGCGGGCCTTTTTTTTAATTAAAAATAATTTAAGACTAATTAGTCTTTTTTTGTATATTTGCATGATCAAAATGAATTATAATGATTATAAATAAGCAAACAACAGTAGCTGAAGTCGTTGCAAAACGATTGGGGGCAGATAAAATATTTAGTAAGTATCAAATCGATTTTTGTTGTGGTGGTGGACTGAGTTTAGAAGCTGCCTGTGCCATGCAGCAGGTTGATATGAATGTAGTAATCGAAGAAATAGAAGCGGTCAATGCTACTATTGCTTCAGAAGAAAAAGTCAGTAAGGAAATGCTGGTTAGAGTGATTCATGAAATTTCACCTTTAGCACAAAAAGTGGCATCTGTACATGGATTTGGTCATCCAGAAATGATTGGAATCAGTGACAGTGTTGAGCAGTTGATTACAGATTATGTTAAAGATGTTATCAATGATAAAAAAGTTGATGAGTTAACTGCGAAAATCAGAGTTTATGCAAATAATTTTGTATTGCCTGCAGATGCTTGTACTTCCTATTCAAATTTATTCCTAATGTTACAGCAGTTCGAAGCGGACTGGAAGACCTATAAAAAACAATAATCCCAAAACATATTTCTTATGAATGCATTTATGCCAACAGTTGAAGAACTGCCAAAAAATCACCCTGTTCAGGTTTATTACAGAGAAAGTGAACTCATTCAGGAATTGCTTCATGAATTGTATGAAGTAGACGTTAAAGCTGATTTTCAGAGATACTACAATATTTTCAATCAATTGAGAACTATTGATAAACGTTTTACCCGTAAGGAGAATCAATTATTTCCTTATTTGGAAAAGTATGGTTGGGAAGGTCCTAGTCAGGGAATGTGGTCGTTCCACGATAATCTGAGAGCGCAAATTCGTTTGTTGGATAAGTACAATCAAGAAAATAATTTCGATAAGATTATTGAGAATCTTCCTTTTCTAATTGAAGGTGTTAAACGTTTATTAGTTATTGAAGACTTGCGTTTATTTCCTAATTCCATAGAATTACTTTCAGAAGACGACTGGAAAGAATTTTATGAAGGAGACCAAGAAATAGGATGGATGTTAATTGAAATGCCAGAGCCATATCCAGCTGTTGAAAAGAAGAAAGAAGCATACGTGCATCCAAGTCAGGATTTCTCAGATAGAACACAATCGTTCTCTTTGGAAAATACCCATCATTACGACGAAGGATATATGACTCCGGATCAAGTGAATCTATTACTCCGCTTTTTGCCAGTAGACATTACTTTTGTTGATGAAAATGATAAAGTAATTTTCTATAACAGAGGAGAGGATCGTGTGTTTCCAAGAAGCAAGGGAATTATTGGTCGTGAAGTAAAATTCTGTCACCCACCTAAGAGTGTGGATATGGTGATTCGCATTGTGGATGAATTCAGAGCAGGAACCAAAGATGTAGCCGAATTCTGGTTTAATTACAGGGGACGAGTAATACACATCAGATATTTCGCTGTAAGAGATGATCAAAAGAATTATAGAGGAGTTATTGAGATGTCTCAGGACATAACCGACATCCAAAAACTAGAAGGTCAGAAACGTTTACTGGATTGGGATTAGTATTGTAGTCATTCCGATTGTAGCGGAGGAAGCCGAAGGTTTACAGGAGCGAATCGATTAGATTTTTACACTTCACGTCGTTTCACTCAAAATGACAGTTTGAACACCAGCAAAAAAGAATAAAAAAATCGTGTAAATGTGATTTATGTCACTGTTTGAACGGTTTTTTGCATATACATTTGTCCATGTCATTCACAAGCTAGGTTATTTAATACGATGCCTAGTTTATAAAATTGAACATTAGTTAGTAGTTTTAGTTAAGGACCAACACAGGGTATTATTTGTCAAGTGTTGGTTCTTCTTTTTTAAAGTATTGCCACTTTTTTTATCGTCAGTTGTTCTTAAAAATTTTATTCTATAACATGATTGATTATCACTTCGGTATTTCTGAATTTAAATGATAATTTGAACGATTGAACCGAACCGAATTTATAAGAAAAGATTCATTTTAAATTATTTAAAGTTGCCAACTAAAAGCGGAAAAGCCATTTCCATGGCTTTCCTTTTAATTAGTTCAACACTGTAAACTCAATGCTCGAATCAGTAAATACAGTATGTGTTTGAGTCTTGAAATCTTCTTCCGTCGCTTTAAAAATATTATCAACGTAGGTCTGTGGGTTCAAATCAATTAAAGGGAACCAGGTGCTTTGCACCTGAATCTGTAATTTATGTCCTTTTTTAATCGTATGATAGACATCCTGTAGTTTAATATTTACCGCCGTCTTTTTATTTGGAGTGAAAGGTTCTGGATACTCAAAACTATTTCTGAATCGCCCGCGCATGACTTCACTGCGAACCATTAAGTGGTAGTTACTCATTTTTTGATGTGATTGCATGTTTTTGTTTTCTTCAATCTCATTCGGGTGCACATCAATGACCTTAACAATCCAGTCGGCTGCCGTTCCGGTAGTTGCGACTTTTAGTTTTGCCAAGATATCTCCAGCCATAGTGAAATCTTCGTCCATAATTTCTGTTTCAAATACCAATACATCACCTCTGCGTGCTGCAAAACGTTGGTCGTCTGTCATATATTTTCTCGGAGTAAACGTCGTTTTAATGTCTTCTGAATAAGGGACTGGCTTTTTTACATCGCTGATAAACTTGATTCCGGAAGTACCTTCTTTTGAAGCAGTTAATTTTTGTTCTTCTGACAAGAATAATGCTAGTTTTTCAGCTCCCTGAGGCGGCCAAGCATCATATGAACTCCAGGCTTTTTTACCTGAATCATATACCATTGCTTCTGGCAATCCTGTGTTGTGGTCTCCTGTTCCTTTTAGGAAATGGTTAAAAAATGTTGTTTCTACTTCTTTTTGGAATTTGATTGAAATCGAATCTCCGAATTTGTAGTTTCCTACAGAATTGTCAACTGAAGATCTTGCCCATTGACCGTGGCTCCAGGGTCCGAATACGATGGTATTGTAATTGTCTTTGTTGTATTTCTCAATAGTTTTATAGGTTTCCAGCGGTCCGTATAAATCCTCTGCATCATATTCTCCACCTACAATCATAGTAGCAACATGCGATTTTACATCTTTTAAATGTTGGATAATCCCTTTGCTTTGCCATAACGCGTCGTAATTTGGATGTTCTTTCAACTCATTCCAAAATACATCATCCGTTAAGCCATCATTAGAAACAGTTCCTTCATCTAACTTTTCATACTCAAAGTGGTGATTTAAATTGCTCAAAGGTCCAGCATCTAAAAAGTACTGATATCCATCTTGAGTTTTTAAATCAGGTAACGAATACCAGGCTGTATCCGACGGAGTATCCTTCATCGTTCCAAACAAGGAAGTTGCTCTAAAATAGCTCAACAAATAAGCTCCGTTATGGTGGAAATCGTCAAAGAAGAAATCACCAATACATGCCTGTGGTGATGCGGCCTTTAATGCGGGGTGCGCATCAATTGCTGAATAGGTACTGTAAAATCCTGGATATGATATTCCCCAGGTACCAACGTTGCCATTGTTGTTTTCTACATTGTTCACCAACCAGTCGATGGTATCATAAGTGTCTGAACTTTCATCCACCTGCGAATTATCTGTTTTGTTTGGAATATAAGCACGCATATTGTCGTATACCCCTTCACTCATCCATCTTCCACGAACATCCTGATAAACCACAATATTTCCCTCTTTCATTAAATGTTTATTCGGACCAATATTGGATCTGTATTTGTCCGGTCCATATGGTCGCACACTATAAGGTGTTCGTTGCATTAAGATTGGATATTCCTGACTTTTGTCTTTTGGAGAGTAAATCACCGTGAACAGTTTTACCCCATCACGCATAGTGATGTAGGTCTCTGTTTTATCGTAATGTTTTTCAACGTAGTTCTCTTTTTTTTGTGGAGTTCCTTCTTTTGGATTGCATCCAATAAAAAAAAGACCTACCAATAGTAAGCATGATAATTTTAGTAATACGGGTTTCATGGTTGTTTTTTGAATGTTTGCTAAATCTACAAAATTTTGTAAAACCGACTAAACATTGCTAAAATCTAATAGAAATTAGAAAAAGTTGACGAATAATAACAACCAGCCAGCAAGTAATAACAATCCTCCAATAGGCGTAATTGGACCCAGGAATTTTAGTTTCTTTCCTTTAGCTGAGGAAATTACAAGTAGGTATATGCTGAAAGAAAAAAGCACGACGCCTGCAATAAAACACCAAACAATGGCAGTGTAATTAGAAGTAGTTTCATCTAGATTCCAGCCAACGAGAAGCAGTGCTAACGCATGATACATCTGATACTTTACACCAGTCTCGAAGCTTTTGAGTTGTTCGTCCGTTAAAATTTTCTTTAAAGCATGAGCTCCAAAAGCTCCAAGAACAATGGCAAGGGCTCCAAATAAACTTCCAGATTGTAAGGCGAGTTCCGACATGTTGATAATTTTTGAAAGGGTAAATTTAAAAGGTTTTAGTTACAAACCTTGCATTCTGTCTGATCTTTATGTTCTCCAACTAAATATCCTTTTTCATCCAGTTTGTAATTACAACAATCCATATATCCTTCCTGAATCAGTTTGCGTCCTCTTTGAATTCTGGATTTAGCCCCGGAAATACTGATGCCTAAATGAGCAGCAACAGCTGCTTGTTTTATACCTTTTATGTCAGTTAAATAAACTGCTTCTTTATAGAGTGGTGGTAGATTTTTTATATGTGGAATGAGACAGTCTTTAAAGGAGTGAATTTCTTTTGAAGCTCCCTCCTCAATATTAGAATCGTCTATGTCCGTTTTTTGAATGCCTCTTTTGTTTTTTCTGAAATAATCATTCACCGTATTGCTAGCAATACTGAACAACCAGGATTTCAATTTTCCATCATCTTTTAAAGAAGAGATTTTTAAATGAACCTTTAGAAAGACCTCTTGTAATAAATCTTTTGATATAGCCTCATCCTTGACTTTGCTCAAAATAAAGTGAAACAGCTTTTCTGAATATGCCGAATGAATTTTAGAGGTATTCATAATACAAAGTTAACCCTTTCTGAACCAGAAAGGGTTTGTTATTAACAATTACAATTTGAACAAGTACAGTTTTCACAGGTACAGTTTTTACATTGCCCTTTTTTACACGCTTCACATTCGCAGGTACAGTTTGTGTTTTTCATAATAAGGAGTTTTAAATATCACAAGTTAGACGCAGACTTACTTAAAAGGACGCAAACAATTATTTAAAATTTAAATAAAATTTGGAAATTACAATAGTCCTTACTTATTTAATGTATCTATAAACTTATTTTTAGTTCCAAATTGTAACTGATATTCAGTATTCGATTTTAAAAATGTATTTAAGTGTTCATTTTTGTTTCGAATAATAAAATAAGAAAAACATGTGTGGAATCGTATGTGCATTTGATTTAAAACAAAAAAGTGAGGTTTTAAGACCGCAACTTTTAGAAATGTCTAAGAAAATTCGTCACAGAGGACCGGACTGGAGCGGTATATATGCCGATGAGAAAGCAATTTTAGCACATGAGCGTTTAGCAATTGTGGACCCTGCTTCTGGAAAACAACCTTTGTATAGTGATGATAAAAAATTGGTTTTAGCTGCCAATGGTGAGATTTACAATCACCGTGAACTGAGAAAGCCTTTTGAAGGCAATTACAATTTTCAGACAGAATCAGATTGTGAGGTAATTCTTGCTTTATACAAAGAAAAAGGAGTTTCTTTTTTAGATGATTTGAACGGAATCTTCGGATTTGCCTTATACGATGTTGAAAAGGATAGCTACCTGGTTGCGAGAGATCATATGGGAATTATACCATTGTATATGGGATGGGATCAGTATGGAACTTTTTATATAGGTTCAGAATTGAAAGCTTTGGAAGGTGTTTGTTCGAAGATTGAGTTATTTCCTCCGGGGCATTATTTGTCGAGTGAAGATGGAGAATTGAAGCGATGGTACGATCGTGACTGGATGGAGTATGAAGCTGTAAAGGAAAACCAAACAAGCATTGATGAAATTCATGATGCTCTGGAAGCGGCAGTGCACCGTCAATTGATGTCGGATGTACCTTATGGAGTTTTACTTTCTGGAGGTTTGGATTCTTCAGTAACATCAGCTCTAGCAAAAAAATATGCAGCAATGCGTGTGGAATCAGATGATACACAGGCAGCCTGGTGGCCCCAGTTGCACTCTTTTTCAGTTGGACTGGAAGGTTCGCCGGATCTCGAAGCAGCGCAGAAAGTGGCGGACCATATTGGGACTGTTCATCATGAAATTAAATTTACAATCCAGGAAGGATTGGATGCTATAAAGGACGTTATCTATAATTTAGAAACGTACGATATTACAACCATCCGTGCCTCCACACCGATGTATTTGATGGCGCGTGTTATCAAATCGATGGGAATTAAAATGGTGTTGTCAGGTGAGGGGGCAGATGAGTTGTTCGGAGGTTACTTGTATTTTCACAAAGCACCAAACGCTCAAGAATTTCATGAGGAAACAGTGCGTAAATTGAGCAAATTGCACATGTACGATTGCCTTAGAGCAAACAAGTCTTTGGCGGCCTGGGGAATTGAAGGACGTGTACCGTTTTTGGATAAAGAATTTATGGATGTGGCAATGCGCATCAACCCACAAGATAAAATGATTAACGGAGAACGTATGGAGAAGTGGGTT
Source organism: Flavobacteriaceae bacterium (assembly GCA_964227255.1). GTDB lineage: Bacteria > Bacteroidota > Bacteroidia > Flavobacteriales > Flavobacteriaceae > Lutibacter. The sequence continues at coordinate 40,681 of CAXQVI010000017.1, forward strand.
GTTCGAAAAGCTTTTGAGAAGTATTTACCAGAAAGTGTTGCCTGGAGGCAAAAAGAACAATTCTCAGATGGTGTAGGGTATAGCTGGATTGATACTTTAAAGGAAGTTGTTGATGCTGCCGTTTCAGATGAAATGTTGGCAAATGCCAGGTATAAATTCCCTATTCAGACTCCGACAAATAAAGAAGAATATTATTATAGAACTATATTTTCTGAACACTTCCCATCAGATGCTGCGGCTTTAAGTGTGCCTCAGGAAGCATCTGTCGCTTGCAGCACGCAGATTGCGTTGGAATGGGATGCCGCGTTCAAAAATATGAATGACCCATCGGGAAGGGCAGTAGCCTTTGTACATGAAGATGCATATGAAAAGTAAGAACCCTTCTTTAAAAACCGCCAATTGGCGGTTTTTTTATGAAGTTCTGTTGATGATTGGATTGTTTTCAACGATGTTTGAAAGTACTATATGTGTCTTTGTTTCCCCATAAGTAATGAGTCGGTCTATGAAATGCTCTAAATGAATCTGGTCTTTTAAAACCACTTCCATAAAAATGTTTTCGTTTCCTGTAATTCGATAGCAATTTATCACTTCATCAAAAGTTTTGACTGTTTCTAAAAAGGCTTTTAATCGACCCATAAATGCTCTAAGAGTAATGATTGCTTTTAGCTGATAATTGGTTTCAAAATGGGAAACCTGAGCATGATATCCTTTAATTATTCCACCATCTTCCATTTTTCGAATGCGCTCTGCAACGGCTGCCGAAGAAATCCCCACTTGGTTGGCAATTTGAGTATTCGTCTGACGTGCATTTCTTTGCAGTGTATTCAAAATTTTCCAACTTATTTCGTCTAATTTCATTTTTAATGAATTTTACTGAAAAATAATAAAAATTAAATATAATTCGAACTTTTGCTTTAATTTTTAAAGATGATGTTGCGATTTGCGATTTAAATTTGATTTGATAATTATTTGATATGAGTTATTCAACTTCAAAAAGTTTTGCTGAATTGACGATGTATAAGAAGTCGATTTCACTTTTTCAGCTGGCAAGAAAAATTGCTGATTATATATCAGACAATAAATCTGTGCTGGAAATGTATACTTCTGAGAAAAAAGTTGATAAACATGCCGACGCTTTGGTGATGTATACAATGAATCTTCCAAATCAAATTGCAGCCTTAGAATCGGTTCCAGGAAATCAAAGAGCTAACAAGTATAAATCTTTATATAATTTTGAAGAACGCATAAAAAAAACCTGCAACTTGTTAATTGAAACAAAAATTGCAGGTCATGAATTTGTTGTGCTTTTAAAAAAAGAACTGCTACAATTTCAAAAATTGAGTCGTTCTTATAATAAAGCCTGACTTTTACATATTTCTTCGATATTGTCCACCAACTTCGAACAGCGCATCAGTAATTTGTCCTAACGAACATACTTTACATGCATCCATCAATTGCTCAAAGATGTTTTCATTTTTAACAGCTTTTTCTTTTAGTGCAGTTATTTGCATTTGAACATCCGCTTCATTCCCTTTATGAAGATTTTCAATAACCTGAATCTGATATTGTTTTTCTTCTTCGGTTGCTCGAATTACCTCCTGAGGTAAAATTGTTGGAGATCCTTTTGAACTCAAGAAGGTATTTACTCCAATAATTGGTAAATCTCCATTGTGTTTTAAAGTTTCATAGTACAAACTCTCTTCCTGAATTTTGCTTCTTTGATACATCGTTTCCATAGCACCAAGTACACCACCACGATCTGTAATTCTGTCGAATTCCTGATATACAGCTTCTTCAACCAAATCCGTTAATTCTTCAATAATAAAGGCTCCCTGAATTGGATTTTCATTCTTTGTCAATCCTAATTCTCGGTTAATAATCAACTGAATTGCCATAGCTCTACGAACACTTTCCTCAGTCGGTGTAGTAATCGCTTCGTCATATGCATTTGTATGAAGACTGTTACAGTTGTCGTAAATTGCATACAATGCCTGAAGTGTTGTTCTAATATCGTTGAAGTCAATTTCCTGGGCGTGTAAGGAACGTCCAGAAGTTTGAATATGGTATTTTAATTTTTGTGCTCTTTCGTCGGCGCCATACTTTTCCTTCAATGCTTTTGCCCAAATTTTACGAGCCACACGACCGATTACCGCATATTCCGGATCGATACCGTTTGAGAAGAAGAAACTTAAGTTTGGTCCAAACTTATTAATATCCATTCCCCTTGATAAGTAGTATTCAACATAGGTGAATCCATTTGCTAAAGTAAATGCCAATTGAGAAATCGGATTTGCTCCGGCTTCAGCAATATGGTATCCTGAAATTGAAACTGAGTAGAAGTTTCTAATCTGATTCTGTATGAAATATTCCTGAACATCTCCCATCAAACGCAGAGCAAATTCAGTAGAGAAAATACATGTATTCTGCGCCTGATCTTCTTTTAAGATATCAGCCTGAACGGTTCCTCTCACTTTTGCAATCGTTTCAAATTTGATTCTGTTATATACTTCAGCAGGTAACACCTGATCTCCGGTTACACCTAATAAGAAGAGTCCTAAGCCATCATTTCCTTCAGGTAATTCACCTTGGTATTTTGGTCTTTCCGTTCCTTTGATTTTGTAGATGGTATCAATGTTCGCCTGTACATCATCTTTTAAATCGTTGTTGAAAATATATTTCTCACATTCCTGGTCAATAGCGGCATTCATAAAAAATCCTAACAACATCGGAGCAGGACCGTTGATGGTCATAGAAACGGAGGTCATTGGATTTGTCAATTCAAATCCAGAGTATAATTTCTTCGCATCATCTAAACAACAAATAGAAACTCCCGCATTACCAATTTTTCCATAGATATCAGGTCTGTGGTCTGGATCATTACCATACAAGGTCACCGAGTCGAATGCAGTCGATAAACGCTTTGCTGGCATTCCAAGACTCACGTAGTGGAAGCGTCTGTTGGTACGTTCTGGTCCACCTTCACCTGCAAACATTCTGGTTGGATCTTCACCAGTTCTTTTAAAGGGGAACAATCCGGCTGTATATGGGAATTCTCCCGGAACATTTTCTTCTAAACACCAGTAAAGAACATCTCCCCAAGCTTCGTATTTCGGAAGAGAAATTTTTGGAATGTCTAAATGAGAAAGCGTTTTACTTTTTGTCTGAATATTGATTTCTTTTCCTCTTACCTTAAAAGTGAATACATCATTGTTGTAGGCTTCTTTTTTAGCTTCCCAATTCAAGATGATATTCCAGTTGTGAGGATTCATATCCATTTTCACTCGGTCGAATTCCTTTATTAAAAGGTTTACGAGTTCTTTGTTTTTTTCTGAAGAAATTGAAGTTTCCTCGATTCCAGATTTTGTCAACTCAGGTGTATCTCCTCCAGCAGTTTCTATGGTTTTGAAAATTCCATATAATTTCTGCGCAATTTCCTTTTGAGACTTACTATTTTCTGAATAGTTTCTGTTGTTTTCAGTGATTTCAGAAAGGTATCTGGAACGCTTTGGTGGAATGATGAATTGCTTTTCACTTAGGTCTGTCGGACCGTCAAATGAGCTTTCAAAATTCGCTTTCGTTTTCTTATTTAAAGTGTCAATCAATAATTTGTACAAGGCATTTGTTCCGGGATCGTTGAATTGCGAAGCGATAGAACCAATCACCGGCATTTCATTCACATCCGTATCCCATAAATTATGATTGCGCTGGTATTGCTTTTTTACATCTCTTAAAGCATCCAAAGCACCTCGTTTATCGAATTTGTTTAAGGCAATGACATCGGCGAAATCAATCATATCGATTTTCTCTAACTGTGTAGCAGCTCCGTACTCTGGAGTCATTACATACAACGAAACATCCGAGTGATCCAAAATTTCAGTATCACTTTGACCAATTCCAGAAGTTTCTAAAATCACTAAGTCGAAGTTCGCTACTTTTAGAATCGCTAATGCATCACTTACATGTTTTGATAAAGCTAAGTTTGACTGACGCGTAGCTAAAGAACGCATATACACTCTTTCATTTTTGATAGAGTTCATGCGGATTCTGTCTCCTAATAAAGCACCTCCCGTTTTTCTTTTTGAAGGGTCTACAGAAACAATAGCTATATTTTTCTCCGGGAAGTCGATTAAAAAACGTCTAACCAATTCATCCACTGAAGAGGATTTTCCAGAACCACCAGTACCAGTAATTCCAAGAACAGGAATGTCACTTTTTTTAGCTTTTTCTCTTATTTCTGTTAAAAATGCTGTATGCTTTTCAGCGAAGTTTTCTGAAGCGGAAATGGCTTTAGCCAGTTCTTTTTTCGATGAAGGATTTAAGTCTGAAATTTTAAAATCAACACTTTCTCCTGTAGGGAAATCACAACGCTCAATCATGTCATTAATCATTCCTTGTAAACCTAACTGACGGCCATCATCTGGGGAATAGATACGGCAAATACCGTAATCTGTTAATTCTTTTATTTCTTCAGGGAGAATTACTCCGCCTCCACCACCGAAGATTTTAATATGTGAAGCTCCTTTTTCTTTGAGGAGGTCAAACATATATTTAAAGTATTCGTTATGTCCACCCTGATATGAAGTCATGGCAATTGCGTTTGCATCTTCCTGAATAGCGCAATTCACCACTTCTTCAACACTGCGGTCATGTCCAAGATGAATCACCTCCACACCAGTAGCCTGAATGATGCGTCGCATGATATTGATAGCGGCATCATGACCATCAAACAGTGAAGCGGCAGTCACAATTCGAACTTTATTTTTTGGGGAATAGGGAGTTATTTTTTCCATTCGTTAAAATCACGTTAGTTTTCGGTCGCAATTTATAAAATTTATAATGTTTTGGACGTTTGGTTATCATATATATAATCAATGTAAAGTTAAAATTTCACAGATTTGAATGATTCTGGATGAGTTTTTAAGTTTTGAGTCTAAAAATTTTGTGTTTTGACCTATATTTGCCACACAAGAAAGAGCCATTTGGATATTTATCAATGTACATATAGAAGATGTATTGCTTTAACTCGATTCAGAGTTGATATCCGCTATCCATAGTTTGAAGTTTTACAATGTTTTGGACCACCTCAAGTCCATATTTTTTAACTATGTTTAACTTAATACCCAATTTTATGACTTTTAAAGACCAAATATTAAAAGGGATTCCACAGGAATTGCCTGCAGTAAAATCATACGAACCAAGTATCAATCATGCTCCGAAAAGAAAGGAGATTTTAACGAATGCTGAGAAGGAATTAGCGCTTAGAAATGCCTTGCGTTATTTCGAACCAAAGCATCACGAGATACTTTTAAAAGAATTTTCTGAAGAATTAGAGACCTACGGTCGAATCTATATGTACCGTTTCCGTCCAGATTATAAAATGTATGCACGCCCTATAAGCGAATACCCTGGAAAATCGGAGCAAGCAAAAGCCATTATGCTCATGATTCAAAACAACTTGGATTACGCAGTTGCACAGCATCCACATGAATTGATCACTTATGGTGGAAACGGAGCGGTTTTCCAAAACTGGGCTCAGTATTTATTAGCTATGAAATATTTGGCTGAAATGACTGATGAGCAGACTTTGGTAATGTATTCTGGTCACCCGATGGGATTATTCCCTTCACATAAAAATGCACCGAGAGTAGTGGTGACAAACGGAATGATGATTCCTAACTATAGCAAGCCAGACGACTGGGAGAAATTTAATGCGCTTGGTGTGACTCAGTACGGACAAATGACGGCGGGAAGTTATATGTACATTGGTCCACAAGGAATTGTCCATGGAACAACAATTACAGTATTGAATGCAGGAAGAAAGATTGCTAAAAATGGAGAGGATTTAGCTGGTAAGCTATTTGTGACTTCAGGTTTAGGTGGAATGAGTGGAGCGCAACCAAAAGCAGGAAATATTGCAGGATGTGTTACGGTTTGTGCTGAAGTAAATCCGAAGATTACTGAAATTCGTTTATCACAGGGATGGATTGATGAAAAGATAGAAGCTATTGATGAATTAGTTACTCGAGTTAAGGCAGCTAAAGAAGCGAAAGAGGTCGTTTCAATTGCATACTTAGGAAATATAGTAGATGTTTGGGAAGCTTTTTATGAGCAAGAATTGTACATTGATTTAGGCTCAGACCAGACTTCTTTGCATAACCCTTGGGCAGGAGGCTATTATCCGGTTTCACTGAGTTTTGAAGAGGCAAATGAAATGATGGCTTCGAACCCAGAGTTGTTCAAGGAAAAAGTTCAGGACAGTTTACGTCGTCAAACGGCTGCAATCAACAAGCACACTGCTCACGGAACTTATTTCTTCGACTACGGAAATGCCTTCTTATTAGAAGCGAGCAGAGCAGGAGCGGATATCATGGCAGAAAACGGCATCGATTTCAGATATCCTTCATATGTGCAAGATATTATGGGACCAATGTGTTTCGACTATGGTTTTGGACCATTCCGATGGGTTTGTACAAGTGGAACGCCTATTGATTTAGCAATCACAGATGAGATTGCTTGTGAGGTACTTGAAAAATTACGTAAGGAGTCGCCAGAAGAGATTCAGCAACAAATGGCTGATAATATTAAATGGATCAAAGGAGCTCAGGAAAACAAGTTAGTTGTAGGTTCTCAGGCGCGTATTTTATACGCTGATGCCGATGGAAGAATGCAGATTGCATCGGCATTTAATGATGCTATTAAATCGGGTCGATTGAGTGCTCCGATAGTATTAGGAAGAGATCACCACGATGTTTCTGGAACGGATTCGCCATTCCGTGAAACTTCAAATATTTATGATGGTTCTCGCTTTACGGCAGACATGGCTATTCAGAACGTGATTGGAGATAGTTTCCGAGGAGCAACCTGGGTATCAATCCATAATGGTGGTGGAGTCGGATGGGGGGAAGTTATAAACGGGGGATTTGGTATGGTTCTTGATGGTTCTATAGAAGCAGAGCAGCGATTAAAAAGTATGCTTTTCTGGGATGTGAATAACGGAATTTCCAGAAGAAACTGGGCTCGAAATGAAGGTGCAACTTTCGCTATTAAAAGAGCAATGGAAGCGGAACCAAAACTAAGAGTAACGTTACCGAATAGTGTTGATGATGCTCTCATGAAAAACATGTTTAACCATTAAAAATTAATTCAATGAAAACCCTAAAATTACTGTTGCCAATTCTAGGAATATTTCTGTTCAGTGCATGTAGTTCAATTAAAGTAGCTACAGATTATGATACTGCAACTGATTTTACCCAATACAAAACATTTGCTTTTTACAAAAAGGGAATTGATAAAGTTGAAATTTCTGATTTAGATAAACGCAGAATTTTGAAGGGTATTGAAGCTGAATTGATAGCAAGAGGATACACGAAATCTGAGAATCCGGATATTTTAGTAAGTATTTTCGCAAAATCTCGTCAGAAAGTTAACGTGTATAATGATAACTTTATGTATGGTTATGGTTGGTATCCGTATTATTATGGACCAAATTCAGGAGTTCGTGTAGATCAATACACTGAAGGAACCTTGTTTATCGATTTTATCGACGCTGAGAAAAAACAGTTAGCTTGGCAGGGAATCGGCTCTGGAGCTTTGAATAACTACAAGAGTGTTGAAAAGAAAGAAGCTAAGATCAGGCAATTTGTTGAGGAAATCATGGAGTTGTATCCAATACAAAAACCTGAAACGAAATAGATGATTTTATTTAAATCAACCCATGGCCCCCGGATTTATTCGGGGGTTTTTATTTGTATTTACAAAGGGTTTTAGAAGTCGTTCCAACCAACATCCCGATACAATAGCAGCTCGAAAAGAGTTATGAGGTATTAAATTGTCAATATGATAAATGAAATAAATGAAGCATAGGATAATTAAACGCTTTTCCTATTTTTGCCCCATGGATTTCAAACGACCTATACCTTTAGAAGAAGGGGATTATTACACCAACGAACAAGGTTTTCGTGTGTTTACCGAACAATACCATTTAAAACGCGGGTACTGCTGTAAAAGCGGATGTAAACACTGTCCTTATGGTTATGATAAGAAAACGGATTCGTTTAGAAAGTAAATTAGAAATGACTTTCCAGTCGTATTTGCAATTGTTTGAAATAGTCAAAGGCTAACAACATTCTCGAGCCAAACCAACTGAACATTTCTCCGTCAGCAAATACAGTTGAGGTTCTGTTCGTGTATTTTCCAATTTCAATGGCGTGCTCATCTTTAAAAGGGAAAGGCTCAGACGACAGCAAAATCACATCAGGGTCACCTTCATGTCGTATGCGATTGATTTCAACTTTAGGGTAACGACTCATATGACCGTAAATATTGTTGAATTTATTTAGTTTCAACAGTTCATTTATAAAAGTTTCGCTCCCAGCTACCATCCATGGTTTCGCCCAGATGAAATAGGCTACTTTACGTTCTGGTTTGTCGGCCATAAAGCTGTTAAAATCGTTTAGCCTGAAATTGATTTTATTGATGAGGTTCGTACTTTCCGTTCTTCTATTGCAAATAAGACCTAGATCTTTAATCAGACTTAGTGAGTCTTCCATAGTTTGCACATCTGAAAAGTACGTTGGTGCAATCCCTTCCAGTTCCATCAAAAACTCGTATGAATTCTCCTCTTTATTGCACAGAATGAAATCTGGGTTGAGCTCTTTTATTTTATCGAAGTGCACTTTTTTTGTGCCCCCGACAATTTTTTTCGTCGATTTAAAGTGATACGGATGCACGCAAAATTTTGTGATTCCTACAATTTCATTTTCCAATGCCAGGTCGAATAGTAATTCAGTCTGACTGGGAACTAAAGAAACAATGCGTTTAGGAGGATTTTTAAAGGTGATTTCTCTTCCGATTTGATCCGTTACAGTTTTCATATTACCTTAATAATTGAGCCATTTCGGCTTGTAATTTTTTGGCTTCAATCCTTGCTGCTGCAGCGAAGTTTTTGTCATTTCCAGCATAGATGATTCCACGACTGGAGTTTATTAAAAGACCACAATTGTCAGTGAGTCCATATTTGCACACATCTTTCAAATTTCCACCTTGAGCTCCAACACCTGGAACCAATAAGAAATGGTTAGGGACAATCTTTCTGATTTCTTCGAAATACTCAGCTTTGGTCGCGCCAACTACAAACATTAAATTCTCAGAGTTCTTCCAGGTTTTAGCAGTTTCCAAAACTTTCTGATATAATGGAGCATCTCCGGCCTTTAATCCTTGGAAATCAAGTCCTCCTTTATTCGATGTCAAGGCAAGTAAAATGGTTGTTTTATTTTCAAAGCTCAAGAAAGGCTCAACAGAATCACTTCCCATATAAGGAGCTACGGTTACAGAATCAAAATTCATATCCTCAAAAAAGGCTTTTGCGTACATTGTTGAAGTATTTCCAATATCACCGCGCTTTGCATCAGCTATGGTAAAAACTTCTGGATAATTTTCATTCAAATAGTCGATGGTTTTCTGAAGTGACTGCCAACCTTTTATTCCGTATGCTTCATAAAAAGCAGTATTCGGTTTATAAGCAACAGCAAACTCGTGTGTGGCATCGATGATTTGTTTGTTGAATTCAAAAATTGGATCTTTTTCAGTTAGTATATGGGCAGGAATCTTAGTTAAATCAACATCTAATCCAACACATAAAAACGATTTTTTTTCTCTGATCTGAGCAATTAGTTCTTGTCTGTTCATCTCTATAAATAAAGGATGCTGCAAAAGTAGTAATTTTAATAGTTTCGGTTATATTTGTCTCAAACTATCTCACTTGTTTCAGTACTTTTTAAATAAAATTTTCTATGGAATATTGACACTTTTTGGTGTTGTGACTGTGATATTCTTTTTATTTAATGTGCTTCCGGGAGATCCTGCACGTATGATGTTGGATCAACGTGAAGACAGTGAGCAACTTGAGAATATTCGAAAAAAGTACGGTTTCGATAAGTCAATTGGGACCCAATATCTGTACTATTTAAATGATTTGTCGGCCATTTCTTTCCACAGTAAAGAAGAAGAAAATTACACCAATTTAAACTCGGATAAATATTCGTATGTTTCATTGATTGATGGGAAGTCGTTCGATATTGTTTTAAAAACGCCATACCTCAGAAAATCATTTCAGAAAACAGATAAGAATGTTAGTGAAGTCATAGGAGAGACACTTCCAAATACGGCCATACTTGCGTTATCATCTATAACATTAGCCATTGTAATTGGAATTTTCTTAGGGGTAGTTTCGGCCTTAAAGAAAGATTCGGCTTTAGATAAAGGAATTGCAGTGCTAAGTACTATTGGAATGAGTGTGCCTTCTTTTTTCTCCGCGATATTATTTGCCTGGTTTTTCGGATTTGTTTTGCATGAAGTAACAGGTCTATCCATGACCGGAAGTCTATATGAAGTCGATGATTTCGGTGAAGGAGTGCATATTCAGTGGAAAAACTTGATATTGCCGTCTATAGTTTTGGGAATTCGACCTTTGGCAGTGGTAATTCAGTTGATGCGAAACTCTTTGTTGGAAGAATTGAATCAAGATTATATTAGAACAGCAAAGTCAAAAGGGTTGACCATGCCAAGGATTATAAAAAAACATGCCTTAAAAAATGCTTTGAATCCGGTTGTGACAGCAGTGTCAGGGTGGTTCGCTTCCATGTTGGCTGGTGCAGTATTTGTGGAATATATCTTCAACTGGAATGGGTTGGGCAAAGAAATCGTAAATGCGTTAAACACCTTGGACTTGCCTGTAATTATGGGTAGCGTTTTGGTGATTGCTTTTATGTTTATCATCATAAATATCATGGTCGATATTGTATATGGAATTTTGGATCCGAAAATTTCATTCAGCTAATATTTAGTATTTTAGAGCCCGAAAACGATTGCGCATTCTGCTTCAATTTCTTGAAGTTAGAAGACTAATATATCGTAAATTTGAATCATTAATTAAGAATACAAAAGACCATATAAAAATGAGAAAACAAATAGTAGCAGGAAACTGGAAAATGAATAAAAATATTCAGGAGTCAGTGCAATTAGCAAGTGAAGTTGTAGAAGGTGTAAATAATTTAGAATTAGACAATACACGTGTTATTTTATCTCCTACGTTTGTGAATTTAAGCGAAGTAGTAAAAGTTACTGGGAATTCATCAGTGGAAGTTTCAGCTCAGAACATGCACCAGGCAAAAAGCGGAGCATACACTGGAGAGATTTCTGGTGAGATGTTAACTTCATTAGGATTGAAAACAGTGATTTTAGGGCACTCTGAAAGAAGAGAGTATTTTGGAGAAACTGACGCTTTGTTAGCAGAAAAGGTAAATGCAGCATTAGAAAATGAATTAGAAGTAATTTTCTGTTTTGGAGAATTATTAGAAGAGAGAAAGAGTGATAATCACTTTAATGTAGTAGAAAGCCAGATTAAAAATGCATTGTTCCACTTAGGAGCTGATCAATGGTCTAAAATTGTTTTAGCATACGAGCCAGTGTGGGCAATTGGAACAGGAGAGACCGCTTCAGCAGATCAAGCTCAGGAAATGCACGCATTTATCCGTAAGATTGTTGCTGAGCAATACAATGCAGAAGTTGCTGAGAATGTTTCTATTCTTTACGGTGGAAGTGTGAAGCCTGCAAATGCAAAAGAGATTTTCGGAAAAGAAGATGTCGACGGTGGATTAATTGGAGGAGCTGCGTTAAATTCAGCTGACTTCTTAGCTTTAGTTCAGTCGTTCTAAACAACTAAAGAAATATTTGGAATACGGTTTTTTTGCAATTGCAGGAAAACCGTATTTTTGTATCCTGATTTAAGAAATATGGAGAATAAATATATTGGATATACTTTTAAGGTTCTCCCTAAAGAACCTGGAACCGAAATCTTAATCGCTCAACTTGGTTTAGTGAATTTTGAAAGCTTTGTTGAGACTGAAGGAGGTGTTCAGGCCTATATTCAAAAGGAAGATTGGCATGAAAGTATTCTTGAAGATATCCAAATTTTAAGTTCTGGAGAATTTGAAATTAGTTACGAAGAGGAAGTTATAGAGCAGGTGAACTGGAACAGTGAATGGGAGAAGAACTTTGAGCAAATTGAAGTCGATGGTAAGGTGAGTATTAGGGCACCATTTCATAAAAATCCTGGATTAGAATTTGATATCGTGATTGAACCAAAAATGAGTTTTGGAACGGGTCATCACGAAACGACTCATATGATGATTCAGCAGTTGCTGGATATGAATCTGGAAGGGAAGAAGACCTTAGATATGGGATGCGGAACGGGAATTTTAGCAATTTTTGCTGAAATGAGAGGTGCGCAACCAATAGATGCTATTGATATTGATAACTGGTGTTATGAAAATACTGTAGAAAACGCGGAGAGAAATGGATGTCAGTTTATAAGTTCCTTTGAAGGTGATGCGTCTCTATTGAACGGGAGAACTTATGATGTAATCATAGCGAACATTAACAGAAATATTCTTCTAAACGATATGGAAGCCTATATGGAATGTTTGAATGACGGTGGGATCATTTTATTCAGTGGATTCTATAAAGAAGATATTCCAATCATGGATAAAGCGGTTTCAAAATATGGTTTAAAATTGGATAGAACTATTGAGCGAAACAATTGGGTTTCTCTCAGGTATATAAATAATTTGTAAATTGATTCTTAGAATGAGTACAGAAAGAAAGATACAGGAAGAATTTGATGTTGTTGAACAATTGACAAAGCAATATGAAATCGTATTGTTTAATGATGATGTCAATACATTTGATTTTGTAATTGATTCGTTAATTGATGTTTGTGAACATACTCTGGAGCAAGCGGAACAATGTACGATTTTAGTTCATTACAAAGGAAAGTGCACCGTTAAAACTGGAGAGTATGAAGATTTGGAACCGCGTTGTTCTAAATTACTTTCACTTGGTTTATCAGCTGAAATCATATAAGAAAGTCAGACGGAAATCCATCTGACTTTCATAAAAGAGTTATAAACCAAAAGAACATTATGAATTAAAAAAAATGAAAATAACATAACTCTTTAATATTAAGACGTAAAATGTTCATAATTATTACATTAGCCTCGATTATTTGAGGTTTTTTTATGATTTATTCTATATAATTTTAACGATTTCACACCATCAAGCTGTCTTTATTTAACATGGATAGTCTTAAATTGTTATTTTGAGTTAATATGACATAGTAATTGGAAAACTGAGTTGTAAAATGAACGGATATAGTGTCTTACATTTGAAATGTAAAAAATATGTAATTATGAGTATTAGTAAAAAATTTTTAAAGAGTAAACCAGTTTGTAAAGTGACTTTTACAGTTGGAAAGGGAATGGCTGATGGTGCAGAGCGCGTTGACCTTCTAGGGGAATTTAATAATTGGAATACTGCTGAACCAGTTTTAATGAAAAAATTTAAAAATGGAAACTTTAAAGTAACACTGGATTTACCAGTTGAGAAAGAGTTTCAATTCAAATATTTAATCAACGGACAAACGTGGGTAAATGATGACGCAGCTGATCAATATGTGAATAGTGGATTAGGTGCTGAAACGAACTCAGTGGTAAGTTTATAGTTGAAAAAAATCTTTACATCCCTTTATGAGATGTTAACAAGAAAAAAGAGTGCATTTTTTTAAATGCACTCTTTTTTTTACTACTAACTAAAAAAATCAAAAACATTACCCAAAACAGGTTAAGTAATATTATATCTCAAATTTAGAATGAATCCATAACAAATAACATGATAAATATCATGTTATAGATGTTTGTAAATTAATTGTAGATTTTAGTTCAAAGTACGAGTTAAATAAATAGAAATTAGATAGTCATCTGGTTCTATTTTATTCGATAAAGAAAGCTCTAGTTCTTCATTTGTAAAGAATTCTAATAGCCAGGAACTTAAGTGATAATGCTCTTTCAAAGTTGCAATCAAGTGAGGTCGGTCACATGGTGAAGGAAGGGAAAAATGAGAAGGATAATCTTTTTTCATAGTTTGCGTGTTATTGGTTATGAAAAAATTGTTTGATTTAAACAGCCTGCAGGCCGCTAGAGTAAAGTTAGATATTTCCTGAACAAAAAGTTTATAAATTGGAAGAATTAAATGAACTACATTTAAAGAAGTTCAAATAACATTAAAAACAGACTAAAAGGAACAGAAATATAAAAAAGACTCTCAAGTGAATGGAAATCCCTTTTTAGTTTGCTCTTTAGTGTTCTTGACCTATAGCTGCATTCCTTGTAAATATTGAGTTTGTATAGCTTTTAGAAATATATGTCGACTGATTTATTGACATAGTAAGGTCAGTAAGTATAGATAATTCAAAATTGGTATAAAAATAAACCCTTGTAAACTATAAGTTTACAAGGGTTCGGGCTGATTTACTATCATTTTTAGTGACCTCGACAGGATTCAAACCTGTAACCTCTTGAGCCGTAATCAAGTGCACTATTCAGTTATGCTACGAGGCCGTTTTGCGGGTGCAAATATAACACTTTTTGTTAATTTACAAACTATTTTTAGTGACAAAATAACGCCATCCAATAATTATTAATTGCCATTTTTTTGCATTGGCCATATCCAATCTTTTTTTTGTGAAACTAGGGAAAAGGATTTTGTTGATTTTAGCTAAAATTTGAAACATAGATTTCTTCATATTTCAAATGTAGTAAAAAATAAAATCCTACAATTTCTGTAGGATCTTCTTCCTTTTCTTTTTCTAATTTTCCCCTTGATTCTTCTCTTACTTTGATCTGTTTTGGGTCGTGTAGAATTATTAAAAAATTATTTGGAATAAGGTGATAATAACTTTGATAATTACAATAAATATAGTAGTCATGGGCTTTAATTTTAAAGGGTTAAACAATGATTTTTTATGATTTGAAATCAAATTATGTAAAAGCCCAAAACCTGTAAAATTTTTTAAGAGAAATTAATTGTTTTACATATAAAGTGTAATTTTAAAAATCAAAAAACATAAAATACGTAATTTAATATCCTACAAATAGCTTATAAATTGTAATTCAAAATACAAATAAATTATAAATAGTGTAATCAAGTAAAGGGTTGATTTTGCATTTTTTGTAAAAGTAATGGGAAAAATTTCACTTTTTTGATGATGTTTTTGCGATTTCATCTTTTGAATAAAAAAAAGCTTCATTTTTCAATGAAGCTTTGAATATTGTATAAATACAATTTACTCTTTTTTAGTTTTTATTTCAATAACGCCATTTTTTCCTTTGTCACCATATTTCTTTTCAGCACTTTCTCCTTTTAAGACGTTCATGGATTTAATCTGGTTAGGATTCAGATCTTTCATGGCCTTTTCGTTCGATTCTTTTCCGTCAATGATATAAAGTGGCTTTTCGTTTGAATCAGTGAAGTAAACAAAGTTTCCTTTTTTCTTAACATGCTTTACATCGTCCCCATCACTTTTGATGATGAAAACATTTTCATCATTCCCTCCATCAGATTTAATCTCAACAACCACGTTGTTTTCGTGGTCACCCATTTCTTTAACGATGATTTCATGCTTTTCACCATCACCTTTTTTTACCTCCTGAATCACGATTTTCTTTTCACCATCTTTTTCGATCCATACATGTTCTTCATCTCCGTCGATAATCACTTTTTTACCCTCCCCTTTTTTTGAGGTCCAAGACATGTTTTCACCACCTTCTTTGATGATTATAACATTCTCTCCTTTGTCTTTTACTTTGTAGGAATAATGGCTTTTGTGAACTTTCGAAAGACTACTGATGTTTAAATTATTATTATCTGAATCGTAAGAGATTTGAATCGGTTTAATAGGTTCGTCGCCTGAAGTGTCGTAAGATGTACTTCCAGACTTGCTCTTAGCCGTTATTTTTATTCCGGTAATTTCTCCGTCAGAGTTTCTTTTAACGCCTTTAAAAGAAAGTTTTACTCCAAATTCATCATTGAATGTTTTTACTTCGCTGTCTAATGTTTCATCTGTGGTATTTTTGTCTACGGTTAATTCAACTTTAACCACGTTAATATGAATTTTATCTTCTTTTTCCTGAGCGATAGTTTTAGTATTAAAAGTGAATAGGAAAATAGCTAAAACTGGTATTAGTAATGCGTATTTTAATTGATTGCTTTTCCTAGATGGGTTTTTCTGTAACATAATAATTCGGTTTTTTATTATAGAGTTGTAAAAATTATTTGATATATCGGTGCACAAATTGTTAGTGCAGGTTTTCAATAAGGTTAGTTTGTATAGTTTTTCATTTCTTGAATTTGTCGGAACCTCTGCATCTGCCAAAAATTCCAGGTTCTGTTGTACAGCTTTTTTTAATAACCATGCGAACGGATTGAACCATAAAAGAATTACTAAAAGTTGTGTTAATATGGTGTCTACTGAGTGTAATTGACGGGCATGTGCTAATTCATGTTCAACAATTAAGTTTAATTCTTGTTGTGAAAAATGATCTGGATTGTATACTATCGTATTAAAGAAAGAAAAAGGAGCGATGTTTTGTTTCGTCTTTACAAATCGATAAGACCCATTTTTTTGAATATCATTTTTTCTGAGAAATAAGAAGAGAGATGCAAATTGGAGTACTAATTTCAAAAGCAGAACGACCACTCCTAATAAATAAACGGATACCAATAATTTAATCCAGTCGAAAGATTTTGCGGCAACGACGTCAGTAGAGCCCTCTGTGAAATAATATCCTTCTAATTTTTGAGCAACGGCTTCGATATAAACTGGAATTTCAATTAAAGGTAGGAGGGTAGCTATAAATAATCCCACTATGAAATAGGTCCTGATACTTTTGAAAAAGGTTTCATTTCTTAAAAAGAAATAATAGAATCCAACTAAGATAATGACAAGTAAACTTGATTTTAATAAGTAATCCATGGTTTATTTCTTTTCAATTAGTTTGATAATTTCCCTCAGTTCTTCAGCACTGATTTTTTCTTCTTGGGCAAAAAATGATACAACATTCTTATAAGAATTTTGGAAGTAAGAATTCACTGCGTTCGAGAAAAAGGTTTTTCGATAATGTTCTTTTGTAATAACAGGGAAATACCTGAATGTGTTGCCAAAAGCTTCATGGGCTACAAATCCTTTATCCTCCATTTTTCTTATAACTGTTGAAACTGTATTATAGTGAGGTTTCGGACTTGGTAATTTAGCTACGACTTCTTTTACGAAAGCCTTTTTAAGATCCCATAAAACATGCATGATTTCTTCCTCTTTTGCTGTTAGTTTTTGCATAGAATGTTCATTTTTAACCAAATATAAACTATAAAAATAGTTGCACAACTACAAAAATAGTTATTTAACAAAAATTTACAATAATTTTAATTCAATCTTAAAATTTGAATTACCCTATATTTGCACAAAAATTAATTTAATGGATTTCGGATTTGTTCTTGCAGGCCTTGTGCTTTTGATTTTGGGAGGAAACTGGTTATTGAAGGCTTCGGTTGGATTTTCACTACGATTACAAATTCCAAAAATTGTGATTGGTATGACCATTGTATCTTTCGCCACTTCAGCTCCCGAACTTATTGTGAGTGTCAATGCAGCTCTTGACGGGCATGCGGATATTGCTCTTGGAAATGTAGTAGGTTCTAATATCGCTAACCTAGGACTAGTACTTGGAATTACTGTTCTTTTGTCAACCATTTATGTTGAGAAAAGTTTTTATAAAATTGACTGGCCTGTAATGATGATTGCAACACTGATGTTGTATGGTTTTATTGCCTTCGATGGTTTATTACAGCAATATGAAGGGATTATATTATTTTCTTTCCTGATTATATTCTTAATTTATTTATTGCGATATCAAACAGTTGCTGTAGTTGATGAAATGCCGGAAGATGATGAAGAATTGCCCTTATATAAGAACTTAATTTATATGGTAATTGGAGGTGTTGCTCTTTGGAGTGGGTCGGAGCTAATTATAGACGGAGCTATTGGAATTGCAAAGCAATTTGAAATCAGTGAACGAATTATTGGAATTACCATTGTATCGGTTGGGACTAGTATCCCTGAATTAGCTGCTTCAGTTATTGCTATATTAAATAAAGAGAAAGCAATATCAATCGGTAACCTAATTGGTTCCAATGTTTTTAATATTTTGGCTGTTTTAGGAATAACATCCATGATTACTCCAATAACAGTTCAGGATTATACATTAATTACAAGCGATATCTACTGGATGTTAGCCATTTCATTAATGGTGTTTCCATTGGTTTTTGTTCCAAAGCGCATGCAGCTTGGGTGGAGAGAGGGAATCATTTTGTTAGGATTTTATATCACTTTTATGATTGTGACATTTTCTTAGGAGGCGTCGCTTAAAACTAAATTGTGATCTCCAAGTGTGTCATCCTCAGCTTGACTGGGAATCTATAAGTTGTAAACAATAGCATTTCCTTATACATAAAAAAAACACCGCATTGCGGTGTTTTTTTTCATTTAAATTATATTGAATTGTCGACTATAACTTAGCAGACTTAACAGTTTCAATAATTCTTCCAGCAATTTTGTATGGATCTCCATTAGAAGCAGGTCTTCTGTCTTCTAACCATCCTTTCCATCCTTTTTCAACAGTGATAATTGGAATTCGGATAGAAGCTCCGCGGTCAGATACTCCATAGCTGAAATCAGAGTGGTGTGCAGTTTCGTGCAAACCAGTCAAACGCTCATCATTAAATGCTCCATATACTGCCATATGTTCATCAGCAACAGGTCTGAAAGCTTCACAGATTTTCTCATAAATTTCTTTAGAACCACAAGTTCTTAAAGTAGTATTAGAGAAGTTCGCGTGCATACCAGATCCGTTCCAGTCTCCTTTTACTGGTTTTGGGTGGTACTCAATATAGTAACCATATTTTTCAGTCAATCTGTCTAGTAAATATCTAGCAATCCAGATTTCATCACCAGCAGTTTTAGCACCTTTAGCGAAAATTTGGAATTCCCATTGTCCTGGAGCAACTTCTTGATTGATTCCTTCGAAGTTTAATCCGGCTTCAATACAAAGATCGGCATGTTCTTCAACAAAATCTCTACCCCAAGTGTAACGTCCACCAACAGAACAGTAATATTTACCTTGTGGTCCAGGGAATCCTCCACGTGGGAACCCTAATGGTAAATCAGTAGCAGTATCCATTAAGAAATATTCCTGCTCAAATCCGAACCAGAAATCATTATCATTGTCATCAATTGCAGCTCTTGCATTAGACTCATGTGGTGTTCCGTCAGCTTTTAAAACTTCCGACATTACTAACCATCCATTCTTTCTTGTTGGATCTGGATAAATAGCAACAGGTTTTAACAAACAATCAGAAGATCCACCAGAAGCTTGCTCTGTTGAAGAACCATCGAATGACCAAATATCACAATCTTCTAATTTACCACTAAAATCATCTTCGATTTTAGTTTTACTTCTCATGTTTTGAGTTGGTTGATGACCATCTAACCAAATGTACTCTAATTTTGATTTACTCATAAAGTGGTTATTTAATAAAATATATAACTAATAATGTCGCAAATGTAAAATTTAAAGTCTAAATGCGAAAATTTTAGGGGTGTAAATGTGCTATTTTACCCTAATTTTATTTGAACCCCTATTTTTTAGGGGGTCTAAATGAAAATATTTCAAAAAAACGAGAATATTTTGTAATATTGTTATTCAGTTCATCTGAATTAAATGTATCTTCGTACTACAAAATAACCTATATATGAGTATTATTCGATTCAATGCAATTGCCGAATCTCAAAAAAGGCAACCTGTTGATATTAAGGAAATTGAAAAGCGTTCAGAAATTTTTGGCAAACATGTATTCAAGGATTTGACGATGCGTCAATATCTTCCTTCGGAAGCATATGCCGGAGTTAAAGATGCTGTAGAAAACGGAAAGAAGATTGATCGTAAAATTGCTGGACAGGTAGCTGCAGCCATGAAAGAATGGGCTATGTCGAAAAATGTGACTCATTACACCCACTGGTTTCAACCTTTAACTGGAGCTACAGCCGAAAAGCATGATGCCTTTTTTCAGACCATGGAAGATGGTTTTGCCATTGAAAAATTCGGAGGGGATCAGTTAGTTCAGCAAGAACCGGATGCATCAAGTTTTCCTCATGGTGGAATTAGGAATACTTTTGAAGCTCGTGGATATACAGCATGGGATCCATCATCTCCTGCCTTTATATATGGTACCACTTTATGTATTCCTACCATTTTTGTGGCCTATACTGGTGAAGCTCTTGATCATAAGACACCGTTATTAAGAGCCCTGAGTGCAATTGATTATGCTGCAACCGATATTTGTAAGTACTTCGATAAGAATGTGAAAAAGGTACATACATCTTTAGGATGGGAGCAGGAATATTTTTTAATAGACCAGTCCCTAGTTGAGAGTCGTCCCGACCTAATTTTAACGGGCAGGACCTTATTAGGACATTCTCCTGCGAAAGGTCAGCAGTTAGACGATCACTATTTCGGTTCTATACCGGATAGGGCATTGAATTTTATGCGTGAACTGGAACGTGAATGTATGTATTTGGGTATACCAATAAAAACACGTCATAATGAGGTGGCTCCAAATCAGTTTGAAATTGCACCTATTTATGAAGAAGCAAATTTAGCGGTAGACCATAACTCCTTATTAATGGATGTGATGGGAAAAATCGCCTCTAGACATAATTTTAAAGTCTTGTTGCATGAAAAACCATTTGCTGGAGTAAATGGAAGTGGTAAGCACAATAACTGGTCTTTGACAACAGATACGGGAATTAATTTATTAGGACCGGGGAAAACCCCAATGAGTAACCTTCAGTTTTTAACGTTCTTTATCAATACAATAAAGGCAGTAAAGGAATATGAAGAGTTATTGCGATCAGCTACGGCTTCTGCAGGTAATGATGAACGACTAGGTTCAAGTGAGGCACCACCATCAATTATGTCTATTTTTATTGGTGAACAATTGACAAAGGTTTTGGAAGATTTGGAAGGAGTTACGAAAGGAAAGCTTTCTCCTGAAGAGAAGACAGATCTTAAATTAAACGTGATTGGAAAAATTCCTGATGTTCTTCTGGATAATACTGATAGGAACAGAACATCACCTTTCGCATTTACAGGAAATAAATTTGAATTCCGAGCAGTAGGAGCTACAGCAAACTGTGCCCACCCCATGACTGTTTTGAATACTATTATAGCGAAACAACTGAAAGATTTCAAAGCTGAGGCAGATGTCCTAATTGATAAGAAAGGATTTAAGAAGGATGAAGCCATTTTTAATATTCTGAGAGAATATATAAAAGACTCGAAGTCCATTCTGTTCGAAGGAAATAGTTACGAAGATAAATGGGAAAAAGAAGCGAAAAAGAGAGGGTTGAGCAATAATAACACAACTCCAGAGGCCTTAAAAGTGCGTTTATCAGAACAATCACTGGCTTTATTTGAAGAGATGCAGGTTTTGAGTCGTACTGAAATGCAGGCCAGATATGAAATTGATGCAGAGTCTTACGTAAAACGCATTCAGATTGAATCCAGAGTTTTGGGAGATATAGCCAGAAATCATATTGTTCCAACAGCAGTAAAGTATCAAAATACGTTGATAGAAAATGTATCCGGACTAAAAGAAATATTCGGAGAAGAATTCAAATTCCACGCAAAACAACAAATCAGTTTGATTAAAAGAATTTCTGAGCATATTGAGGGTATTCATGGAAAAGTAGAGCTCATGATTGAGGCTCGTAAAAAAGCAAACACGATCAAAGATGCTACTAAAAGGGCTGAATCTTATTGTAATAAAGTAAGGCCTTTCTTATCTGAAATTAGATACCACTGCGATAAACTGGAGCTTATGATAGACGATGAGCTTTGGCCACTTACCAAATACAGAGAACTGATGTTTACGAGATGATAATTAAAGCCCTGAATGATTACATTCAGGGCTTTTTAATTTCATGAATTAAAAAGAAAAACTACTTTTGCACAACAACACAATTTACTACTCATGAGTTCAGAAATTAGCAAGCGTTACAGTCAAAGAGGAGTGTCGGCATCAAAGGAAGATGTGCACAATGCTATCAAAAATGTAGATAAAGGTTTATTCCCAAAAGCCTTCTGTAAAATTGTTCCTGATTATTTGACAAACGACGAAGATTACTGTTTAATCATGCATGCCGATGGTGCAGGAACTAAGTCGTCTTTAGCCTATATGTACTGGAAAGAAACGGGAGATCTTACTGTTTGGAAAGGAATCGCTCAGGACGCGCTAATTATGAATATCGATGACTTGCTATGTGTTGGTGCAACCGACAATATCATGTTGTCATCGACTATAGGTAGAAACAAGAATAAAATTCCAGGTGCAGTAATTTCTGAAATTATTAACGGAACTGAAGAATTACTTAATGAACTCGAAGGATTTGGAGTGAAAATTCATTCTACTGGAGGTGAAACTGCTGATGTTGGTGATTTGGTAAGAACAATCATTGTTGATTCTACCGTTACTGCTCGTATGAAACGTTCTGATGTGATCGATAATGCAAATATCAAACCTGGAAATGTGATTGTAGGTTTGGCTTCTTTCGGACAAGCGGCTTACGAAACTGAATACAATGGTGGAATGGGGTCGAACGGATTGACTTCAGCGCGTCACGATGTCTTCTCAAAATACCTTGCTGAAAAATATCCTGAAAGTTTTGATGCTGAGGTTCCAAACGCATTGGTCTACTCAGGGAAAACTAAACTGACTGATGATGTTGAAAACTCACCCATCGACGCAGGGAAATTAGTGTTGTCACCAACCAGAACCTATGCTCCTATTATTAAAAAGGTTTTAGAAAAGTATTCTTCCGAAGAAATTAATGGAATGGTGCACTGTAGTGGAGGAGCTCAGACAAAAATTCTTCATTTTGTGGATCAAAATCATATTATCAAAGACAATATGTTCGAGATTCCACCGCTTTTCAAACTAATTCAGGAGCAAAGTAAAACAGACTGGAAAGAGATGTACCAGGTATTCAACTGCGGTCACCGTATGGAGTTGTACGTAACTCCGGAAGTCGCTGACGATATCATCGCTATTTCAAAAAGTTTTAATGTAGATGCTCAGATTATTGGTAGAGTAGAAGCTTCTGAAGAGAAGAAGCTGACGATTCAAAGTGAGTACGGAACTTTTGAGTATTAAAGTCTGGCGTACTTATAAAACTCAAGTTCACTTAAGTTTTTAACCTTTTTATTCCAACCGTCTTTTAACAGATAAAGGTCGTCTGATATTTCGGTCACATATTTATACATGTGGTCTGTGATAATAATTCCTTTTTCGTGTTTCTCTTCCTGAATTAATTCAATGATAGTGTTGATATAAATTGGAGCAATATGAGAGAACGGTTCATCCAATAAGACAAATTTGCTCTGAGATTTAAGAATCAAATAGGTTTCGATGATTCTTTTTTCACCACCCGACAAGTATTTAAATCTTGTGGATTTAATTTCTTCCAAAGAAGGAAAATGAGTTATGAATTCCTCAAAGTTGATTCCAAATAACTTAAAAGCCTTCTTCACAGAAACACTGCCTGGAATGAAATGGAATTGTGGTAAATATTTGACTTCACCAGTTCTTAGGTAAGGTTTTAAAATAGTTTTTGAATTTACTCGCAAGGATTTGGTTTGTGGAAGCAGTGAGCCAAAAATTATTTTTAACAAACACGATTTTCCACATCCATTGCTTCCCAATACTCCGGTGATTTTACCAGTTTCACATTTCAAATAAATACTATTCAAAACTTCTTCATAACCAAACTTGAGATAGACTCCGTCAATTTCTAAAATATCCATAGCAGTTTTATAATTAGAATGAATAGTAAAAAGTCGACGAGTATGGTAAAACTATATAGGTTTCGTATTGTTATTCCTTGATTGTAGTAGAAATAAAACTTTTCTCGCTTCATGTCATACAACCACTCTATTCCGAATATTAGAAGTAGCACAAATAACTTAATTACATATCCGGCAGCCATGAAACTGAATCCAAAAGCCTTTATCTGCATTGCAACAAAATATGAGGCAAGGATTAACAGGGGAGATCGTTTTAAAAAATATCTAAATAGCAATTTTAGTTTAAGCATCAGTCCTTTACTTTTATTATATTTTGCCGTTCTCGGTTGACTATAAGTTGAGTCACATCCGGTCGTGAATAATGTCCGGTCGGATCAAAATTCTGTCGTTCTTCAAGGACTTTTGTGTGGTCAATTACTGCAGTTAGCAAAACTTCTTTGTCAATCACGGGTTCAATTATAAATTCTCCATCTGGTCCGACTAAACAAGAACCTCCGTTGGCGTGAATTTCTTTGGTCTTGCTTTCAATCAAGGCCGAATGCGGAACAAAGTCAGTAACATCCTGTTTTCTGAACAAACCGGAAACTGAAATAACAAATGAACGGGATTCTTTCGCAATAAACTTCGTTAAATCATAAGTATTATGAAGTCCACCAGGCCAAACAGCCACATGTAAATCTTCTCCCATTCCATACAAAGCTGTCCTCGATAAAGGCATCCAGTTTTCCCAACAATTCAATGCTCCAACTGTAAATGGTCCTAATGGCTGAACTCTCAAACCATGTCCGTCGCCAGGCGACCACGATAAGCGTTCTTCATAAGTCGGCATTAACTTTCTATGCACATTTTGAATGTTTCCTTCTTTGTCGATATAAACTAGCGAACAATATATACTATGATTCCCTCTGTTGGCTCCTAATTCAATAGTTCCAACAATTGCAGCACAGTTATTTCTTGAGCATGCTTTCTGAATCAAATCCAAATCTCCTTTTTCAATCTGAACTGCCTGTTGCAAATAATGAGCGTGCAATTCCTTTTGTAACTGCGAATTGAATTTGGCTCCATCGGTTAATTCAATCCAAAAAGGGTAGCCAGGAATTAGTGCTTCTCCAAAGGTAACGAGATCACAATTTTCATCACCTGCTTTGTCTATATAAGAAGCTACTTTTTCAATAGTTTTCTCTTTGTTTAACCAAATTGGAGCTATTTGTGCGAGTCCGACTTTAATAATGGAAGAATTCATAGATATTTAGTTGGTTTCAATCAAAGATACATTTTTAATCAATCTAAATTTAGGCCTTACACTTACAATTAAAAATTGTAAATTTGCCACACAATTAGAGAGTGCATGTTAGATAAATTACAAATAGTAAAACAGAGATTCGACGAGATTTCAGACCTCATTATTCAACCGGATATTATCGCTGATCAAAAGCGTTATGTGCGAATTAACAAGGAATACAAAGACCTTGGGAATGTGATGAAGGTGAAAGAAGAGTACGAAGGACTCTTGAATAATATAGCTGAAGCGAAAGAGATTATTGCAGATGGTTCAGATCCTGAAATGACAGAAATGGCAAAGATGGAGCTGGATGAGGCACAGGCTAAAATTCCTGAATTGGAAGAGAAAATCAAATTCATGTTGATTCCGAAAGACCCTGAAGATTCGAAGAATGCAGTAGTTGAATTGCGTGCTGGAACTGGAGGTGATGAAGCGAGTATCTTTGCAGGTGATTTGTTCAGAATGTATACCAAGTATTGTGAGAGCAAAGGCTGGAAAGTTTCTACAGTTGATTTTAGTGAAGGAACGAATGGTGGATTTAAAGAAATTCAGTTCGAAGTTTCGGGAGAAGATGTTTACGGAGATTTAAAATATGAAGCAGGTGTGCACCGTGTGCAACGTGTTCCACAAACAGAAACTCAAGGTCGTGTTCATACATCTGCTGCGACTTGTATGGTATTCCCGGAAGCTGAAGAGTTTGATGTGGAAATCAATCCAAAAGATGTGCGTATCGATTTCTTCTGTTCATCTGGACCTGGAGGGCAGTCGGTAAACACTACATATTCTGCAGTACGTTTAACACATATTCCAACTGGATTGGTTGCGCAATGTCAGGATCAAAAATCTCAGCACAAGAATAAAGAGAAAGCCTTTAAGGTTTTACGCTCGAGATTGTATGATTTGGAGTTAGCGAAGAAGCAGGAAGCGGATGCTGCCAAAAGAGGTTCTATGGTTACTTCAGGAGACCGATCGGCTAAGATTCGTACATATAATTATCCGCAAGGACGTGTAACAGATCATCGCATTGGGTTGACCTTATACGATTTGCAGAACATTATCAATGGTGATATTCATAAAATTATTGAAGAGTTGAAACTAGCTGAAAATTCGGAGAAGCTTAAAGAACTCGGAGAAGTTTTATAGAAATGAAAAATATAAAAGGAAAGGCAAGATTTGATTCTTGCCTTTTTTTATGCGTGAAATCATAGTATCTTTGCGCACTTGAAAAAAAGATAGAACAATGATTACAGTTAATGATGTTTCGGTGCAGTTTAGCGGGACCGATTTATTTAATGGAGTGAATTTCTCAATCAATGAAAATGACAGAATTGCATTAATGGGAAAGAATGGCGCTGGGAAATCCACCTTAATGAAAATAATAGCAGGAGTTGTTAAACCAACTACTGGAAATGTTTCAGCTCCAAAGGATACAAAAATCGCCTACCTCCCGCAGCATCTGTTGACTAAAGATGATTGCACTGTAATTGAAGAGACATCAAAAGCATTCGCAGGTATCCTCGCTATGAAAGTGCGTATGGATGTGATTAATGAAGAATTGACTGTAAGAACTGATTACGAGTCTGATGCATATATGAAGCTGATTGAGGAGGTGACTGAAATAAGTGAAAAGTATTATGCTGTTGAAGAAATCAATTATGAAGCTGAAGCTGAAAAAGTTTTAAAGGGACTTGGGTTTGAACGTGAAGATTTCAACCGTTCCACATCAGAGTTCTCAGGAGGTTGGCGCATGCGAATTGAACTGGCTAAAATCATTCTCCAGAATCCGGATTTGATTTTATTGGATGAGCCAACAAACCACATTGATATTGAATCTGTGCAATGGCTGGAAGATTTCTTGATTAATTCGGCTAAAGCTGTGATTGTGATTTCGCACGATAGAGCCTTTGTAGATAATATTACCAATAGAACGATTGAAGTGACTATGGGAAGGATCTATGATTACAAAGCAAACTATACTCATTATCTGGAATTGAGAAAGGACAGAAGAGCACATCAGCAAAAAGCTTATGATGAGCAACAAAAAATGATTGCTGAAACAAGGGAGTTTATTGAACGATTCAAAGGGACGTATTCGAAAACCAACCAGGTACAATCCAGAGTGCGTATGTTGGAAAAGTTAAAACTCGTTGAGGTTGATGAGGTTGATACTTCTGCTTTAAAAATTAAGTTTCCTCCAGCACCCAGAAGCGGACAGTATCCGGTTGTGGTAAATGAATTGGCTAAATCTTACGGTAACCATGTGGTTTTTGAACATGCTAATGTGGTTATTGAAAGAGGGCAGAAGATAGCATTCGTCGGAAAAAATGGAGCAGGTAAATCGACCTTGATTAAAGCCATTATGAAGGAAGTTGATTTTGAAGGCTCACTGGAAATCGGACATAATGTGAAAATCGGATATTTTGCGCAGAACCAGGCGTCGTTATTGGATGAGAGTCTGACAGTCTTTGAAACCATTGATCAAATCGCAGTTGGAGATATCAGGACAAAAATCAAAGATTTACTGGGAGCTTTTATGTTTGGAGGAGAGCAAAGTACTAAAAAAGTGAAAGTGCTTTCAGGAGGGGAGAAAACCCGTTTGGCTATGATTAAATTGTTGTTAGAGCCAGTGAACTTGTTGATTTTGGATGAACCAACGAACCACTTGGATATGAGAACGAAGGACATTATCAAAGATGCATTAAGGGTATTTGATGGGACGCTAATATTGGTGTCGCATGACCGTGATTTCTTAGATGGTTTGGCTGAAAAAGTTTTTGAATTTGGTCATGGAAAAGTTAAAGAGCACTTCGAGGATATTACGAGTTTTATGGAGAACAAAAGACTCGGGAATTTAAGAGAAATCGAAAAGTAGATTTCGGATATAAAAAAGGAAAAGCCCAATCTTTCGATTGGGCTTTTTATATAAGCAAGAATATTAAAATTTATTTTACTGAATCAACAACTGCCTTAAAAGCTTCTGGGTTGTTCATTGCTAAATCTGCAAGAACCTTACGGTTCAATTCGATGTTGTTAGCTTTAACAGCTCCCATAAACTGTGAGTAAGACATTCCATACTGACGTGCTCCCGCGTTGATACGTTGGATCCACAATGCACGGAAAGTTCTCTTTTTGTTTTTACGATCTCTATAAGAATATAACATTCCTTTTTCGACCGCGTTTTTAGCTACTGTATAAACGTTTTTTCTACGTCCAAAGTAACCTTTTGCTTGCTTCAATATCTTTTTTCTTTTAGCTCTTGAAGCGACTGAATTTACTGATCTTGGCATAATTTCAATGTTTTTTTGTAGTAGGCGATAAACTAAATTATACTTGTGGGTGCACTACTCCAAGGTTAATAATTAAATTCCCTAGTAACTTTATTATTTTAAAGTTAACTGTTGTAAAATGTTAGCCTGGTCTGATTTATGTACTAAACCGTCGTGAGTTAACTTTAATTTACGTTTTTTGCTTTTTTTAGTCAAAATGTGACTTTTAAAAGCGTGTTTTCTTTTAATTTTTCCAGAACCGGTTAGCTTAAAACGCTTTTTGGCACTAGATTTTGTTTTCATTTTAGGCATCTTTCTTCGACTTTTTTTATCCTGCTTATAATCCTTTTTACTTTTTCTTAGGAGCGATATACATAATCATACGCTTCCCTTCTAACTTAGGCATTTGTTCAACCTTTCCGAAATCTTCCAAATCTTGTGCCAATCTTAATAATAAAATGTGACCTTGATCTTTGTAAATGATTGAACGACCTTTAAAAAATACAAATGCTTTAAGTTTTGCTCCTTCTTGAAGGAACTTAATTGCGTGCTTCTTCTTGAATTCGTAATCGTGTTCGTCTGTGTTAGGTCCGAATCTAATTTCTTTTACAACAACTTTAGAAGCTTTTGCTTTTTGAGCTTTTTCACGTTTCTTTTGTTCGTAAAGAAACTTCTTATAATCAATAATTTTACAAACCGGAGGAACTGCTTTAGGTGAAATTTCAACTAAATCTAATTCTTGTTCTCTGGCTAAGGATCTCGCTTTCGAAATTGGATATACACCAACTTCAATGTTATCTCCTACTAAACGAACTTCGTCAACATGTGTGATTTTTTCATTAATCCTGTGTTGATCTTCTTTGATAATTCTCCACGGTCTTCTTTGACCGCCGCGTCTTTTTATTGCTATGACTGTAAAATTTAAATTAAACTTAAAATTGCTCTATTGTACTTTTTATTTCTTTATCAATTAATGATATAAAATCATTTAAACTCAATGTTCCTAAATCTCCTTCTCCATGCTTTCTAACCGAAACCGTTTCATTTTCTTCTTCCTGCTCTCCGACAATTAGCATAAAAGGAATCTTGTTAACTTCAGCATCTCGAATTTTACGACCTGTCTTTTCATTTCGGTCGTCTATAAGGGCGCGAATTTCGGAATTTTCCAGCAAAGTTAAAACTTTTTCAGCATATTTCTGATATTTCTCGCTGATTGGCAATACCATAACTTGTTCAGGAGTAAGCCATAAAGGGAATCTACCACCTGTATGTTCTAACAATACCGCAATGAATCTTTCCATAGATCCAAATGGCGCTCTGTGAATCATTACAGGTCTGTGTAGCTGGTTATCAGACCCTTTATAGTTTAGATTGAATCGTTCTGGAAGGTTGTAATCTACTTGAATTGTTCCTAATTGCCAACTTCTTCCTAAGGCATCTTTCACCATAAAGTCAAGTTTTGGCCCGTAAAAAGCTGCTTCACCTTCTTCAATTACATAGTCTAAATCTTTATCTTTTGCTGCATTGATAATTGCCTGTTCTGCTTTTTCCCAGTTTTCAACATCTCCTATGTACTTGTCAGGATCCTTCATATCGCGAATAGATACCTGAGTTTTGAAATCTTCAAACCCTAATGATTTGAAGACATATAAAACCAAATCAATTACATTTTTGAATTCCTGGTCTAATTGGTCTGGAGTACAGAAAATATGAGCGTCATCCTGAGTAAATCCTCTAACACGTGTCAATCCATGTAGTTCACCACTTTGCTCATAACGGTAAACTGTACCAAATTCAGCATAACGCTTAGGTAATTCTTTATATGAATAAGGCTTATGATTGTATATTTCACAATGATGCGGGCAGTTCATTGGTTTTAACAAGAACTCTTCACCATCTTTTGGAGTGTTGATTGGCTGGAAACTGTCTTCACCGTACTTTGCATAGTGTCCAGAAGTTTCATACAATTCTTTTTGTCCAATGTGTGGTGTAATTACCATTTCGTAACCAGCTTTCTTTTGGGCTTTTTTCAAGAAGTCTTCTAGACGACCCCTTAATGCAGCTCCTTTTGGCAGCCATAATGGTAAACCTTGTCCAACTTTTGGAGAGAACGTGAATAATTCTAATTCTTTTCCAAGTTTTCTGTGATCACGTTTTTTAGCTTCCTCCAACATTGCTAAATACTCAGTCAACATTTTTTGTTTTGGGAATGAAATTCCGTATACACGTGTCAACTGACTATTATTTTCGTCACCTCTCCAGTAAGCACCTGAAGCACTAGTTACTTTTATTGCTTTGATGATTCCAGTATTTGGAATGTGTCCGCCACGACATAAATCTGTAAAATCGGCATGGTCACAGAAAGTGATGTCTCCGTCTTCAAGGTTCTCAATCAATTCAACTTTGTATTCGTTGTTTTGCGACTTGTAAAATTCTAATGCGTCTGCTTTTGAAACTTCACGCATTTTAAATTCGTGTTTACCACGAGAGAATTCAAGCATCTTTTGCTCAATCCCTTTAAAGTCTTTTTCTGAAATAACTTCACCACCTAAATCAACATCATAGTAAAATCCATTGTCAATAGCAGGACCAATAGTCAACTTCACATCTGGGTAGAATGCGGTAATGGTTTGTGCTAATACGTGTGCTGAAGAGTGCCAAAAAGCTTTTTTACCTTCTGCATCATTAAAAGTGTATAAGGTTAATGATCCATTTTCTTGCAATGGGGTAGCGGTTTCTACCGTTGTATCATTAAATTTTGCAGAGATTACATTTCTCGCAAATCCTTCACTAATGTTTTTAGCTACATCCATCGGAGTACTTCCTTTCGGAAATTCTCGTTTCGAACCATCTGGTAATGTTATTTCAATCATGTTTTTTTATTATGGCTGCAAAGATATTGTAAAACTATCATTTGAGCAATACGATTACTTTATTAAAAGAAGAAGTTAATTCAAGGGATAATTAGGGTGATTTTTGGTATATATTATATGGTGTAGGTTTTTGTAAAAGCTTAATTCATTGAATGTTACTTTCTGAAATTGAATTTTATTGAGTTTCAGCGAGTTACATAATGCATCAAAAATAATAGTAAAAAAGATTTTAAAAAGTTTGTTGGTAAAAGAAAAAGGGTTGTATATTTGCACCCGCTAACGGGAAAAGGTTAGAGTAAGTTCTTAAAAAAGTTGGGATAAGATTTTTAAAAAAAAAGGTCAAAATTATTTTGGTTTATAAGTTTAAAAGTTTGTATCTTTGCAGCCGCTAAAATGCTGAGCATTTTGGTGAGAAATTTAGGAAGATTAAGTTCATTGAAAATATTGAAATCGACA
>CAXQVI010000018.1:0-211328 GCA_964227255.1 Flavobacteriaceae bacterium
AATTTCCATCCACTTGCCCATATCCAACATTAAAATTGAACAACAATAAAAAAGTTACTACTGTGGTTAAAGTAATTTTTTTCATAATTTTTAAACTAGGTTTGTTTCATTTGCTCCGTTTATATTGGAGACTCTACATCCAATAAACACTCAGGTTTACCTCATTTACAACTTAAGCTAAATGTGTTAACATCTGTCTTAAATTCCTAAATCTAGGGGTCGAAAAAATTGTGAAATTAGCGGGGACTATTCTCTCAATTGTAAGTACAAAGTTAATGGTTAACCCTTTTACTCTAAGGGGATTAACCCCCTTAATTTTCGCTTTTTTAACGAATAGCATATAATTGACAACAAATGGCATGAAAAAGATGACATAAGTCATGTTTACTCATTAAAAACTGAAAATCATACATATACCGTTAATTTTCAATAATGGAAATCATCTTTAATTAAATTGCAAAGTCCATTGAAGGTTTATAAAAAGTACTATTTTTGTTCGACAAATTTTACCAAAATTATGAGTACATATGATGTAGCCGTTATCGGTTCAGGGCCTGGAGGCTATGTAGCTGCAATTCGTTGCGCTCAACTAGGACTAAAAACTGCAATAATAGAAAAATACAATACGCTTGGAGGTACCTGCCTTAATGTAGGTTGTATACCTTCCAAAACCTTACTTGCTTCATCGCACCATTATCACGACGCTGCATCTCACTTTGACGCTCATGGAATCAAAGTAGAAGGATTAGGAATTGATTTTGAAAAGATGATTGCCCGCAAGGATGAAGTCGTTGCCCAAACTTCCGGTGGTATTAATTACTTAATGGATAAAAACAATATCGACACCTATACAGGAATTGGTAGTTTTGTAGATGCAACTACAATTAAAGTCTCAAAAGAAGATGGTTCTTCAGAAGAAATAGCAGCTAAAAACACCATTATCGCAACAGGATCTAAACCTGGAAGCCTTCCTTTTATCTCAATCGACAAAGAACGTGTCATTACTTCTACTGAAGCTTTGAGTTTAAAAGAAATTCCAAAACACCTTATTGTAATAGGTGGTGGAGTTATAGGACTGGAATTAGGTTCTGTATATAAAAGATTAGGTTCAGACGTTTCTGTAATTGAATACATGCCAACCATTACTCCTGGCATGGACAAAATGCTTTCAAAAGAACTTCAGAAGTCATTGAAAAAACAAGGAATCAAATTCTATACAGGCCATAAAGTAACTTCTGTTACAAACAATGGAGAAAATGTATCGGTTATGGCTAATGACAAAAAAGAAAAACCAGTTGAATTTACCGGAGACTACACTTTAGTGTCTGTTGGACGTGTTCCTTATACTCAAGGGTTAGGTTTAGAAAATATTCATGTAGTAGTAAACGAAAGAGGTCAAATTGAAACAAATGACCACTTACAAACTGCAACTACAAATATCTATGCTATTGGTGATGTTGTGAAAGGTGCAATGCTTGCGCACAAAGCTGAAGAAGAAGGAACTATGGTAGCTGAACTTATCGCTGGTCAAAAACCACATATCGATTACAACTTAATCCCTGGAGTTGTTTACACTTGGCCTGAAGTTGCTACAGTTGGTAAAACTGAAGAGCAATTAAAAGATGAAAAAATATCTTATAAAACGGGAAGTTTCGCAATGAGAGCTTTAGGCAGAGCCAGAGCAAGTATGGATATTGATGGGCAAATTAAAGTGATCGCACATGCTGAAACAGATGAAATTTTAGGAGTTCACATGATTGGAGCAAGAGCCGCTGATATGATTGCAGAAGCTGTGATTGCAATGGAGTTTAGAGCATCTGCTGAAGATATTGCGCGTTCGTCTCATGCACACCCTACCTTCACTGAAGCATTCAAAGAAGCTTGTCTGGATGTTCACGACAGAGCGATCCACAGTTAAAATATTTTATTAGAATTTTAGAAAAGTCCTTCATTTATGAGGGACTTTTCTATTTTTGCAAGATGAAGCGCGTCAGCTCGACATTTCCAATTTCGGATACAAAACTGTTCAAATCACAACTGCTAAAATGGGGAAACCAACATTCCGTTTTTTCGTGGTTAGACAGCAACAACTACAAACAAAAGCACAGCTCTTTTGAAGCCGTACTCGCTGTAGAAGCCATTTCTTCTCTGGAATGTGGCTATTCAGGAGCATTTGAAAATCTAAAAAATTACCGAACTAACACTAAGGATTATCTTTTTGGATTTCTGGGCTACGATTTGAAAAATGATTTGGAAGATCTTCACTCTAAAAATTACGACGGACTCCAATTTCCTGATATGTTCTTTTTTCAGCCTAAGAAAATTATAAAAGTTTCTGACGGCAAACTGGAATTTCTTTATTTGGAAGCTTATCAAAATGAAATTGATTCCGATTTTGAAATGATACGAAGCTTAAACTCCGATTATCCTGTTTCAAATGAATCAGACATCAAAATAAAATTGCGAATTCATAAGGATGAATACTATCAAAAAATTGAACAGGTTCTGAAACATATCGCTCGCGGCGATTTTTACGAGGCCAATTTCTGTCAGGAATTTTATGCTGAAAATGCTTGTATTGATCCTGTTTCAGTTTATGAAAATCTCAACGCTATCTCAACACCTCCATTTGCAACGTTCTTTAAGTTAAAGGATAAGTATTTGTTATCGGCTTCCCCTGAACGCTATTTAAAGAAAGTTGGAAATCACGTAGTATCTCAACCAATAAAAGGAACAGAGAAAAGAGCAAACAATGAAGAAGAAGATGCAGAATTAGTCAAAAATCTGGAATCAAACCCGAAGGAGCGTGCTGAAAATATTATGATTGTAGATCTAGTTCGAAACGACTTATCACGGATTGCTAAAAAAGGAACTGTGGTTGTTGATGAACTTTGCAAGGTATATACATTCCGACAAGTACACCAGTTGATTTCAACAATTTCCTGTGAAGTTCATGATGAAGTAGATGCCGTTGAAATCATTAAAAACTCGTTCCCAATGGGCAGCATGACCGGAGCTCCAAAAATTTCCGCTATGAAAATCATGGAAGAACTGGAAGAAACTAAACGCGGATTGTATTCCGGAGCTGTTGGATATTTCACTCCTGAAAACGACTTCGATTTTAATGTTATCATACGAAGTATTTTATATAATGCTCAAAATCGATATATTTCCTATTCGGTTGGAGGAGCAATTACCAATAAATCTGTTCCAGAAAAAGAATACGAAGAATGCCTTCTGAAAGCTAAAGCGATGAAGGAAGTTTTGCTAAACTAATTCAAAACAATGAAGCAAGAATTAAAATCCCATATTGCTAAAAACCTTCCTTTTCTGAAAGGTAAAAAACTACTAATTGCAATTTCTGGAGGAATTGACAGTATAGTGCTAACTCGATTATTTTACGAATTGAAATTTGATATTGCACTGGCCCATTGCAACTTTTCACTAAGAGGAAAAGAAAGCAATAAAGATGAAGCTTTTGTAAAAACACTTGGGGCAAATCTTAATTTCACAACGCACACCATCAAATTCGACACCAATACATATGCAGCTGAAAAGGGCATTTCTACTCAAATGGCCGCACGAGAATTGCGCTACAATTACTTTATCGAATTGAGTAACGAGTTTGGCTATGATTACATTCTTACTGCACATCACCTGGATGATGTATTAGAGACATTTTTGATTAATTTATCCAGAGGGACAGGATTAGAAGGTCTCACCGGAATCCCAGAAGTAAATGATAAAATCGTTCGGCCTCTATTGCCCTTTAATCAGAATGACATCTTGTTATTTGCCACCCGAAACAAACTAAGCTGGCGAGAAGATGAGAGTAATTCTTCATTAAAATATACACGCAATCGGATCCGACATAAGGTGGTGCCTGTTTTAAAGGAACTAAATCCAAGTCTATTAGAATCCTTCAAGGCAACAACAAAACATCTTAGTGATAGTTTAACTATTGTCAACGATTGTATTTCTGAACTCAAATCAAAAATCCTGATAAAAAATGACTATAGCAACATCCACATTTCAATTGAACAATTAAACACCTTGAAAAACAAAGAGGTTTATTTATATCAGTTGTTTAAAGATTATGGATTTACGGCTTGGGATGATATCTCCGATTTACTAACTGCTCAAACAGGAAAACAAGTCTTTAGCAAGACACATTTCTTACTTAAAAACAGAGATGAACTCATTCTCGGTGAAATCAAACCAGATGAAAAAACATCTTTTTTAATCGAAAAAAATATTAAAAAAATAGATGCACCCATTTCTTTAAAATTTAAAAAAGTCAATCTAAAAGATGCAGAGCCAAAAGTAACTATCGACAATCTCAATGAAATCTATCTCGACATTGACACTTTAAAATTTCCACTTGAATTGCGAAGATGGCAAAAAGGAGATTTTTTCTACCCTATTGGAATGCGTGGCAAAAAGAAAGTCTCAAAGTATTTTAAAGACGAAAAGTTTTCAGCAATTGAAAAGCAAGATGCATGGATTTTATGTTCAGGATCAGCCATTGTTTGGATCGTAAATCACAGAATGGACGACCGCTTCAAAATTTCAAAAAATACTAAAACAGCATTAAAAATTAAGTCGTAAATTGAAGCATCACAGAAGTTTACTTCAAGATGCGAACAATTATTACACTTTTAATCCTGCTTTTTAGTGCTACTTTCAACTTGAAAGCTCAGGAAGACAAAAATGAAGTCGAAAAGTCTGCACCAAAATCTATCTATTTTTCAACTATTGAAAATGAATCTACAATGTTCTACGCTGCATTCAGAAAACAGATGGACTCATTTAAATTCAAATTTTTAAAATTTGATGAAGACCGGCTTGCAGCTAACTTATCAAACCCCCTTTACTTTAGTGCATTTAAGATAAAACCTACCAAATATTATTTGGATACATATAAAAAAATGTACGATTTAAGGGGACAACATGCCGCCTTTTTTAATGTTGAAAAATTGTATGAAATACCTCCTCAATACAATAAATCCAAGCGCAACAAATAAATCGATTTCGTTAAAAATCTAACAGATTTTAGTTCAGGCAACCTCCATTTAGTACTTTTAAAAAAAATCACCAAAAGCATGAATAAAAAACCAAAAATTACTCGTTTTAATGAGAATGTGTTAGCAAAATACAATATTTACAACAGTATTTTCTCTACGCTTCCATTTGAAACGATTCGTAATACAGCCGTTTTACTGCCCTTATTTCATGAGGTGTGCAATAGAGGATTTGAAAAAAAAATGCCGCCTGAAGAAATTGTAGAACAGTTTTTTAACACCTATCAAAGTGACCTTTCGGAACAAGAGCGGATTAATCTAATGTTCAGATTTATTCAGTTCATCGAACGTCAGGTAGTCCTTTTTGATGCCATTGAAGATGCTTCATTCTCTATTGTTAACAATATTGACGGAGTTGGAACACTTCGAAATTCAAAAGAGAAAGCAGCTCAAGAACATAAATTACAAGCTTTAAAAGATCATTTATCGGAATTCAAAATCCGTGTGGTTTTAACAGCCCATCCAACACAGTTTTATCCTGGATCTGTTTTAGGTATCATCAACGATTTAATTGAAGCTATAAAGTCGAACGACTTACCTACCATCTCAAAATTGTTAGCGCAACTTGGGAAAACACCGTTCTTCAAAAAAGAAAAACCCACTCCATATGATGAAGCAGTGAGTTTAATCTGGTATTTGGAAAATGTTTTTTACGATGCCATTTCTGGAATCTATGACTATCTTCAAACCAATATTTACGACGGCTCTCCTATTGAGAACAATCTTATTAATTTAGGGTTCTGGCCCGGAGGTGACAGAGATGGAAATCCATTTGTAACTACAGAAATCACTTTGAATGTTGCACAACGTTTAAAACAAACCATTCTTAAAAAATACTATCAGGACATTCGTGCTCTTAAGCGAAAACTGACCTTCGCTGACGTTGAAAACCTTGTGTCTGAACTGGAAGAAATGTTATTTCAAAATTCCTATGCTCAGAATGAAGAAGATACCATGTTATCCATAGAAGAATTTAGGGCGAGATTGAATCAGATAAGAAGTATCATCATTGAAGATTACGAATCCTTATATCTTGAAGAACTAGACGACTTCATTAATAAGGTAAACATTTTCGGATATCATTTTGCTACGCTGGACATAAGACAGGATTCGAGAGTACATCACGGTGTATTCGAAAAGATTGTGACCAAAGTTCAGGAGACAAACCCATCTATTTTCCCGAAAAACTACTTCGATTTATCCGAAGCACAACAAATTCAGATCCTTTCAAAAGTAGAAGGTGATGTAAATCCAGATTTGTTTGAAGATGAAATGGTGAATAAAACACTAGGATCAATAAGGGCTGTTTCTGAAATTCAAGAACGCAATGGAGAACTTGGATCCAACAGATATATCATCAGTAACAATCAGACAGCGGTAAACGTAATGGAAACTTTTGCCATGTTCAATTTAAGCGGATTTGCACATAATATTACGGTAGATATCATTCCTCTTTTTGAAACAGTAGACGATTTGATCAATGCTCCTGAGGTAATGAAGAAACTTTATTCGAATCCTATGTACCGTGAGCATTTGTTGAAAAGAGCTGACCGACAAACCATAATGTTGGGATTCTCAGATGGGACAAAAGATGGTGGATATCTTATGGCTAACTGGTCAATTTTTAAAGCAAAAGAAGCCTTGACCAAAATTTCAAGAGATTTTGGAATTAAGGTAATATTCTTTGATGGGCGTGGTGGACCACCTGCACGCGGAGGAGGAAAAACACATCATTTCTACGCTTCTCTTGGGCCAACTATTGAGGATGAGGAAATTCAATTAACGATTCAAGGACAAACTATTAGTTCAAACTTCGGAACAAATGATTCTGCTTCATATAATATGGAGCAATTAATTAGTGCTGGTGTATCTAATGAGTTGTTCAGTAATGCGAATCATATTATGACTAAAAGTGATTCTACAATTATGGAAGATTTAGCACAGACCAGTTATAAAGCGTATTCAGAATTCAAAAACCACCCTAAATTTTTAGGCTATCTGGAACGCATGAGTACATTGAAATACTATGCTAAGACTAATATTGGTAGTAGACCTTCAAAAAGATCCCAATCTTCTGAATTAAATTTCTCCGATTTAAGAGCTATTCCATTTGTAGGTTCCTGGAGTCAGCTGAAACAAAATGTTCCTGGATTCTACGGATTAGGAACGGCACTAAAAAAATATGAAGACAATGGAGAATGGGACAAAGTAAGTAAGTTCTTCAATAATTCGGATTTCTTTAAAGCGCTGGTAAGAAATAGTCAGATGTCATTATCTAAATCGTTCTTTCCTTTGACAGAATACATGTCGAAAGACGAAGAATTTGGAGCGTTCTGGAATATCATACACGAAGAGTATTTAACCACGACACGATTACTGCTAAAACTTGCAAATTCAGAAACGCTTATGGAGACACATCCCGCAGGAAAAGCTTCTATTGATATGAGAGAAAATATTGTATTACCTTTATTAACAATTCAACAATATGCGTTGATGAAAATCCAAAAGATGCTGAGATCAGATAACATAGATGAAAATGAATTGAATGTTTACGAAAAAATGGTAACACGCTCGCTCTTTGGTAATATCAATGCCAGTAGAAATTCAGCATAAGAAATGAACTCAACACACTTAAACGACAACGAATACGCTCTTTTTTATAGTGGGTATATAAAAGGATTGGGTAATGTGGACTTATTAGAGGCTTTAAAAACTTCGGAAAAAGACATTCTAATTTCCCTGTCAAATCTTTCAGAAGAAAAATCTTTGCACCGTTACGCAGAAGGCAAATGGACCATCAAAGAACTCATTCTGCACATCATTGATGCCGAACGCGTTTTGAGCTATAGAGCCTTGCGATTTGCTCGTAAAGACAGCACCGATTTACCTGGATTTGATGAAGACTGGTATGTAGACAACTCCAACGCCAACGAAAGATCTGTTCCAGAGTTGTTACAAGAATTTTCAGAAGTACGAGCAGCAACAATTTCTCTTTTTAAGAATTTTTCCAATCAAACTTTGATGCAGTCTGGTACCGCAAATGGAAATCCGATGAGCGTGAGAGCTCTTGGCTTTATAATATCAGGACATGCGTTGCATCATTTGAGGATTATTAAAGAACGATACTTATAAAAAAAGGAGCCCTCGAGCTCCTTTTTTTAATCATCCGCATCAAGTTGAAATATTTCATTTACAGGCTTTTCAAAAATCTCTGATAATTTCAAAGCAAGTACCGTTGAAGGCACGTATTTGTTCAACTCCATGGCATTAATAGTTTGTCGACTAACACCTATAAGCTCGGCTAGCTTGGCCTGAGTGAGGCCTTTGATAGCCCTTTCAACTTTGATACTATTCTTCATAAACCAAGGTTCTTTTAGATTTCGCTACTTCATAGTGAAATTTCAATATAAACAAAAGAAGCACCGTGAACATATTATAAATCATCACATTAAAAAAAGGCATGTCAAATACAAATAGGACTGCAAAGAACAAAATAATATAGTTTACCCAGGTTGCCCACATCAAGGACTCCAACCTTATTTTCGAAATAAATTCATCTTCATCTGCTGTCTTTGAAAATGCGACTATTAATCCGCCTGCAATGAATAACAGACTTGCCAATTCATCTTCAATTTCATTATCTGACCATTCCAGAGAAGGTGTTTTAGATATGAATCCTTCCTCACCTAAAAGTGGAAAAACCCTCATAGTCCAGTTTAAATCTCCAATAAATAAAATATAGCTGCCAATTAACAAACCTATAGTTAGCAAAAACCAGCCTAATGGCTTGTATTTGTTATTTAATAAATACTTCGTCTTCATATGTTTAGCGTTTATAATTTATTCAAATGTAAAACAAACTTTACTTTTTGACAAATAAATTTTACATAAATATGTATTAAATAAAAAAACCGTCTTGAACAGAACTCTAACTTTGCGAGACCAAACATAATTATGATTTAAGTTTTATATTTGGGCCGTTGGTCAATACCTATATTTTTTAATGAAGCTTTTAAAACGAATTTTACTCCTACTGTTAGTCATAGCAGTCGCAATGTATTTATCCAAATTGGGATATGAAACCTATCAAAAACCTGTTTTAGAAGGAACCATTGAAAGCAGTGAAATCAATTCCGAAACCACGGTGTATTTTGATGAGTATGGAATTCCACATATCTATGGTTCCAACGAACTGGATGCACTTACTGCTTTGGGGTATGTTCATGCTCAGGACCGTCTGTGGCAAATGGAATTACTGCGACGTATTGCACCTGGCCGACTATCAGAAATCTTAGGAGAACCAACTGTAGAAACTGATACATTTTTTGCAAATCTTGGAATTGACGAAGCTTCAGAAAAAGCCATTCAAGCACTGGATAAAAACGGGGAAGCATACCTAAAAGCTCAGGCTTATTTAAATGGAGTTAATGATTTTTTAAAAAATGGAGCTACACCAATTGAATTTACCTTATTAGGGGTAGAGCCCGAACCATTTACCATTAAAGACTCTTACAATATTCTTGGTTATATGGCATTTAGTTTTGCCATGGCACATAAAACGGATCCACTCTTAACCGCTTTACATCAAAAATTAGGAATGGAATACATGTCGGATTTACCCATCGACATCAATCCTGAAACAACATTAATAAAAACCACTAAAAAAGAATCAGAGACGTATGCTAAAACCGTAGCATCAATTCACAATGCACTAAATAACTCACCAATGCCTCCATTTATAGGAAGTAACAGCTGGGTTATAGGTCCTGAAAAAACAGCTTCAGGGAAAGTAATACTTGCAAACGATCCACATATAGGCTTTGCGCAACCTGCTGTTTGGTATGAGGCACACATAGAAGTTCCTAATTACTCTATGTACGGATATTATATGGCTGGAATTCCTTTTCCATTATTAGGTCACAATAAAAATCTGGCCTACGGAATTACAATGTTTGAAAACGA
Source organism: Flavobacteriaceae bacterium (assembly GCA_964227255.1). Classification (GTDB taxonomy): domain Bacteria; phylum Bacteroidota; class Bacteroidia; order Flavobacteriales; family Flavobacteriaceae; genus Lutibacter. The sequence continues at coordinate 10,044 of CAXQVI010000018.1, forward strand.
CGACATCGACTTTTACCGCGAAGAATTACATCCATCAGATTCAACAAAATACAGGTTCAAAGAAGAGTATTTCGATTTTGACACTTCAGAAAAAACCATAAAAGTTAAAGATGCTGATCCGATTCAGATTACTGTAAGAAAAACAAATCATGGCCCTGTTATAAACAGTAATGTAGAAACCATTTCAGAAGAATCACCTATAAGCATGTCGTGGGTATTCACAAAATACGAGAGTCATGTTTTGGAAGCCTTACACCAAATTTCAATCGCTACAAACAAAGAAGAATTTAAGAAAGGTGTCTCATTAATTCACGCTCCTGGATTGAATATGATGTACGGAGATGCCACAGGAAATATAGGATGGTGGGCCGCAGGAAAATTATACACATTTAATGAGCATGTGAATCCAAAATTCATTTTGGATGGCGCTTCAGGAAATGATGAACCGATAGAAGTTTTAGATTTTGGACAAAATCCGACTGCTCAAAACCCTCCATGGCATTATGTGTATTCTGCCAACAACCAACCAGACTCCATAGCAGGAATGTTATATCCAGGATACTATTTACCTGAAGACAGAGCGAAGCGAATTGTTGAACTTTTAGATCCAAAAAACAACTGGACTAAAGAAGATGTTCAACTCATGATAAACGACCATGTTTCAGCTGTAGCACCAAACAATGTAGCTCAAATTATTGCAAGCATTGAACAAAAAGATTTGAACTCAAAAGAAAAGGAAGCCTTAGAAATTTTAAAATCATGGGATGGCAGCAATGCTGAAGACAATATTGCCTCTACTATTTATAGCAAATGGTTGTATCAATATCTCGAATTGACCTTTCAAGATGAAATGGGTGAGGAGTATTTTCAACAATTCCTGAAAACTCACCTTGTAAAAAGGACCGTGGCTCATGTTTTAAAAAATGACACTTCAATTTGGTGGGATAATTCCAAGACTGAGATTGTTGAAACCAAGGACGATATTCTTCTTTTATCTTTTAAAAAATCGGTACATTTATTGTTGAATCAATTTGGAGAAAATCAGAGCACATGGATGTGGGGAAAAGTTCATACCTTAGAGCACCAGCATCCAATTGGAAGTCAGGCAGTGCTTCAATCTATATTTAATGTAGGTCCGTTCCCAATGAAAGGTGCAAAAGAGGTTATTGATAATAGAGGATACGACTATTCAAATACTGGATTGTATCAAATAAAATCAGGCCCATCTACGCGAAGAGTCATAGATTTTTCAGATATTGAAAACAGTGTAAGTATTCTTCCAACCGGGCAATCTGGAAATCCATTTAGCCCTCATTATCAGGATCAGGCGGCTATGTTCAATGCAGGTCAGTTCAGAAAAATGAAAATGAATAAAAAAGAAATTTTAGATAATTCTACCAAACTAATATTTTTACCGACAAATGAGTAAAAGAATCACCATAAAGGAAATAGCCAAAGCATTACACGTATCCATTTCTACGGTTTCAAAGGCTTTAAACGACAGCTATGAAATTAGTGAAGAAACCAAGAAACGTATTAATGAATACGCAAAAGAACACAAGTACAAGCCAAATTCTTTAGCATTAAGTCTTCAGAATAAAAAAACAAAAACCATCGGAATCTTAATTCCGGATATTTTGAATCACTTTTTTGCACGGGTAATCCGCGGAATTGAAAAAGTAGCAAATGAGAGAGGATACAATATCCTAACCTGTATTACAAACGATTCCCTTCAAAAGGAAAAAGACACTATCGACATGCTTTCTAATGGAACAATTGACGGATTTATTGCAAGTCTTTCTGAAGAAACCATTAGTGAAGAAGAATTTACTCATTTCACAGATGTGATAGAAGACGGAACGCCAGTAGTACTATTTGATCGTGTTCATAAAGATATTATTTGTGACAAAATTGTAACTGACAATATAAAAAGTGCCTACAAAGCAACACGATATTTGATGCGATCTAACTGTAAAAATATTGCCTTTATTTCATGCATCGACAATTTAAATGTAGGGCAGTTCAGGGAAGCGGGATATCGAAAAGCACAAACCAAATATAATATTCCAGTGAATGAAGACTTGATGATTCAACTAGATAATAGATTGGCATTAAAACCTGCTGTCACAAAATTATTCAAAAACCATCCTGAAATTGATGGAATATTTACTGTTGATGAAATTTCAGGAGCAGTTACAACTCAAGTTTTAAATGAATTGGGGAAAAAAGTTCCTGAAGATATTTCAATCATTGGATTCACCAACGGAATTTTAGCAAAATATTCAAGTCCGGCGTTGACAACCGTTAACCCATTTGCTCATACCACTGGAGAAATTGCTGCAAACCGATTAATCGACAAAATTGAAGGAAAAATACCTCATGAAGATATCGTTACCGAGATTGTTCGAACGGAACTAATAGAACGAGATTCCACAAAGAGAATGTTTATAAAATTCTAAATATCAGAGCGTTTCACTTTTTTTTGAAACGCTTTTTTTTGTCTCTTCCCAATCTCAGCGCATTTTTTTGCTAACTTTAAAATAAAAAAATGCTATGCTAGAAAAAATCTATGGCAGCGCCACTTTCGGCGTTGAAGCCTCTACTATTACCGTTGAAGTAAATATTGATAAGGGAATCGGTTTCCAACTTGTTGGCTTGGCTGATAACGCCATTCGGGAAAGCAGGTACCGAATTTCTGCTGCGCTCAAAAATAACGGATACAAGCTCCCTGGTAAAAAAATTACAATTAATATGGCACCAGCCGATATGCGAAAAGAGGGCTCTGCCTACGACCTAACACTTGCTATGGGAATTCTCGCCGCCTCTGGTCAAATTATTAGTCCGAATATTGAAGATTACATCATTATGGGTGAACTCTCACTTGATGGAAGTTTACAGCCCATAAACGGCGCTTTACCCATTGCCATCAAAGCTCGGGAAGAAGGATTTAAAGGCTTTATTCTACCCATTCAAAATGCAAAAGAAGCGGCCATTGTAAATGATCTCGAAGTTTATGGTATCGAAAACATCATGGAGGTCGTAGAATTCTTCAATAATGGAATTCCAATGAAACGAACTATTGTTGATACCCGTGCTGAATTCTACAAAAACCTCGACAATCCAGAATTCGATTTTGAAGATGTAAAAGGACAGGAATCTGTCAAACGTGCCATGGAAATCGCAGCCGCTGGCGGACATAACATTATCCTCGTTGGACCGCCGGGAAGTGGTAAAACGATGTTGAGCAAACGATTGCCTTCCATTCTGCCTCCTATGACATTAAATGAAGCATTGGAAACTACAAAAATCCATTCCGTAATTGGCAATGTGAAAGACATAGGACTCATGAGCCAGCGTCCGTTTCGATCACCACACCATACGATTTCAGATGTTGCCCTTGTCGGTGGAGGACAATACCCGCAGCCGGGAGAAATTTCCTTATCACATAACGGAGTTTTATTTTTGGATGAACTGCCCGAATTCAAGCGCTCCGTTTTGGAAGTCATGCGACAACCTCTGGAAGACAGGGAAGTAACTATTTCCAGAGCGAAGTTCACAGTGACCTATCCAAGTAGTTTTATGTTGGTTGCCAGTATGAATCCGAGTCCGAGCGGTTATTTCAATGATCCTAATAGTCCTGCTACCTCAACACCTGCTGAAATGCAACGTTATCTGAGTAAAATTTCGGGACCGCTTTTGGACCGCATCGATTTACATATTGAAGTCAATCCGGTGCCTTTTGAAAAGCTGTCCGAAGTTGAAAAAGGAGAAAACAGCGCTGCAATCAGAGAACGAGTAACCAAAGCAAGAAGCTTTCAATCAAAGCGCTTCGAAATGTTTGAAAATTTACATTACAATGCTCAAATGAATGTGAAGCATATTCGTAAGTTTTGCGATTTAAATGAGACTTCCAAAGAACTGCTCAAAAACGCCATGGACCGACTCAACCTTTCGGCTCGTGCTTATGACCGAATTCTGAAAGTTTCTCGAACTATTGCTGATCTGGAAGCTTCTGAGCATATAGTATCGCATCACATTTCAGAAGCCATTCAGTACAGGAGTTTGGACCGTGATGGATGGCTTGGATGATCTAGACACAATTTTCGCTTTGCGAAAATCACTTGACTTTACAATCACAAAAACATGTCAGTTCGAGTGATTTTTCACAGTGAAACGGAAAAAAATTGTATCGAGAACCGATTAAAAAAAATCATGAAAATATATTACGTTTACATCCTCGCTTGTTCCGACAAATCCAATTATGTTGGTATAACTTCTAGTCTATCATACAGAATATTTCAACATCAAAGTGGATTCTATCCAGATAGCTACACCTCTCTTCGAAGATCCGTAGTCTTAAGGTATTACGCAGAGTTTACCGATGTTGGTTTGGCAATTGATTACGAAAAACAAATAAAAAAAGTTCAGGTCTCGAAACTATCCTCCGAAGTCGGATCATTCGACCTGACTAATAAGACAATTTTCCCTAATTTTACATTAGAAAAGAGCCACTGTTAATGGATAACCTAAATGAAATCTTTCGACTGGATCAAAACTCTAAATCCAGGAATTTCCCGAAGGGAAGTATTTTGCAGCATCAGGGAGATTTCCCTGTTTCATCCTATATTGTGAAGCAAGGATTATTGAAGAGTTATACCATAGACGAAAAAGGCAAAGAGCATATTTTTATGTTTGCCCCCGAAGGATGGATTGTAGCCGATATTGAATCACAAATCTTTGAGCAACCCGCTGAACTATTTATTGAATGCCTGGAAGACTCTGAAGTAATTGTCTTTAATGGCGACCTCACCGATACTTCTGGTTTAAACAAGGAACACCTCACTAAGCAGATTCAGCTCATGCTGCGGAGAATTGGAACCTTACAACGCAGACTCATTATGATGATGAGCGCACCGGCAATTAAACGCTATGAGTATTTCGTTAAAATCTATCCGAACCTACCGAACAGAATCCCGCAAAAATTGATTGCTGCCTATTTAGGAATCACCCCAGAAGCTCTGAGCTCTATTCGAAGTAAACTGTTAAAATCCAAATAATTGCATTTCTTAATCTAGATTAATGCAAGGATTGTGTTTTATACTGAATTTTGTACCAAATAAAATTTATCACCATGAAAACAATGAAATACTTTGTAGCATTTAGTCTTCTTTTTAGCTCTTTAGCAATTAGCGCACAAACTTTAAAAGTAAACGCAGACGCATCATCAATCGGATGGCACGGATCAAAAATCGGAGGGGAACACAACGGAACCATCGATTTAAAAAGCGGAGAAATCAATATGGAAAATAACCAAATCACTTCAGGAAACTTTGTTGTGGATATGACTTCCATCAAAAACTTTGACATTGAAGATGCGGGATACAAAGCAAAATTAGAAGGACACCTAAAATCAGACGATTTCTTTGGTGTAGCAACATTCCCAACTTCAAAATTAGTCATCACGAGAAGTGAGCAATTCCAAAATGGAAAAGCTAAAGTTTGGGGTGACTTAACAATCAAAGGAAAAACTGAAAAAGTTGTATTCGATATGATTGAAAATGCCGGGAAATACACAACTGAATTAAAAGTTGACCGTTCTAAATTTGACGTACGTTACGGATCAAACTCTTTCTTCGACAATTTAGGAGACAAAGCAATTGACGATATTTTTACACTTACTGTTGAGTTGGTAATGTTGTAAAAACAAATTGAAAACTTAAAAAAAGCCCGAACTCTTGTTCGGGCTTTTTTATTTAGAGTTTACACGTCATCACGTGAAGGTAACCGACTTGGTGATCTCCTTAATTTGTGCAGATTATCGAAAGATTGCTTCGCTCCGCTCGTAATGACGCTTCCCAATGGGGAGGGGTGCCCATTTCCTATTCCCTATTCCCATTTCCTGATACCTTTTCTCTTAAAATTTAGTTAAGGTTTTAACAAAACCCCCATTTAAAAGGCTTCCCGAAAATTTACGTCGCATATTTTTATATTTTTAGTCATTCTTAGATTTATAAGAATACAATTCAAATAATCAACTAATACCTTTCACAAAATGAAAAAGACACTCAAGTTTACCATATTATTGGTAATCTCATTTTTCGCATCTATAAATGTATCAGCTCAGGATAAGAACGAAACCTCATTCAGTGGTTTATCGTTTAGAAATATTGGGCCCGCAATGACTTCAGGTAGAATTGCAGACATTGCGATTCACCCTGAAAATGAAAACGTCTGGTACGTTGCTGTTGGTTCTGGTGGAGTTTGGAAAACTACAAACTCTGGAACAACATGGAAACCATTATTCGACAGTCAGAAAGTATATTCTATTGGATGTGTAACTATCGACCCGAACAACCCTCATACCATCTGGGTTGGAACTGGTGAAAACGTAGGTGGACGTCACGTTGCCTTCGGAGACGGAGTCTATGTGAGTCATAACGACGGGAAATCCTGGAAAAACGTAGGTTTACCCAATTCAGAACACATCTCAAAAATTATCGTTCACCCAGATAATTCAGACATTGTCTGGGTAGCTTCTCAAGGACCACTTTGGAGTAAAGGTGGTGAGCGCGGAGTTTACAAAACGACCGATGGTGGAAAAACCTGGAAACAAACTTTAGGTGATTATGAATGGGTTGGAGCGACTGATCTGCTTATCAATCCAGAAAATCCGGATGTACTATATGCAGCAACCTGGCAACGACACAGAACCGTTGCTGGATACTTAGGTGGTGGACCTGGTTCAGGATTGCACAAAAGTACTGACGGTGGAGAAACATGGAAAGCTTTAAAAAGCGGTATTCCTGGTTCAAACCTTGGGAAAATCGGTTTAGCAATGTCTCCATTTAACCCAGATGTAGTTTATGCTGCAATCGAATTAGACAGAAGAAAAGGTGCTTTCTATATGACTTCCAACGGAGGTGAATCATGGACCAAGCAATCGAATACTGTTTCTGGTGGGACAGGACCTCACTACTACCAGGAAATCATCGCTTCTCCTCACTTCGAAGGAACGGTTTATTTCATGAACAACAGTGCTCTTGTAACAAAAGATCACGGAAAGACTTTTTCTCGTATGCCTCGTTCAAACCAGCATAGTGATAGCCATGCACTGGTTTTCAAAAAATCGGATCCTAACTATTTGTTGATTGGAACGGACGGAGGTTTATATGAAAGTTTCGACAATACAGGGAGTTGGAAATATGTGAGAAACTTACCAATTACGCAGTACTTTAAAATTGCTGTAGACGATGCGCTACCTTTCTACAATGTAACCGGTGGAACACAAGATAACGGTTCGCATATTGGTCCGTCAAGAACAATGATATCTAACGGAATTGCAAGCGCAGACTGGAAAAAAACCTTAGGAGCTGATGGTGCACAAACTGCAACAGAGCCCGGAAATCCAAACATTTCTTACGGTGAATACCAGCAAGGTGTACTTTGGAGAATTGACCACCAAACTCGTGAAACTGTAGCTATTCAGCCACAAGCAAGAGAGGGAGATCCTTTTGAACGTTTCAACTGGGATGCACCAATTGTTGTGAGTGCCCACAATCCAAAAACATTATACTTTGCTTCTCAGCGTGTTTGGAAATCTGAAAACAGAGGTGACAGCTGGGAGCCAATTTCAGGTGACCTTACTTTGAATGAAGACCGAATGAACTTCCCTTACTACGGAAAGCAACAAAGCTGGGACAATGCATGGGACGTTTATGCAATGTCTAACTATAATACCATCACTTCTTTGGCTGAATCTCCACTGAAAGACGGATTGATTTACGCTGGAACAGACGACGGATTAATTCAGGTAACTGAAGACGGTGGAGCGAACTGGAGAAAGATTACTTTAAACGCTATCAAAGGTCTTACTGAAACTCCGTTTGTAAATGATGTTCGTGCCGATTTACACGATGAAAATGTAGTATATGCTGCCTTAGACAATCACAAATACGGAGATTATAAGCCTTATATCATCAAGAGTACCGACAAAGGAAAATCGTGGAAACTGATTAATGGTGACCTGCCAGAAAAATTATTAATCTGGAGATTGGTACAAGATCACGTTAAAAAAGACATCCTTTTTGCGGCGACTGAATTTGGAGTTTATGTGACTACAAATGGCGGAACTAACTGGATTAAACTAAGCGGTGGAATGCCAACAATTGCCATTAGAGATATTACCATTCAGCGTCGTGAAAACGATTTGGTTGCCGGCTCATTTGGTAGAGGTATTTTTATTTTAGACGACATCTCTCCTATCAGAGAATTTGATGAAACAATGAAGAATGCCGAAGCAACGATGTTCTCAATCAAGCCAGCTCACTGGTACAGACCAGCAAGCAGAGTTGGTAGTCAGGGTGATGCAGAATGGATTGCTAAAAATCCTGAATTCGGAGCCACGTTCACTTATTTCATGCCGGAAAGTATCAAGTCGGAAAAAGGGCAAAGAAAAGCTGCTGAGAAAAAAGGTGAAGTAAAATTCCCAGGATGGGACGCTCTTGAAGCTGAAAGCAGACAAGACGGACCGGACATTTTATTGGTAATTAAAGATCAACAAGGAAATGTGGTAAATACAGTAACCGGTAAAAATAGCAAAGGATTCAACAGAGTAAGCTGGAGTTTAAGACATTCAAGTAAAAGTGGAGAAAGACTGGAATCTCGTGGACGCGGGTTCGGAGGTGGAATTATGGTAACTCCTGGAACCTACACCGTTACTTTAGTGAAAAGAGTTGACGGAACAAACACAGTACTTCAGGGACCAAAGTCATTCGAGGTTGTACCACTATACGACGGATCGCTGCCTAGAAAGTCGTACGACGAAATGAATGAATTCAGAGATGATGTAAATGCATTTCAACAAGACTTTACTGCTACCACTATTGCGCTTTCAACAAGCATCAAAAAGACAGATGCAATGTTAAGAGCTTATAACAAAGCAACTGCTCCGACAGATGATTTATACAAGAAATTAATCGATGTAAAAAATCAATTGTTAGATATTGAAAAAGAACTTTATGGGGATAAGAACAAGAATGAAATAGGTGAACGCAATCCTCCTTCTGCAAGTGATGGAAGCTCATTGGCCTGGACAGCCTTTGGAAACACGTACGGACCGACCGGAGAACACAAAGGATTGTTGACCAGAGTTGAAAGTCAGCTTACAAAAGTAAAAGCGAAGTTGACTCCTGTGATGAATTCTTTACCAGCTATAGAAGCAGCCCTGAAAAAAGCAGGTGCTCCTTGGATAGAAGGCCAAGGGTTGATTGATAATTAATCTTGAATAATACTTATACTGAAAGGCCCAAGCGAGAGTTTGGGCTTTTTTTGTGGTGATTAATGGTGATTCGTGACTTGTACCTAGTGAGTAGTTAAGCGTCTTCCATCGATTTAAGAGCGTCAATATTCAACGATAAATTAACAAAACATTCAGTTTTTGGTTCTTCTTAATATTGTAAATTCGAAAACGATCAAACTTAATATTTATGAAAAAAGTATACTTGGCCCTAATTGGTGCGGCTCTGGGTTTTCAAACCAGTGTTTCAGCGCAACAAAATCCACTTATCAATTCCCCTGCAGTTAGTCCGAACGGAGAAAAAATCGCCTTCAATTATCAAGGTGATATTTGGACTTCCAACGCAGACGGATCAGATTTAAACCGACTCACCATCCACGAAGCTAACGATGCAAATCCGATGTGGTCTGCAGATGGCTCAAAACTTGTTTTCTCAAGTAACCGATTCGGAAACAACGACCTTTTTGCAGTGAATGCAGAAGGAGGTCTTCCTGACAGAATCACCTTCCACTCGGCAAGCGATATTGCAACTGATGTTACTGCAGACGGGAAAATTGTTTTCTCAACTAGCAGAAACTTCCGTCAACTTGAAAGAGAATCTGAATTCCACGTGATTAACATGGACGGAGGGACACCTTTCAGAATCCTAAACACTACTGGTTTCGATGCGCGTTATTCACCGGATGGAAAGCATATAGTTTTCACGAAAGGTTCTTGTAGAATTGAGCGTGAAGCATACCGCGGACCAGCAAACAGAGATATCTGGTTGTACACTATTGCTTCTGATAAATTCACACAATTGACAACCGACGAAGGACAAGACCTTTCACCTTACTGGGGAGATAATAGCACGATATACTTCATGTCGGCGAGAAGTGGAAAATACAACATTCACAAAATGACTTTATCTGCTGCAGGTGAAAAATCAAATCTTGAGCAGGTGACAAACTACACAAAAATGGGAATGACTTCTTTCCATTTTAACGGTGCGGATAAAGCTGTAACAGTTGTTGGAGACAAGACTTCTATAGTGAATATAAATACAAAAGCTGAAAGCAATGTGAACATCGACATCAACGCAGACTATCGCTTCGACCCAATTACTAAGAAGACGTATTCAAGTAATGCCAATTCATATAAAGTTTCCCCAGACGGGAAATATGCAGCTGTTGTAATTCGTGGAGAGATTTTCGTAACAACCATTGACAAGGAAAAAAGTAAAACCGTAAATGTTTCAAATTCTGCTTACAAAGATGTAGATGTGCACTGGCTAAACAATGAGACTTTGTTATTTATTTCTGATCGAAGTGGGACAAATAACATCTATATGGCCCGCTCTTCAGATCCAAACAATAAAAACATTTTCACTTCACTAAAACATGAAGTTAAGGCTGTCACAAAGGATTCAAAAGGTGTATTGACTTTCGTTTTATCACCAGACAATTCTAAAATTGCATATATAGAAGGAAGCGCTAAACTGATGACTGCGGCTATCGATGAAAATGGGAAAATTTCTAGTAAAAAAACATTGACAGATGGCTGGGACCGACCATCGTATATTGCATGGTCTCCTGATTCTGAATGGTTGAGTTATAGTATGAGTGACTTGTATTTCAACGATGAGATTTACATTCACAAGGCAGACAACTCTCAACAAGCTGTAAATGTTTCAATGCATCCAAAGTCTGATATTGGAGCCATGTGGAGTGCCGATGGTTCTAAATTGGTATTCTCTTCAAACAGAAACAACGGCGATCACGATGTGTGGTTTATCTGGTTGAAGAAAGCTGACTGGGAGAAAACTCAGCAGGACTGGGACGAAGCTGATGATGCACCAAAAGACAAGGGTCAAGACAAAGACAAGGACAAAGACAAGAACAAAGAAAAGGAAAAGGACAAAAAAGTAATTGTTCAGATTGACTTTGACAAGATTCACGAACGTCAGGTTCAGGTGACTTCATACACTGGTGGAGAATATGCTTCAGCAGTTTCAAAAGATGGAAAAACAATCTACTATACAACAGGAAACAGCGGACGCGGGAATCCAAGTGTGACCTCTGATTTATACCAAATCAAATGGGATGGAAAAGACAAAAAAGAACTTACAAAAGGGAATTCAAGACCTGGAAGTGTTTCTCTAAATACTAAAGGAGATTATATCTACTACCTAAGCAGTGGAAGAGCTAACCGCATTAAGTTAGCAGGAGCCAAAAACGAAAGTTTACCATTTTCAGCAAAGATGAAAATTGATTACACAGAAGAGTCGAATCAGATTTTTGAAGAGGCATGGGCTACAATCAGAGACCGTTTCTACGATCCAAATCACCACAACCAGGATTGGGAAAAGCTAAAAGCTACTTATAAGCCAATAGCCATGAAAGGATCTACACGTGCTGATTTCATTCGTGTTTTCAACCAAATGTTGGGACAAATAAATGCCTCTCACATGGGATTATATCCTGGAGAAAACAGAGCTGAAATACAAAGAGATAGAACCGGAAGAATTGGAGTTGAATTCCAGCCTGATTCCAAAGGACTAAAAGTTTCTCATATTATTCCAAACTCCGCTGCTGATCGCCAGGCGAGCAAATTAAGAGTCGGAGACGTCATTACAAAAGTGAACGGAGAGATAGTTTCAGCCAACGAAAATATATACAAGTATTTGGAAGACACAGTAAATGAGAAAATCCTTTTAGAGGTAGTTTCTAACGGAGCAACGAAAGAAGTTGTAATTCGTCCTAAATCTAGTGTGAGTGCGGATAACTACAATGCGTGGGTTAATGAGCGCAAGCGCTTAACTGAAGCATATTCAAACGGAAAATTAGGATACATCCACATTCAGGGAATGAACTGGACGAGCTTCGAGCGTTTTGAGCGTGAACTTACTGCTGCCGGACATGGTAAAGACGGTATTGTAATCGATGTTCGTTACAATGGAGGCGGATGGACTACCGATTATTTGATGGCGGTATTAAACGTAAAACAACACGCCTATACAATTCCAAGAGGAGCTTCAGATGACCTGAGTAAAGATCATTCTAAGTTCACAGGATACTATCCGTTTAGCGAGCGTTTACCACTAGCGGCATGGACGAAGCCTTCCGTTGCTTTGTGTAACCAGAACTCATATTCAAATGCTGAGATCTTCTCACACGCCTACAAAGAATTGGAATTAGGAACCTTGGTTGGAATTCCGACTTTCGGTGCGGTAATTTCAACAGGAGGACAAGGATTAATTGATGGATCATTTGTGCGTGTTCCATTCAGAGGGTGGTATGTGAAGAGTTCTCAAAAGAACATGGACTTCACTCCTGCGATGCCAGACATCGTGGTATACGATGCTCCGGATGAAAAAGCGAAAGGTGTAGATACGCAGTTAAAAAGAGCAGTTGATGAACTATTAAATCAGTTATAATATTAAAAAGGGGAGAAATCCCCTTTTTAATTCAGTAAATAGCCCTGCAAATAACTTGAATACTCGATTTATATTTGAGTAACGAAACAGCAAACGTTGTTTATTGTTATTTATGGGAAATTGCAATAACGAGAGAGCCATTCATAACGAATGGCTTTTTTTGATTAAGATGTAAAAATAGTGTTATTGTAGTTGCAAAATAAATAAGCCGACTTATTGCAAGTGGCTACCTATTCAAACGCTTTTGTCGAGCACAAAAAAACCCCGCATTTAGTGCGGGGATTTTAATTGTTTTTTTGAAATACAGTTTAGTATCTGTAATACTCTGGCTTATAAGGACCTTCAACTGTTACACCGATATATGATGCTTGATCTTCTCTTAATGTTTCCAGTTCAACACCAATTTTATCTAAATGTAAACGTGCTACTTTTTCATCTAAATGTTTTGGTAACATGTAGACTTCATTCTTGTAAGCTTCATTGTTGTTCCATAACTCTAACTGCGCTAAAGTCTGGTTTGTAAATGAGTTACTCATTACAAAACTTGGATGTCCTGTTGCACATCCTAAGTTTACCAATCGTCCTTCAGCTAAAATGATGATTTCATTTCCATCAACAGTATACTTATCAACCTGAGGCTTAATTACGTCTTTAGTATCTCCGTAATTAGCGTTCAACCAAGCCATATCGATTTCATTATCAAAATGTCCGATGTTACAAACGATGGTCTTATCCTTCATTGCTTTAAAATGCCTGTCTTGAACAATGTCTTTATTCCCTGTAGTTGTAATTACGATATCCGCTTTTCCAACAACCGTATCTAAACGTTTCACTTCAAAACCGTCCATTGCAGCTTGTAATCCACAAATTGGATCTATTTCAGTAACAGTTACAATTGCACCTGTTCCTCTGAATGAAGCTGCAGTTCCTTTACCAACATCCCCGTACCCACAAACAACAACACGCTTTCCGGCTAACATGATATCTGTTGCTCTACGAATTGCATCTACTGCACTTTCTCTACATCCGTATTTGTTATCGAATTTCGATTTAGTTACAGAATCGTTTACGTTAATTGCGGGCATTGGTAACGTTCCAGCCTTCATTCTGTCATATAAACGGTGAACACCTGTAGTAGTTTCTTCTGATAACCCTTTAATTCCTGCAGCTAATTCCGGGTATTTGTCTAACACCATATTTGTTAAATCTCCACCATCATCCAAGATTAAGTTTAATGGCTTTTTCTCTTCACCAAAGAACAAGGTTTGCTCAATACACCAGTCAAATTCTTCCTCAGTCATGTCTTTCCATGCATAAACTGATACTCCTGCAGCAGCTATAGCAGCAGCAGCCTGATCCTGTGTAGAGAAAATATTACAAGAACTCCATGTTACTTCAGCTCCTAAATCTACTAATGTTTCAATTAATACTGCTGTTTGGATGGTCATATGTAAACAACCTGCTATTCTCGCTCCAGCTAAAGGCTTTTGACCTTTATATTCTTCCCTCAAACTCATCAACCCTGGCATTTCAGCCTCTGCAAGCTCAATTTCTTTACGTCCCCAGTCAGCTAGATTAATATCTTTAACTTTATATTTAACGTAAGTAGATGTTTCTGTACTCATATTTCTTAAATTTGTTTGTTTTTAAAACGACTATTTAGCAGTCGTTTTAGAGTTTGCAAAATTACAAAATTAGATTTAATTTCTAAATGCCTTTATATAAAACCTTTACACCCAACGCTGATACTCAGGTATATGTCTGGAAAATAGAAGCTTCTTTCGAAAACCTGTCGGAAGGCATCGAACTTTCTGAGCGTAGTATGGGGCGACTCTCGAATATGAAGTCCGAGATTCACCGTCGGGGATTCCTAAGTATTCGTCATTTACTGATAAAGGCAGGCTATACAGACAATGACTTATACTATACACCAAATGGAAAACCGCATTTAAGAGATGGCAAATGTATTTCTATCACTCACTCATTTGAATTTTCAGCCATCATCATCAGCTCTCATGAAGTGGGAATCGATGTGGAAAAGAACCGCGAAAAAATCAAAATCATTCAGCATAAATTCGTGAACTTTGAAAGTGGATTCATCAATCCCAACGATGATTATATCGAACAGTTAACTGTTGTTTGGGGAGGAAAAGAATCGCTGTTTAAGATTTATCCGCATGGCGGACTCACATTCAAGAACGATATCGATATTGAATCGTTTACCATGGCAAAAGGCTCAACCACCGGAACCATCAAAGTTCCTGGCTGGAATAGAGACTACAATATTTACTACCACCAACTAGAAAATTTCACACTCGTTTATGCCATTGACCCAAATTAATAGCACCACCATATTGGAAAACATCCAAAGGGCCGCAGCTAATAATGATAAGCTCCTGGCTATTTTGATTGACCCTGACAAAGTGGTTTCTAAAGAAATTTCAACGATTGCTGAAAAAATAAATCACATAGGTCCTGATTATGTGTTTGTCGGTGGAAGTACAGTTGAAAGTGGAGCGACTGATATATTTGTCGGTGCATTCAAAAACTATTGCGACATCCCAGTGGTCCTTTTCCCTGGCTGTGAAAGTCAGATTTCCAACAAAGCAGATGCGCTTTTATTTTTATCACTACTTTCAGGAAGAAATCCAGAATACTTAATTGAACAACAATTACGCGCTGTAAAAAAGCTGGAAGGCAGTTCTCTGGAAATCATTCCAACCGGTTATATTTTAGTCGATGGAGGCAATACCTCATCAGTGCAAAGAGTCAGTAATACTGCGCCTATTTCTCAGGACGCACTAAAAGCAATTGTTACCACAGCAAAAGCCGGGGAATACATGGGCAAGCAACTCATTTATCTGGAAGCGGGAAGTGGTGCTCAAATCCCAGTGAATACAGAAATCCTTCAAGCGGTGAAAGCAGTATTGCATATTCCAATGATTGTGGGTGGCGGATTGCGATCCAAAGCACAAATAAATGCTGCTTATGAAAGTGGTGCCGACCTAGTAGTTGTAGGAACCGCCTTTGAGCAAAACTTAAATTTTAGCAAAGCGAATGGATAATATCATCGACTTTTTTCTGGATCCGTATAAAACAGCCGAGACGACTACCATATTATTGGAACTCACAGCAGCCATATTCGGAATTTTAAGTGTACTCTATGCCAAAAAAGAAAATATTTTAGTCTTTCCAACTGGTATTATCTCCACAGGAATTTATGTATATCTCTTGTCGCAATGGAATTTGTATGGCGACCTCATTATCAATATATATTATACTTTGATGAGTATCTATGGTTGGTATATATGGAGCCGACCAACAGCTGAAAAAACTGAGCTTCCAATTACGCGCACCAACAAATCCGACAAGCTAAAAACACTTGGAATTTTCCTGTTCACTTCACTGTTTGTAATTATCGTTTACCGTTATTACAACGTCATGCCTCAGAAATTCGGATTGACAGAAAGCATTGCTTATGCTTGGGAGAACATGACTTCAGGAAATCTCGAAAAATTCAGAAGCATTACACCTTATCTCGACACCTTCACAACAGGAATTTTCTTCGCGGGAATGTGGCTAATGGCTAACAAAAAGCTCGAAAACTGGACCTTCTGGATTGTCGGAAATATCGTTTCTATTCCGCTATACTTTGTGAAAGGTTACGGATTTACCGGTATACAGTACATTATTTTCTTAATTTTAGCCATCCAAGGGTATAACGCATGGAAGAAAACCTTAGACAAGAACCTATCAACATAGTAAAAGTGGTATTATTTGGTCCTGAAAGCAGCGGTAAAACAACGCTTTCAGAGCAATTGGCACGTCATTATAATACTGTTTGGATTCCGGAATTTGCGCGCGATTACCTGCAAAACAAGTGGAATAACGAACGAAAAACCTGTGAATATGAGGATTTACTTCCAATAGGAATTGGGCAAATGAAGCTCGAAAACGACGCCGCAAAAAAAGCCGACCGTATTCTAATTTGTGATACTGATATTCTAGAAACCATGGTGTATTCCGAAGAATTCTATGGAGGGGAAGTAGATAAGCGACTGGAAAAAGCAGCGATTGAAAGCACCTATGATTTGTACTTGCTCACCTATATCGATACACCTTGGGTTGCCGATGATTTACGTGACCGCCCACTTCAGCGATTGGAGATGTTCAAGGCTTTTGAAAACACCTTAAAAAAGTACAATAAACCTTATATTTTAGTTTCTGGAAGTAAGGAAGAACGTTTGAAAATCGCGATTGATGCTATTGATAAAATTCTTGCTGATCGACCAAATTTACGTCGCTATCCTTAATGAACTTTGCAACTATAATATCGGAATTACAATTCAAAGCAAGCAGAAGTTCAGGGCCTGGAGGACAGCATGTCAATAAAACTTCGTCACGGGTTTCAGTATTCTTCGAGCTGGAAAATTCGACAGGACTTTCCGAAGAAGAAAAGTTGCGACTTCAAACAAAATTAAAATCCAACCTTACCAATGAGGGTGTTTTGGTTTTGCATTGTGAAACTTCGAGAAGCCAGCATAAAAACAAAGAACTGGTTATTGAAAAATTAAAAGCTACGCTCAAAAAAGCGCTTCAGAAAGAGAAGAAAAGAGTGCCAACTAAACGCACAAAAGCAAGTGTTTACAAGCGTCTCGAGAGCAAGAAAAAACAGGCTTCAAAAAAAGAAAGCAGAAAAAAACCTGAATATTAATTCAGGTCTTTTAATAATTGCTCCGCCTGGTATAGCGATTTATTGTACTTCCTAAAAACGAAGACTGAAAACACTACCAGATCAATTCCATTGATTAGTTTTCCGGCAAGCAGGGTATTGATGAAGAATCATTTAAAATGATACTTTTTGAAGTGTTACAAACGTTTTATTCTGCCGCATTTAAACTTGATTTCGAAACATGAGTAACAGAAGTCTGAGAAAAATCACACTTCAGCCAAAAAAAAATCATTTTAATTTAAATTAAGGAATTAATACATACATTTGCAGCGTCTCAAAAGGGGTGCCGAAATCGGCTGAGATCAAACCCATGGAACCTGAACAGATAATGCTGTTAAGGGAAGGGCGAAAGCCAAACATAATAAAACGCCAAACTTTCGCCAATCAATTAGTTAATTAATTAAACCTTTCGATTAATTACCTCTTTTTAAATCGGATCATTTTACAGAATGAACCTATTTAACCAACAAATTAGTAAAGTGAAGAGCTTAGTAGCTTTATTAATCCTTGCATTTAGTCTAAATGCAAATGCACAAGAAATTTTTACCGTGACTGGAAAGGTCGTTGACGGAAAAGAGCCCGTTCCCGGTGCTAGTATCCTGATTAAAGGAACTCAAAAAGGAACAATGACCGACATCGATGGAAACTTTACACTTTCTGTAACAAAAGGTATTTACACCTTAGTTGTTAGCGTGATTAGTCAGCCAGTAGAAAAACAAATTATTGTCAACAAAGACATTTCATTAACCATCGACCTAGCTTCCAGTTTTGTGAATCTTGATGAGGTATTAGTTTCTGCAGTACGTGTGAATTCAACTTCACCAGTGACTCACAGTAACGTAACCAAAGAAGAACTGCAAACACGTAACCTGGGACAAGACATTCCGCAAATGCTGAATTTTCTACCATCGGTTGTAACTACTTCTGATGCAGGTGCTGGAATTGGATACTCTGGAATTCGTGTCCGTGGTTCTGATGCAACTCGTGTAAACGTAACCATCAATGGAATCCCATATAACGATGCTGAGAGTCAGGGGACGTTCTGGGTAAATTTACCGGACTTCACATCTTCGACTGAAAGCATGCAGTTGCAGCGTGGTGTAGGAACCTCAACAAACGGATCAGGAGCATTTGGTGCGAGTTTAAACTTGCTTACCGACAATATTTCAAAAGATCCTTTTGCTGAAGTGAGTGCCTCTTTTGGTTCTTTCAACACATCTAAATATACTGTTAAGTTTAGTACAGGATTATTGAACGACCATTTTGAATTGGCCGGACGATTTTCTAAGATTGATTCTGACGGATACATCGACCGTGCCTATTCTGACCTAAAGTCGTATTTCTTACAAGGTAGCTATGTGAACAACAATACCTTGATTAAGGCCATTGCTTTTGGAGGACATGAAAAAACCTACCAAGCGTGGTATGGTGTTAGCAAAGAAGAAATGGAAGAGTTTGGCAGGACGTACAATCCATATACCTACGACAATGAGATTGACAACTACAAACAAGACCACTACCAGCTCCACTGGAACCAAAAATACGACAATAACTGGTCGTCTAATATTGGTTTGAATTACACCGATGGTAAAGGGTATTTTGAGCAATACAAAGAAGATGAAAACTTTGACGATTATGGTCTCACTCCTATAGAAATAGGAGGAGAAACTATCGACGAAACTGATATTATCCGCAGACGCTGGTTAGACAACAATTTCTACGTAGTAAATGCAAACATGACATACAATAATGAAACAGATTTAGAATTCATTTTTGGAGGTTCTTATAGTACATACGACAACCTGCATTTTGGTGAAATTATCTGGGCAGAGTACGCGAGTAATTCAGAAATAAGAGACCGCTATTACGAAAGTACAGCCGATAAAAAGGACTCGAACATTTTTGCAAAAGCAACCTATACGGCAAATGACAACTGGTTATTCTTTGCCGATTTACAAGGTCGTTTTGTAACGTATCAAACGGAAGGAATTACTTCCGACTTGGTGCCAATTGACGTGGATGAAAAATTCAATTTCTTCAACCCGAAGGCAGGTATTACCTATACTTCAAGTGACATCAACAGTTTCTACTTCTCATATGCAAGAGCCAACAGAGAGCCAAACAGAACTGATTTTGAAAATGGCGTTACCAAAGCTGAAAAGTTAAATGACTTTGAACTAGGATGGCGTTTTAACAAGGACGGATACCGCATAAATACGAACTTCTACTATATGGGTTACACAGACCAACTGGTATTAACAGGAGCCCTAGATGATGTAGGAAATCCGCTTAGAGCAACCAGCGGGGAAAGCTACCGTTTTGGACTAGAGATTGATGCCATTTTACAACTTTCAGAAAAGTTCAATATGCAGCCAAACTTAGCATTTAGCTCGAACAAAAACGTAGACTTTGTAGCACAAATTGACGGGGAAACAGTGAATTTAGGAAATACAGACATTGCGTATTCTCCAGAGGTAGTTATTGGAAATGCTTTTAACTACTACCCTGTTCAAAATTTCCAGATTTCTCTTTTAACAAAATTTGTCGGAGAACAATATATGGGAAATATAGATGCTGAAAATTCAATTCTGGAAAGTTACTTTGTAAACGACTTGAATTTGAGTTATGAAATTTTCCCTAAATCGGTATTTGAATCAATTCAGTTCAACGGATTGGTGAATAATATATTCAATGCTGAGTACATCTCGAACGGGTATTACTATACCTACGACGACACCTGGTCAGTTCCTGGAGAAACTACAACCCTTGATGGAGCTGGATACTATCCGCAAGCAACCATCAACTTCTTGTTAGGAGCTACGTTTAGATTCTAGAGAAGCACCCTATATACAACCAAATTGTCATCCCGGCCTCCAAGCCGGGATCTTTTTTAAATGAAACTCAACTTCTGGTAGATTTGAATTAAGTTATTTTTCTCAACCAAAATGAATCATCATTTTGCTGGGCTCAAGTATCATTCGAGTAAGTAACTATTTAAATACTTCAATTTGAGTACAGGAATGCATTCGGGGAATTCTACTCCGTAAAGTGTAACGTCTCTAAAATTTGAAAATCGCGGTACTCATTTACTTTTGGATCAAATAACGTCGCTTCGTATGTCGTAAACTGCACGCGTTTCCCTTCCAGTTGTTTGAATCCGTTGTAGATATCAACATTAGATTCTACTTCCGACATCCAGAAGATCTTTTTCGTTTGTCCGTCGTATTTAATATACAAGGTCACAAAGTCTTTGACCTCAACTTTTTTGACTTCTCCACTGTATATTATAACTTCTTCTTCATGCACTTCTTCTACCACCTCATCCATTTCATCTTCGATGAAATTGGCAAAGATTTGCGGACATTGCACGGCAGCTTTTAGTCCAATCTTTTCTCCCAGCGCAGTCATAGCAGCATCATTTCCAAGTTCAATATTGAGCCTTTCAAGATCTTTAGCATACTTTCCAATAGCAGGGAGCATGCACATGGCTAAATCATTTTCTGTAAGGGTTTCAACATCTTTTTGAAGTGCGCATTCACACATTTCCTCAGCCAAAGCAGCAATTAATTCATCTTTGGTTCGCTCTTTAGAATTAGAATTTTGAGCATTCATGGTCATCGCAAAAAATGCGATACTTATAAATAGGGTTAGTTGTTTCATACTTTTGAAAATTTACCGCCGAATCTACGAGATTTTAACAAGCTGAACAAGGTTTTGCTAGGTTGATTTTCTACACCATTATCTTTTTAAAAAACATAACGCTTTAAACTATGATTTTTAGGCTATTTTATATTCATTCTGAACAAACAATGCCCTATATTTGACCTGCTGTTTCTATTGAAAAAGATTGAAAAATAAACAACATCTAAGGTAAAATATCCTGACATTGCAGCTGGATATTATCATTGTTTGAAACGGATATTGTCCGTTTCAAACAATAACCAAAAAAATCAAGCAACTGCTCACTGTCAAAATTCTTCAGCACAGCAAAACTTTACATGTTCCCCAACAACCTTCTGCCCCATTCTCGAAACAGCTTCGTCGGATAATTGCAAGACTCTTGGATACCCTCCTGTAACCTGGCAATCGCGCATGAGGATTATTAATTTTCCTGAAGGAGTTAGTTGCACGGTTCCCGGCAGTACTGCAGAGGTTAAAATAGGTTGTAAGTCGTTTGCTAAAATTTCATTTAAGCGATACCCAACTCTATTATTGTCTTCGGAAATGGTAAATGGTTGTCGCAACCGTTCTTTTTGCACTTCGTTTAAATGGTCGTATTCTGGTCCGGGGTAGCAGGTCAATTCAGAAGCTGCAAAATGTGTAGGATCGAGTCGTAATTTAGAGCGGTTTTCGCCCAGTATATTTTGTGTTGGGTTTAGGTTTATGGTGTCTCCTTTAGCCAGTTTTGCCGAAGTCAGTCCCGGATAAAAACTTTTGCTTCCCAGTACCGTTTCGCTATACAGTCCTCCTTGTACCGATAAATACACCCGCGCTCCGTAGTTCCTTTTCCCAAAAGACAAAACAGCACCCTTTTTAACAGAGAGCACCTTGTTCATTTCAACAGGAATGGCATTTAATTTCGGAGAGAAATGTCCTCCAGATAAAGCTATAAATGTATCAATTGTAAACTCAAACCTCCCTTGTCCGTATGTAATTTCCAACACAGCTGCTGCTTCACTTTGGTTCAGTATGAGATTCGCTCTTTTCGCAGC
The DNA here is from genome assembly GCA_964227255.1 of Flavobacteriaceae bacterium. GTDB lineage: Bacteria > Bacteroidota > Bacteroidia > Flavobacteriales > Flavobacteriaceae > Lutibacter. Next base: position 32,198 of record CAXQVI010000018.1, read on the forward strand.
AAAAATATCTAATGCACCTCCTTGAGGAACGCCCATTTTGGCATAACCGATGCGACCTAAATCCTGCACCGTACAATAGATTCCTGCATGTAATACCTTGATCATAGCTTCACAGATTTTGGTTCGTAAGTTCCTTTTTGAACTTGCTTGTCTATCTGTAAAAACGTCTGTTTGTCTATTGCTTCAAACTGGATATAATCTCCAGCTTTGGTAAAACAAGGTTGTAGTTTTGATACATCAAAAAAGTTTACAGGTGATCTCCCAAGAATGTTCCAGCCACCTGATGAGTCCTGCGGATAAATACCCGTTTGTTGTCCGCCAATTCCCACACTTCCCTTATCCACCCGCAATCTAGGATTCGCTTTTCGAGGCGTGTGCAATACTTCCGGCAATCCACCTAAATACGGAAACCCGGGCTGGAAACCCATAAAGTATATTAGGTATTTAGGTGCTGTATGCAGTTCAATGAGCGCTTTCACAGAAAGCTGTTTGGCACTGGCCAATTCTTCCAGATCCAATCCAAATTCAACATCATAGCACACAGGAATCTGCCAACACACAGCATTTTGTTTACTGCCCTGGTTTTTTGTGGTGTATAGGCGTTCAAACCTGCTAACCACAGCTTCAAATTTGTAGGTTTCTCTAAATACAACTGTCAGAGAGTTGTAGGCAATAATGGTGTCAGCAATATTCGCCTCCCAGGAAATCACTTTTTCAAAAGCAATGACATCCTGAATCATCAATTCATCTATCTGCTCCGGCCATTCGATCAATAGCGCTGAGGGTCCAAAGGGTTTGAAGGAAAGCTTATACCTTTTCATATTGTAATTTGTCATCCCCTTGCAGGCAAGGAACTAATGATGTTAACTCAATTAATATTACGGCACCCTAGCACGCCTCAAAAAGCCCCATTCAATGCCTCCAAAATCTCGATAACTCGTTTATGGTCGCCATGAACACAGAATGTTTCTGCTTTGATGTCTTGTATCGTATCTTTTACCGTTCTTACTTGTCCTTTTTCCACCATGCGTTTTACACGTTCTACAATTATCTCCGGTTCTTCAATAATAGCATACGGCAAGGCTCTCGATACCAGTTTGAGGTCTTCGGTATAATTTCTATCGGCAAACGCTTCGTACACAATATCAATGCCGTTCACATGTGCGATACTTTCAATCCTCGAGTTGTATGGCACGTACAATTTTACGTCGTTAAAAACCTCTTGAATTGCTTTTACAACTACTAACGCTTTAGCCGAATTCACTGCGATTAGATTGTACAAAGCACCATGAGGTTTTACATGATGCACTTTTACACCTTGCAATGTTGCACGTTCTTTAAAGAGTCGTAGCTGTAATACCAGACTTCTTATAAGTTCAGTTTCGGAAAGTTTCATCACTTCACGTCCAAAATTCTCTCTGTCTGGGAAGGATGGATGAGCGCCTATTTTCACATCGTGTTTCAAAGCCAGGGCAATCACCTTGTCGATGGTTGCCACAGAACCGGCGTGGGCCCCACAGGAAATATTACAGGAAGAAATAAGCGGCATAATCAAATGCTCATTGTTGAGTCCTTCTCCCAAATCGCAATTCAAATCGATTTTCATATGTTGGTTCGTTTAGTTTTCGTTGATTCGTTAGGTTGTTATTATAAAAATAAAGTTATTCCAAAAACTTTAAAAATCCCCTTTAACCCCAAAAATATGGTTCCTAAAACAATGGCACCTCCAATGATATTTTGTGCAGTGGAATTTACATAGCTGCCCAGTACGGATTTTTTATTCACCACCCAAAGTAGAACACCTGCTATTACTGGCAATAAAAATCCATTGGCTACTTGGGCAAATTTGATGATCTCAATGGGTTTAATTCCGAGTGATGATAATACGATTCCCAGTAGCAGGATAAATATCCAAACAGATCTGAATTTCGTAGTTTGGAGTCCGCCGTCCCAGCCAAAACATCCTTTGGCTACATAAGCTGCTGCCAATGGCGCTGTGATTGCGGATGTGATTCCGGCCGAAAAGAACCCTATTCCTAAAAAGTATGTCGCAAAATCGCCATACAAAGGCGCCAGAGTTTTAGCCAAATCAGCTGCGTTATTAATCACTCCAGACACGATAGAGGCTGCTGAAATGATAATAGCCATAGATACCAGACCGCCGAGCGCAATTGATACAACTGTATCCTTTTGTACCGCCTTCAAATCGGACGCATCTTTCCATTTTTCCTTCACTACCGAAGCGTGCAAAAACAAATTATATGGCACAACGGTGGTTCCTATCAGTCCGATGATAGTGAGCAGACTCCCTTGTGGTGCAGATGGTAAAAAAGCACCTTTTAAAATGGCAGTCAGACTCGGTTTAGTAAGGATGGCAGTCACAATGAATGAAATGCTCATAAGCATGACCAGTGTGATTAAGGCGCGTTCCAAAAATTTATAATTCCCAATGTACAGCAAAACAAAAGCAAAAAGTCCAATGATAAGACTTAATCCGTTTACCGTTTTTCCGAAGAAATTCAATGACAAGGGGCCAGTGATCGTCTCTAACCCCAACATTCCACCACTGATATTTCCGGCTTCATAAGAGGCATTCCCGATGACTATCGCAGAGAGTATCAACAGCATCATAATTCGATTCATCAACGGATTTTTGATTTCTGATTTTATGACTTCGGAAAGGCCTTTTTGAGAAACGATTCCGAGTCGTGCTGCCATTTCCTGAAGAACGATAGTTGCTATAATTGACAAGAGCATTGCCCACAGTAAATTGAAACCGAAGTTCACTCCGGCAAGCGTACAAAGTGTGACAGTCCCCGGACCAATAAATGCTGCGGCAACAAGGGTTCCCGGACCTATATTTTTGAAAAAGTTCTTAATCAATGTTCATAGAATTTAGCGCATAAATGGCGAAGCTACCCAGCCAGTGTCCGCCTTCATAACTGTCTCCAACCAGATTTGGCAAGGAATAATTGATATGTTCGTTTGCTACATTCTTCAGGTGGCTGTAATCAGGGAGATCTTCAATAATGGTATACAAAGCCCAGGCTCTGGAGAAGTTAACTCCATCGAGATGGACTAACTTTCCATCGGTTCTGTCTGACACCTCTCCAACCGCTAGTTGGTAATTTTTGTTTTTAAGCTCAGGTAGAAAAGCTGCAAACCAGGTAGTGAATTCCTCTTTGGTGAGCACGCGTTTCATGATGGCTGCTTCTTGTAAGCAAGGCGAGAGAAAATCGTATCCACTCGGCTCCCAGGTAATAGGGCAATCGGCGTCTTTTAAATAAAATTCTTTCGCTCTTTTTTCAATCGCGTTTTGAAGTGTCTTGTTTCCAACAGTGTTTGCATAATCCCACGCAAAAGTGAGTCCGAAGGCTGTATTGGTATGTTCTCCAACTCGGATTGGATATACAAGTTTCGGTAAAAACTCCAGGTATTTTTGCACCATTAAATCGGTGAGTGGCTGTAGGTTTTGTTCTAGTTCTCGCGCAGTTGGGTCGTTCCAGGTATGCAGTTCTTCTGCCAGTTTAAGCAGCCACGCCCATCCGTAGGTGCGTTCATAATTTTTGTTATATGCTCCATCAAAATAAGAGAGTTCTCCTTCAATGTTTTCCTTGGAAATATTCTGAAGTAACATGCTTTTCATGGATTCGGCTTCTTTCATTTCAGGAAATTGTTTGAGCAGTGATACCAGACTCCAGTGTCCGTGTACTGATGAATGCCAATCGAAGCAGCCATAAAACGCAGGGTGTAATATTTTCGGTGATTGTAAATCTTCGTCGCCTCCAATAGTTTGGTTTAGCTTATTAGGATACTCCACATTTACGCAATTGATAGGCAATTGCGCCAGCCGTTCTGCTTGTTCCAGACTGAGAGTTGGTGCGGGTACTTGTTTGATAACAGGAGTTTCTTGCTTAGGTTTATCGCTACATGCTACTAGCAAGAGCAAACAGATGAGGGTTTGTAGTTGTTTCATTTTTTGGATTGACATCTCTAATTTACAGAAAATTATGACGCAATAAAAAGTCATCGCAGTTGTCACTTCATTTCATTGTACATGCAATAATGCAGACATTCCCAGGCTTAACACATCATAATACCGCATAAAAAAACCCCGCGGAATGCGAGGTTATCTGTTTATTTCATTTTAGAAAGCTATTCAGCGTCCTTGCTCATGCGTCCTGCAGCGCAGCTCACAAATGATTTTGCTTTGTGTAATACCGTATTAGCATCGCCTATTTCAGGATATCCCATGGCAGAAAGTTTTGATTTTACAGTTTCAAGAACTACCTCATCAGTTGTATCTACCTGAACATTTGAAGTTTCTAAATCAACTGAAACAGCACTTACTCCTTCAATTTGCTCTAAGCCTTTTTTAATTGAGTTTGCGCATCCTCCGCATTTTAAATTTAATACCTCTATACTAGTTATCATCTTTATTTTTCAAGTTAATACCTGCTCTTATTATTCCTTAATTTCATGTTTGAAGGTGATGCTCCAGATTCCACGTAATTCGCCTTCATTGTAGTTCACTGCCAAATCTTTTGGGTATTTCAACGATAGAATTGAATCGGTTGGTTTTGAAATCTGCTCACTATTCCCGTGGCAGCTCAAACAAGCTGTCATTACTTTAATGGGTGCATAGTAATGCACCTGATCACCCATCTTTTCGACCACAGGTTGTAATTCTTTCCCTTGATCTAAATGGGCTTTATAGGAAATAATTACTTCCAGTTCCCTTGGAGTGGCTCTGTTTTCTTTATTTCGAATTTTGTCTGAAGTGCGTTTGATTTGGACTCCGTTGACTTTAGAAAGAGCGTCTGTTATTTTCAATGCATTCACATTACAAAAATCAACAGCCTGCACCGGTCCTCCAACCTTCATCTGAGTCGTCAATTCTGAACTCAAGGCTTTAAAAGTCATTTGAGAAACCTCATTCCCTTTTAATGTATACGTTTGTTTTTCCTCTTCAGAGAAGCTGGAACAACTTGCAAAAACAAATACACCAATTATCCCTAAAATTCGAACATTCTTCATGAATTAAAACTATTGCTTGGAGTATTCTAAATAACCTCCCTTAACATTGTACACTTCTTTAAATCCGGCCTCAATAAGATTTTCACCTGCCTTGGCAGAACGTCTGCCCGATCTGCAATACAAAACAACAGGTTTTTCTTTATCAAGCTTATTAATTCCCTCCAGGAATTCAGCACTGAAATAATTGATATTCTTTGCGCCTTCTATGGCACCAGACATATACTCATCCGGAGTTCTTACATCTACTAGCTGGTATTCGAATTCCAAATTATTGAATTCCTCCACCGAAATGTGATGCAATTCATGCTCTTTCGAACCGTCTTTTTGCGCATTTCCACAACTAGTAACAGCCAATGCAACCAGCATAAAAATAGCAGTGATAATATTTTTCATTTTTAGTTTAGTTAAAGTAGTGTGGTAGGACAAACATAGTCTGTTAAACGCGCGTCCGTATTTTTTATAGCCTTATATCCTCCACGAACATCAGTTACGTTTTTTATCCCATTTGCCTGCATAATTGAGGCGGCAATTAAAGAACGATATCCACTTGCACAGTGCAAAGTATAAGACTTCTCAGCATCTAAGTTACCAATATTTTCATGAATGAAATCCAATGGAAAATTCTCCAATCCAACTACATGCTCTGAGTTGTATTCAGATTCTTTACGCACATCTAATGGTGCCTCCAAGTTTCCTGCATTTAAATCGGCTGTAAAAGTTTCAGCATTAATTGTTGTGATTTTATCCACTGTATTTCCGGCATCAATCCAGGCTTCTAAACCTCCTTTCAGGTATCCTAACGTATGGTCGTATCCCACACGTGAAAAGCGTGTTACGACTTCCAGTTCTTTGCCTTCATCAGCTAAAAAGATGATTTTTTGCTCGATATTTTTAATCAATGCTCCTACCCATGGCGCAAAACTTCCTGCGAGTCCAATAAACCAGGCTCCAGGTACAGTTCCTTCATAAGTATAGGCTTCTTTTGACCGCGTATCTACCACTAAAACGTCATCCATTTCCGCCAGTGTTTTAAATTCATTGACCCCTAATGCAGTAGTTCCTCTATCAAGAATAGCATCGATACTTTCGTTTACTCCCTTGTTCATTTTTACATTGTTCGGGAAGTATTGTGGTGGTTGCACCAATCCTGTTGTCACCTCTTTGATGAACTCTTCTTTGGTCATATCCGCTCTCAAGGCATAGTTTGTTTTCTTCTGATTTCCTAAGGTGTCAAAAGTTTCAGAGCTCATGTTTTTACCACAAGCCGAACCTGCTCCGTGGTTTGGATAGATTAAAATATCATCTGGAAGTGTCATTATTTTATTGCGAAGAGAATCGAATAGATGTCCCGCTAAATCTTCCTGAGTAATGCTTCCTGATTTTACGGCCAGGTCTGGTCGACCAACATCTCCGATAAACAGACAGTCACCCGTACAAACACATGGTGTATTTCCTTTCTCGTCTGTAACCAGGTAAGAAGAAGATTCCATGGTGTGACCAGGTGTATGCAGTAAGGTAATTTTCCCACCTCCTAATTTGAATTCTTCACCATCTTTTCCTTCATGAATTTCATACAACGGATTAGCATTTGGTCCAAAAACAATCGTTGCTCCAGTTTTCTTAGCTAAATCTACCTGCCCAGAAACGAAATCTGCATGAAAATGTGTCAGGAAAACATACTTTATCTTGGCATTTGCTGCATCAGCCATTTCAATATATGGCGCTGTTTCTCTCAAGGGATCAATTATTGCAACTTCACCTTCCGACTCAATATAGTAGGCCATTTCTGCTAAACATCCTGTAAATAATTGTTCAATTTTCATGGTATTAATTTTTTTAGTGCGAGTTTCAAAACTACGCCAAACAAGCAATGTGTTCTATAACTTTGGTCACCTGCATTGCAGGTGCAAAGTTACTAAAGGTTTACCTGATTGGTATATTTCTGATTGTTATTTTTATTGTTAATGTTTGAATCTCGGTAACTGTCAACTGCCTCCTGCACATATAAAAAACATTTCTCAGAACCAATTTCATCGATGAAACCTGATTTAAATAATCGATCGCGAACTGGTCCGATGAGCCCTGTAAAATACAAGGTGATTTCTCTATTTTCCAAATAGGTCATCACATCTCGAATGACATGTATTCCACTACTATCGAGATTATTCAAACTAACGGCTTTCAAAATCACCAGTTTTAAATCGGGTCCCTTTTTAGTTACTTCAGAAAGTATGGAGTCCTTGAAATAGGAACTATTCGCAAAGTTTAACTGAGAATCGAATCGAATAATAAGTATGTCTTTTTCTACTTCCACATCTTCGAAACGATCTACGTTTCGGTACATATAACTATTTGGAATACGACCTAAAACGGCTACATGTGGTTTTGTTGAATTGTAAATCACAAAACCAATCGACAATAATACTCCGGTTAAAATCCCTTCTTCAATTCCGAAAATGATGGTCATTAAAAAAGTCACTAGGGTTACAATAGCATCACTTTTATTGTATTTCCAAAGTGAAACCGGTGTTTTATAATCAAATAAACCAGAAACTGCTACAATAATAATCGCTGCGATTACCGTTTTTGGCAAAAAGTAAAATACGGGTGTTAAGACAAGTAATGTGAGACCTACAACCATAGAAGCAAAAACCGTAGACAACAAGGTATTAGCTCCTGCATTAAAATTCACAGCAGAACGTGAAAAACTTGAAGAAGACACAAAACTCTGAAAGAATGAACCGACCATGTTATTCAATCCAATAGCTCGTAATTCTTTATTTGCAGAAATCTTAATTTCTGAATCTGGTTTTTCCAATGACTTCCCAATAGAAATAGCTTCCATAAATCCAATAATGGATAATGTTAAGGCAATTGGCAACAAAGTTCGCATGGTTTCCACATCGAAATTCGGCAAGGTAAATTCTGGCAACCCTTTAGGAATCAGCCCAACGATTGCAATTCCAAATCTGTCCAATCCAAACAATTTCACAGCAATAATTCCAAGTACCACCACTGCCAAAGGTCCCGGAATTTTCTTGACATATTTTTTAAGAATCTTTAAAATCAGAATAGATGCAATTCCCAATACTATCGTCGGAATGCTCGCGAATGGCAATGCATCGTAGATAGCTTTCAGCAATTCGTGAACGCGACTGGCGCCCTGAATATCTGCTCCAATCAAATACTTGACCTGTCCTAAAGCAATAATAACCGCTGCTCCTGAGGTGAAACCATTTATTACGGGTCTCGATAAAAAGTTAACTAAAAAGCCCAGTTTAAAAACTCCGAACAGCCATTGAATAACTCCAACTATGAACGTCGTCAGGATTGCCAAGGCGATAAACTTTTCCGTACCCAGTATTGCAAGGCCTGAAATACCAGATGCGATGATTAATGAGTCCATGGCAACTGGTCCCATAGAAAGTTGACGGGATGTTCCAAACAGCATGTAAACTAAAGGAGGAATTAAGGCTGTATACAATCCGTAAATTGGAGGAAGTCCCGCTACCATAGCATAGGCAATCCCCTGAGGAATTAACATAACTCCCGTTGTTATTCCGGCTACCACATCACCCTTAAACCACTGTTTCTTATAATTTGGAAGCCAATCTAATATTGGCAAAAGATGATTCAGTTTCATGAAGTCATTAGTTTCGCTTAGTTTTTGCAATAATAACACCATTTTGGCGAATATTCTGCAATAATTATTACAGCATAGGACAAACTCAGCTAATCTGAACTTTTAGGATAGCCCTAAGCAACTGTTCGCCAACTAAGTTAATTCATTACCTTGAATAGTTAGCACTATAACATCATATATCAAGACATAATTCATGATTTGCCCACGCTGAGAATTGCAGTTTTAAAAATTGATAAAAAACCTCTACCTTAATATAAGATATCGCCAACCTTTGTGTAACATTTGTTACATAAAGACCTATCTATTTATAACTAAATTTAATACATCACCAAAAAAAATATAAATATGGATTTTATTTTAGAACCTTGGCCTTGGTATATCGGTGGACCTCTCATTACTGTAATCATGTTTCTTTTGTTTTATTACGGAAAGAAATTTGGTATTTCTTCAAATTTAGAAACCATTTGTGCCATGGGAGGCGCTGGAAAACTTCATGAATTTTTTAGATTCGATTGGAAAAAAAACGGTTGGAATCTGATGTTCATTTTTGGAACCGTTATCGGTGGATTTATTGCATTTTACTATTTAACACCTGACGAAACCGTAAACCTCAACCCACAAACGGTTGAAGACCTGGCTGCTATAGGTTTTAATGACGCTGGTTCAACATACTTGCCTCCCGAAATTTTTAGCGTAGAAGCTATGCTTTCGGCAAAAGGTTTACTTATTCTTCTTGTAGCTGGTATTCTAGTTGGTTTTGGAGCACGTTATGCCGGAGGTTGTACTTCGGGCCACGCTATTACCGGCTTAAGTAATCTAGAATTGCCTTCACTAATATCTGTAATAGGATTTTTTATAGGCGGTTTAGTTATGACATGGATTTTATTACCACAAATTTTTTAAAGATTTAAACATGAAACATATAAAATTCTTATTTATCGGAATCCTTTTCGGAATTGTATTAAGCAAAGCAGAAGTTATCTCCTGGTACAGGATCTATGAAATGTTTAAATTTCAGTCCTTTCATATGTACGGTGTAATCGGTTCGGCTGTAATTTTAGGCATCATCCTCTTTAGATTATTTAATTCCGGAAAAATAAAAGATTATTTAGGCAACAAAATAAATATAGAGCCTAAAAAGAAAGGATTCTATCGGAACATCATAGGTGGAATACTATTTGGCTTAGGTTGGGGGTTAATTGGAGCTTGTCCTGGACCTATGTTTATTCTTTTGGGTAGAGGTGAACTGACCATTCTAGTAGCAATATTTGGAGGATTATTGGGCGTGTTGTTTTATCATGTCATTAAACACAAGCTTCCACATTAATCTCTATTAAGTAACTTAGGTTACAATATAATTACCAAGAGATAATTAACTTTAAGTAATCCCTTTTTTGTCCAAACTATCCAACTCAAATAATATATGAAATACGGCTTTATAATTGATAACCGGAAATGTATTGGCTGCCATGCTTGTACAACCGCGTGTAAATCAGAACATGACGTTGCTGTTGGCGTGAACAGAACATATGTAAAACAAGTAGAAAAGGGAGAATTTCCTAATACAAGACGCATCTTTTCCGTAATGCGATGCAATCATTGCACTGATGCTCCTTGTGTGGAGATTTGTCCAGTAGAGGCTTTATATACCAGAGAAGATGGTATTGTTGATTTTGATAATAACAGATGTATCGGCTGTAAATCCTGTATGCAAGCGTGTCCATACGATGCTTTATACATCGATCCTGAAACCAATACTGCAGCAAAATGTAATTATTGTGCCCACAGAGTTGAGGTTGGTCGTGAACCTGCTTGTGTTAGTGTATGTCCAGAACATGCCATCATTGCTGGTGATATGGATAATCCAGATACGGAAATATCCCAACTATTAGCGCGTCAGGCAGTAAAAGTGAGAAAACCTGAAAAAGGCACAAATCCTAATCTTTTTTATATTGACGCCGATGAGAGTTCTTTGAATCCAGAAGCTACAGCAAAATCGGGTCCAGGTCTTTGGAATTCACAAGCGAGAGGTGTTGGTCATTTTGCAAAGGCAGCAGAAAAAATGATGCATACAAATGAAGATGTAGATTTACTTCAAATGAGTATTGACAATTCATTACAAGCAGCCTACCAACAAAAGGAATCAGAAAATCCAAACTATATAGACGTTTTAACAGGAAAAGCAAGACGTGTTTACGATACTCCAGACAAAGGAATCCTTTGGGGATGGGAAGTTTCAGCGTATGTATTTACCAAAGCGATAGCTGCAGGCGCTTTCTTAATTCCTTTCCTGGCAATTATTTTAGGTTATGAAGTTTCCAGTACTGCTAAATTATGGTCTGCCGGAATTTCTTTAGTTGCTTTAGCCCTAACAGGATTATTCCTAGTTATGGATTTAGACAGACCAGATAGATTCCTCAATGTACTATTACGTCCTCAATGGAATTCATGGTTAGTTAAAGGAGGATACACCATCACAATATTTGGATTATTAGTAACTATATGGGCTGTTAATACATGGTTTGATTTTGGAATTCCAGAATTGCCACTACTATGGATGACTGCAGTATTTGCAGTATTACTAGCTATTTATACAGCGTTCTTATTTGCTCAAGCAAAAGGTCGTGATTTTTGGCAAAGCCCATCCTTAGCATTACATATGCTAGTACATAGTGTTATGGCCGGAGCAGCAATTTTTACGCTGGCTGCATTAGTATTTGGTAATGAAGAATGGATGTCAGTATTAGGTGTAACATTAATAGTAACATTAGCTATTAACTTGTTTACCATGTTAACCGAGTTAACTATGACACATCCAAGTACCGCTGCTCACACAGTAGTAAAAATGATTACTAAGGGCAGATATAAGATCCTATTTTGGATTGGGGTAGTACTAATAGGTAATATTACACCACTAGTCTTGTTAGTTTTTGCAACAAGTACTGCTATGTTGACTGTTTCTGCGATTCTTATTCTAATAGGAATTTATGCAACTGAGAAAATTTGGGTGGAAGCACCGCAACGCATTCCTTTAGCTTAACAAAAACGAAAAAATCATGGGATATAAAAAGCCTTCATTTATAGAAAACATTGCAGAAAAACTTGGTATTATACCAAATCTGCACAAGGAAAATTATCAAGAGTTTCAAGAGGATATGCGTCATTTTAGTGATGAAGAAGTCGCTCAAATGTATGAGAACTTCCCTCCTCCTGAAAAATGGGATAACTGGGTTGAATACGATCCAAAATCATGGCCTAAAAAAAATAAAAAAACCTATCAAATTGTTCCAACAACTTGTTTTAATTGTGAAAGCGCATGTGGTTTAACCGCATTTATCGACAAGGAAACACAAGAGGTTAAAAAGTTTGAAGGGAATCCGCATCACCCTGGAAGCAGAGGACGAAACTGCGCTAAAGGTCCTGCAACAATAAATCAAATAACTGATCCGGATCGTATTTTATTTCCTTTAAAGCGCAAAGGGAAACGTGGCGAAGGCGAATGGGAACGCACATCTTGGGATGAGGCTTTAGATACAATTTCAGCAAGAATTAGAAAAGCCATTCAAGAAGACAGACATAATGAAATTGCATATCACGTAGGAAGACCAGGGAAAGAAAAATTTATGAACTGGATTCTTCAGGGCTGGGGAATTGATGGTCACAATTCTCATACCAACATATGTTCTTCCGGAGCTCGCTTTGGTTATAATTTATGGTATGGATACGACAGGCCATCACCTGACCATGCTAACGCTAAGTTCATTTTATTAGTGTCTGCCCACTTAGAATCCGGACATTATTTTAATCCTCACGCACAGCGCATTATAGAAGGAAAAATGAAAGGCGCCAAATTAGCAACTATGGATCCTCGCTTGTCAAATACAGCTTCGATGTCCGATTACTGGTTACCATCCTATCCAGGTACCGAGGCTGCTGTTTTATTAGCAATGGCGTTAATCATTTTAGAAGAAGGACTGTACAATAAAGAATATTTAGAAAATTGGACCAACTGGAAAGCCTATCTTAAAGCTGTTCATCCAGATAAAGAGGTGACTTTTAAAAATTATATTGCTGCAATGATTGAGGAGTATCAAGAATTTACACCTGAATTTGCAGAAAAAGAATCTGGTGTGAAAGCCGATATGATTGTTGAAATAGCCCGTGAAATTGGTATAGCGGGAGAACGTTTCGCATCTCATAACTGGAGGGCTGCGGGTGCATCCAACCTTGGTGGTTGGTGTGTAGCGCGTGCTTTACATTTCCTTTCAGTACTCACAGGCGCTATAGGCGCGAAAGGTGGCACCTCTCCAAATTCATGGAACAAATTCAAACCGACACAACCAAATCCACCAGCACCTCAAAAGAAATGGAATGAATTGCATTTCCCTAAAGAATATCCACTTGCATTTTTTGAAATGAGCCAGTTATTACCACATTTCTTAAAAGAAGGCAGAGGAAAAATGGATGTCTATTTCTCAAGAGTATTTAATCCTGTTTGGACCTACCCTGATGGGTTTACCTGGATGGAAATGTATTCAGATGAATCTAAATTCGGAATACATGCTGCATTAACACCTACCTGGAATGAAACCGCATTTTATGCGGACTATGTGTTGCCAATGGGCTTAGCTTCGGAACGACATGATTTAAATAGTTATGCAACTCATGGTGGTACATGGGTGGCATTCCGTCAACCAGTTTTACGCGAAGCAGCTAGACGTAATGGAACCCCTGTTAGCCTTACTTATGAAACAAATCCGGGGGAAGTATGGGAAGAAGATGAATTCTTCATTGAATTATCATGGCGCATTGATCCGGACGGAAGTATGGGAATACGCAAGCATTTTGAATCACCATACAGACCTGGAGAAAAAATCACTATAGATGAATATTATCAATATATATTCGAACGTATTAAAGGTTTACCTGAAGCTGCTAAAGCAGATGGATTCTCCGGTGATTTTGCAGAATTGGAATACATGAAGAAGTATGGAGCTTTCGCTATAGAGGAAGGAGAATCTTACAAGATTAATGAAAGAGAATTAACAAAAGAACAATTAAAAGGGTCTAAAGTAGACCCAGAAACAGATGTAATTACCAAAGATGGAAACCCAATTGGAGTGATGATAAATGGAAAAGCTTGTGTAGGTTTCCCAACACCTTCACGTAAAAATGAGTTCTATTCTCAAACGATGGTTGACTGGAAATGGCCAGAGTATGCAACACCTACATATATAAAAAGTCACATTCATAATGAGGTTTTAGATAAATCTAAAGGTGAATATGTTTTAGTTCCTACATTCAGACTACCGACTTTAATACATTCACGCTCTGGCAATGCCAAATGGCTGGTAGAAATATCAAACAGAAATCCTATTTGGATGCATCCGGATGATGCTGCAAAATGGGGATTCAAATCAGGTGATCTAGTGAAAATGAATACTGATATTGGGTATTTTATTGATAAGGTATGGGTGACGCAAAGCATGAAACCAGGAGTTGTAGCCTGTTCACATCATATAGGAAGATGGAGACGACCACAAGATAAGATAGGTAATCGCTGGGCGACAAACACTGTAAATATTGAAAATAACGGAAAAGGAGGGTGGAAAATGAATACTATTTCTGGTGTTAAACCTTTTGAATCAAATGATAGTGATTCAAAGCGCATTTTCTGGAAAGATGGTGGTGTGCATCAAAACATTACTCATGCTGTTCACCCAGATCCAATTTCTGGTATGCATTGCTGGCATCAACGTGTTAGAATAGAAAAGCCTGGAATAAATGAAAAATACGGTGACATATTCGTTGACACGAATAAATCACATGAAGTGTATAAAGAGTGGTTGTCCATGACACGACCTGCACCAGGACCAAATGGTGAACGCCGTCCACTTTGGTTCAATAGAGCTTTTACACCAGATAAGGCTGAAGGAGGATGTTACTACATCCCTAAAGATGAAAAATAATAATTAAGCATTCCCGCTATCGCGGGAATGCCTTTTTAAGAAAGATTCAAATTGATTACATTTAATAATGCTTAATAGATTTTTCCCATTCCTTTCTTGGATACCAAAAGCAAAACATTCGTTAAAAGATGATTTAATTGCAGGAATTACAGGGACTGTCATTGTTATTCCTCAAGCTGTAGCTTTTGCTATGATTGCCGGTCTGCCACCAATTTATGGGTTCTATACTGCCATGGTAACTCCTATAATAGCAGCTCTTTTTGGGTCATCCTATCATTTAATTTCAGGGCCAACTACAGCAATTTCAATAGTAGTATATTCCACACTCATAAAATTTGCAAATCCAGAAACAGATCTTGAGGCCTTTATCTCATTAGCCTTCGTATTAACTTTTTTGGCTGGTTTTTTTCAGTTTGCTATGGGTTTATTAAAAATGGGAAAACTCGTCAATTTTGTTTCTCACTCTGTAATAATCGGATTTACAGGAGGGGCAGGAATTCTTATAGCATTCAAACAACTCAAACATGTATTTGGAGTAAAAGTGCCTCAGGGAAGTACTATTGCAGAAATTGTTTCATATATATTTAATCATATTTCAGAAACGAATTGGTATGTTTTTGGGGTAGCCATAAGTACACTTCTTATTGCAGTTGGAATAAAATTATTCATAAAACCTTTATCCCGATATTATATGCTTATTGCAATGGTTTTAGGAAGTGTTTTAGCAATTCTTTTAGGAGGTGATGCTAATGGAATTGAAACAGTTGGAAAAATTCCATCAAACCTACCACCTTTTATTGTTGTGGATCTAAGCTACCATAACGTTAATTTGTTAAGCTCAGGTGCTATGGTTCTTGCTTTACTGGGCTTAATTGAAGCAGTCGCTATTGGAAGGTCTATTGCTTTAAAAACCCATCAAAAAATTGACGGGAATCAAGAATTTATTGGGCAAGGATTATCTAATATGATTGCAAGTTTCTTCTCGAGTTATGCTGGTTCTGGTTCTTTTACAAGATCAGGTGTAAACCATCAGGCAGGTGCAAAAACACCGATGGCTGCCATATTTGCTTCAATATTTTTAATGATTGTGTTATTACTTTTTGCAAAATATGCTTCCTTTCTACCAAAAGCTGCTATGGGAGGTATTATTTTACTTGTAGGTTATAATTTAATCGATTTTCATCATATTAAACAGGTGTATAAAAGTAGCGGTAGAGAATTGATAGTGTTCTCGATTACCTTCATTGGAACCTTATTCTTTGACCTTGAATTTGCGCTTTTAGCGGGTATTTTAACCTCTTTCTTTTTCTATATGGAAAGAACATCCAAACCGAACATTGCTGTTCTTGGAGCAAATAACAAAGGGAAATTAATCAATATCATTCGTGATGATGAAGCAAAGGAGTGCTCTAATCTTAAAATTCTTAGAATAGATGGTTCTTTATACTTTGGTTCTATCGAAAAAATTTCTGATTTTTTTTCAAAATTATATGAAGCAAACAAAATTCAATATGTTTTAATAGCTGCTGAAGGTGTTAATTTCATTGATTTAGCTGCAGCCGAGTGGTTAACGAATGAAATAAGTAAATGGCAAAAAAATAGAGGTGGCATTTATTTTTCAGGCTTAAAACTTGTGAGTCAGGATGTAATACAAAAAGGGGGGTTTAAAGAAAAAATGGGAAATGTTATTTTCTTCAAAAATAAAAAGAAGGCCATTTCAAAAATTCATAACTTAATACAAGAACCTTGTAAAGAAAAGGTTTTTGAAGCATGCAAATTGAGTTAAGCACATAAACAACACGCCGTTAATCGTTTGACTCTAAACGACATAACGAGCATGTTGATATCAGAGACCAAGAATACTCACAGCAAGTGAATAAGTGCGTTTTCTATAATCATATGTAACCTAAGTTACATATTTCACCATTTTAAATACTTATTTTTAATATCCCCCAGATTTTAACCTAATAATTTAAAGAAAATGAAAGTTGAACAATTATTTACAGGATGTCTAGCGGAAATGGCATACTACATTGAATCCAATGGTGAAGCGGCTATTATAGACCCGCTTCGTGAGACCGAACCTTATATCAGAATGGCTGAAGCTGATAATGCAACAATTAAATATATTTTCTTAACACATTTCCATGCTGATTTTGTTTCCGGGCAATATGATTTAGCTCAAAAAACAGGTGCTAAAATTATTTTTGGCCCTAACGCAACTGCTGAATACAAAATTTATAACGGAAAAGACGGCGAAGAATTCCCTATTGGTGGAGGAAAAATTACTTTATTGCATACACCAGGACATACTATGGAGTCTTCATCTTATCTAATTACTGATGAAGAAGGAAATACACCATACGTATGTACAGGAGATTGTTTATTTATTGGAGATGTTGGACGACCAGACTTAGCAGTTAAGCAAGGCACTTTAACTGAAAGCGATTTGGCTGGTCATTTATTTGATTCACTTCGCAATAAGATCATGACTTTACCTGATGATATAATTGTGTATCCTAATCATGGTGCTGGTTCAGCATGTGGTAAGAATATGAGTAGCGAAACTTTTGACACTCTGGGTAACCAAAAGAAAACGAATTATGCGCTAAGAGCAGATATGACTAAAGGAGAATTTATTAAAGAGGTGACTACAGGCTTAAAACCACCACCACAATATTTCCCGAATAATGTTAGAATGAACAAAACGATCAATACGAGTATTGATGAAGTTTTACACAAAGGAACAACACCTTTAGATCCAGTAACATTTAAGGAATTAAGTGAGCAACAAGATGTACTTGTTGTAGATACACGTTCTAAAAACCTATATACCGAACAAGGTACAGTTCCTGGTGCTTGGTACATTGGTATTGATGGGAATTTTGCACCTTGGGTTGGCGCTTTAATAAAGAATATTAATCAGAAAATTATTTTCATAGCTGATGATGAATTACGTGTAAATGAAATTGTTACTCGTTTTTCAAGAGTAGGATACGACAATACTTTAGGTTACTTGAATGGAGGACTTGAAGATTGGCTTGCTCATGGCTTTGAAATTGATAAAATTGGCTCTATTTCAGCACATAGATTCGCTGAGATGCTGAAAAGAGGTGAAATGGAAAAACCAGTAGATGTTCGCAAAGAGACAGAATATTTATCTGAACATATTAAAGGTGTAGAGAATTTCCCATTAGATTTAATTCATGAAAATTTTGCAGAAATTGATACAAGTAAAGAGTATTTCCTGCATTGTGCTAGTGGATACCGTTCACTAATTGCTGCATCCATTTTTATGGCAAATGGAGTTGAAAAGGTAACTGATGTAAGAGGTGGATTTAAGGATTTAAAAGAAACTGATGCTCCAAGGACTGACTATGTTTGTCCGACTACCTTATTGTAACTAAATAATTATATATTCTTTTTAATTAAAAAAGCGGTTTGTTTAAACCGCTTTTTTTTATTTCATTTCCTAAAAACTCTAAAACAAGCTGCGCTGGTCCGTTCCTTTGATACGCCCCAGGTGCTCGTAGGCTGACTCGGTAACTTCTCTTCCGCGAGGTGTGCGCATGATGAATCCTTCCTGAATCAGGAATGGTTCATATACTTCCTCTATAGTTTCTGCATTTTCACCTACGGCAGTAGCTAACGTACTAATCCCAACCGGTCCTCCTTTAAACTTATCAATGATCGTTGTAAGAATTTTATTATCCATTTCATCCAGTCCATGCTTATCTACATTCAATGCATTTAAGGCGAACTTTGCGATTTGAATATCGATAGTTCCATTCCCTTTGATTTGCGCAAAATCACGTACTCTTCTTAACAATGCATTGGCAATACGCGGAGTTCCACGACTTCGACCTGCAATTTCAATTGCCGCTTCCATTGAAATCGGCATTTTTAAAATTCCAGCACTTCTTTGAATAATGGTTGTAAGCAGTTCTGAGTTGTAGTATTGCAATCTACTACTGATTCCAAAACGCGCTCGCATAGGAGCAGTAAGTAATCCTGAACGCGTAGTAGCACCAACCAGAGTAAAAGGTTCCAGGTCAATCTGCACTGTACGTGCATTTGGACCCGATTCAATCATAATATCAATGCGATAGTCTTCCATTGCTGAATACAAATATTCTTCAACAATGGGACTTAAACGGTGAATCTCATCGATAAAAAGGACATCTCTTGGACTAAGATTTGTTAACAAACCTGCTAAGTCGCCCGGCTTATCCAACACAGGTCCGGAGGTGATTTTAATTCCGACCTCCAATTCATTTGATAAGATATGTGCTAAAGTTGTTTTACCCAATCCGGGAGGACCATGAAACAAGGTGTGGTCTAAAGCTTCATCACGTAAATTTGCTGCTTCAACAAAGATTTTCAAATTATCTAAAACCTGGTCTTGTCCAGTGAAATCGTCAAAACTAAGTGGTCTTAATTTCTTTTCAACATCGAATTCTTCGTTCGACAAGTGCGATTTTTCAGGGTTTAGATTCTCGTTCATAAAAGCAAATATAGGGAAATATACGACATTAAAACCTTGTATATTTTCCTTGCTTTCGGCAAAGTCACCTAGAAAAAAACCTTTCCATTTCTGGAAAGGTTTTTCAATATTGAATAAAAACTATTTGATTCTAAGACTCTTCTTCTCCGTCGTATAACGGAATTGTCTGTGAGATAAAATCATCTCCTCCGATATACTCTCCGTTTTCATCAACTTTAGAGTAGTCGTATGCCCAACGGTGAACTGCTGGAATTTCTCCTGGCCAGTTTCCGTGAATATGCTCAACAGGTGTAGTCCACTCTAATGTAGCGGATTTCCATGGGTTTTGAGGTGCTTTCTTTCCTTTGTAGATACTGATGAAGAAGTTTGCTAAGAATATAATCTGAGCCAATCCTCCAAAAATTGCAAACATTGTTATTACAACGTTAACATCAGCAACATCGTCAAACATTGGGAACGCCGTATTTGCGTAGTATCTTCTTGGTAAACCAGCCAATCCGATAAAGTGCATTGGGAAGAATACTCCGTATGCTGCAATTGCAGTCAGCCAGAAGTGCCAGTATCCTAATGCTTTGTTCATCATACGTCCGTACATTTTCGGGAACCAGTGGTACACCCCTGCGAACATCCCGTAGATTGCAGATACCCCCATTACTAAATGGAAGTGCGCTACAACGAAATATGTATCATGCACATTAATATCCAAGGCGCTATCCCCTAATACAAGACCTGTTAAACCTCCTGAAATAAATGTTGATACCAATCCGATTGAGAACAACATTGCAGGATTCATTTGTAGGTTACCTTTCCATAGGGTAGTGATGTAGTTAAATGCTTTTACTGCAGATGGAATTGCAATTAACAGGGTTGTAAATGTAAATACCGACCCTAAGAATGGATTCATACCAGATACGAACATGTGGTGACCCCAAACGATTGTTGATAAAAATGCAATAGCCATAATAGAACCAATCATCGCTCTATATCCGAAGATAGGCTTACGAGAGTTGGTTGCAATAATTTCCGAAGTAATACCTAATGCCGGCAATAATACAATATATACCTCAGGGTGACCTAAGAACCAGAATAGGTGTTCGAACAATACCGGAGATCCCCCCTGGTAATGTAATACTTCACCTTGAATGAAAATATCAGACAAGAAAAATGAAGTTCCGAAACTTCTATCGAAAATTAATAATAGAGCTGCAGATAATAATACTGGGAATGAAACCACACCGATGATTGCTGTGATAAAAAACGCCCAAATTGTTAAAGGAAGGCGTGTCATTTTCATTCCAACAGTTCTTAAATTTAATACTGTTACAATGTAGTTCAATGACCCTAATAAAGACGAAGCAATAAAAATAGCCATAGATACCAACCAAAGTGTCATACCTAATCCAGATCCTGGCATTGCTTGTGGCAAGGCAGATAATGGAGGGTAGATGGTCCATCCTGCAGAAGCTGGTCCCGCTTCAATAAACAATGATACTACCATGATAACACTTGATAAGAAGAATAACCAGTAAGAAACCATGTTCAAAAATCCAGAAGCCATATCACGGGCTCCGATTTGCAATGGAATCAAAAGGTTAGAGAACGTACCACTTAATCCAGCCGTTAATACGAAGAATACCATGATAGTTCCGTGAATGGTAACAAGTGCCAAATAAATATCTGGCGACATAATTCCATTTTCTTGGTGAGGCCCTAAGAATGCCTCGATGATACTGAAAGAAGTATCAGGCCATGCAAGTTGCAAACGGAATAACATAGACATAAAAATTCCGATAACTCCCATGAACACACCAGTAACTAAGTACTGCTTTGAAATCATTTTATGGTCCTGACTAAATACATATTTAGTTACGAACGTTTCTTTATGATGGTGATCTGACATAATAAAAATTTTGTTAGTAGGTGATAGTTAGATTTATTGAACTACTTGAGCCATTGTTTTTTGATTGCTTAACCAAGCATCAAATGCTGCTGGTTCTTCTACCACAATCTTCATTTGCATGTTATAGTGAGATGCTCCACAAATTTTGTTACATAGTAATATGTAATCAAATTCGTATGGATCTTCTCCTTTTTCTGCTCTTATTTCGTTGATTCCGTCAACTTTAGCGGCCATACCCTCTTCAGCTCTCATTTCCTCAGTAGTATACTTTGGAGTGAAGGAGAATTCTGTAACCATACCTGGCACACAGTTCATTTGGGCTCTAAAATGAGGCATGTATGCAGAGTGCAATACATCCTGTGAACGGAATTTAAAAATTACCTTTCTCCCTTTTGGTAAGTGTAATTCTCTTACAGGAATATCATCCTGGGCATTTTTGTCGTCCATATCGACACCCATGGTATTGATTCCTTTAATATTTCTAACATTAGCTAATCCTAACGTGTTGTCGGCTCCAGCGTAACGCGCTTCCCATTGGAATTGCTTTGCATAAACTTCCACAATTAAAGGATTTTCAGCATCAGAAGAGTCCATTACATCATTCCAAACAGTCAGTCCGTAAAGTACAAGAACTGCTAAAACAACTGTTGGAATAATCGTCCAGATCATCTCTAATTTGTGACTATCAGCGTAGAATAATGCTTTTTTCCCTTCTTTTCCTCTGTATTTAAAGGCAAAGTAGAACAATAAGAATTGTGTAATTGCTTGCACTACTAAAATCAAGATCATTGTAATCATGTACAACTGGTCGTAATCCTCTCCCTCAATAGAAGCCGCTTCTGGCAACATCAAAGTTGAGTACTTCGCGAAGCAAAAAATCATAAGTGCATAAAATGCTACTCCGAAAACGGCAAACAAAATACCTTGAGTATTGTTGTCTTTATTTGTAGCTACAGAGCCGGTCAATTTAAAGATGTTGGCCACTTGCCAAATCGCAACTCCTATTACTATTGCTAGCAGGATGTATAAAATTGCTGTCATTTTGTTAGTTTAGTTTTAGGGTGTCAAATTTAGAAAAAATCCCGAATTTTCATAATTCAGGATTTTTTCTAACTCAATTAGTTTTAGTTTAATAGTGGAATTCCTTACTTTCTTTTGTAAATGGACTCCCTTTTGCCAATAATGGTGCTTTAGCTAGTGCATTAAATACAACATAGATAAATATACCTGCAAATAATAATACTGAACTTAATTCAGTTATTCCGAATGACCACTGATCACCTGCTGTTGCAGGCATAATCATTACGAAAACATCGATATAATGTCCTATTAAAATCACGATTCCTGTACTAACGATAAACCAGTTTACACGTTTAAAGTCTGAATTCATCAATACTAATAATGGGAATACGAAATTTAATGCTAACATTCCTAAGAAAGGAAGTTTGTAGTCGTTAAATCTTGTTGCGAAATAAGTAACCTCCTCTGGGATATCTGCGTACCAGATAAGCATAAACTGCGAAAACCATAGGTACGTCCAGAAGATACTGAAACCGAACATGAACTTTGCTAAGTCATGCATGTGGCTGTCATTCACAAATTCCAAGTATCCTTTTCCTTTTAGGTACACTGCAATTAATGCAATAGTAGTAATTGCTGAAACCATCATTCCTGCAAATACATACCATCCAAATAATGTACTAAACCAGTGTGGGTCTAACGACATGATCCAGTCCCAAGACATCATAGATTCTGTCACTAAGAAGAATACTAAAAATGCCGCTGAGCGCTTAAATAATTTTGTATAGTTACTAATATCTCCTGCTTCAGCATTGTCTTGTGCCAATGTTAACTTACGTGCGTGATTTCTGTAAAAAGTCCATACAATAATATAGATGGCAGCACGTGCTAAGAAAAACGGAACATTTAAGTAACCTGATTTGTTTTGAATTAATTCATCATGAGCAACTACTTCAGGATCCATCCATACGAATAGATGGTTCCAGTGCATAGCAGACATTACAAAGAATACGAATAACAAGATTCCTCCAATTGGAAGGTAGGCTGTTATCGCTTCCATAACACGGAACAATACTACAGACCATCCTGCCTGTGCCGCGTGTTGAATTGCATAAAATGCAAGGGTTGCTAATGAAATCATAAAGAAGAAGAACAGGGCTACATATAAAGCAGACCAAGGCTTATTCTTTAATAAATGTAATACGTGTTCAGCGTGCTCGTCTTCTCCGTGAGCATCAGCTTCATGTCCGTCAGCAGCATGAGAATCAGCTGTATCATGAGATTCAGCGCCATGTGAATCATGACTTTCAGCTAACATAACTTTCACTTCTTCTACATTGCTTGGTGTAGAGAAGAATCCGTAAGCAACACCTAACAATCCAATTACCATTAAGGTAAAAGAGAATGTTTTTAATTTACTTGAAAAGGTATACATATCTTTAATTGCTTTCTTTGTAAATATTATTTTAATAATTCTGCTCTCAACTGCTCTACATACATCGTCACTTGCCAACGCTCTTTAGCAGTTAATTGACCTGAGTGAGATCCCATTAAATTCTTTCCATGCATAATTACGTGGTAGATACTACCTTCTGTAATATCTCTGTCCTTATAATTTGGAACTCCTAAGAATTTATCTCTTTGCACTAATACTCCATCACCTGCTCCGGTCTTACCATGACAAGATGCACAATAGATGTCGTACATTGCTTTCCCATTTTCAAGATTCTTTTCAGATACTTCTAATGGGTTTGTTAAATCCGCTTTAGCAGCCTCATATCCTTCAGTCGTATTTTCGTAGTCGTAAGGAACTCTTCCACGTGCAATAGTTCCTGCTACTGGCTTTTGAGAAGTTCTTCCGTCTGCGAAATTAGGATTCACCGTGTAAGTTTCATATCCTACAGACTCATACATATCTACATCCGGCATGTATTGTACATTACGTTGTGTTTTGTCTGTCCAACAAGACGTCAAAGAAACGGCAACAACCAATACTATAGTTAGTTTTAAAATGCTTTTCATTTTAATTAGTGCTTTTCAGTTACTTTAATTTCTACTGTTCCAGTTTTTTCAAGGAAAGAAACTAATTCGTCCTCGTTACCATCAACAGTAACTTCCATTACGAACATATCATCTGTAGTTCTTGGATCTGGATTTTCCGCTTTTTTGAATGGCCATAATTTACTTCTCATATAGAATGTAATTACCATTAAGTGCGCTGCAAAAAACACAGACATTTCGAACATGATTGGCACAAATGAAGGCATATTAAGGAAAAAGCTAAAACTTGGCTTTCCTCCAATGTCTTGCGGCCAATCTTCAATCATGATGTAATTCATCATCCATACTGAGAAACAAAAACCAACACATCCGTACATGAATGCTGTGATTGCAATTCGAGTATCTTTTAATCCCATTGCTTTTTCTAATCCGTGCACTGGAAATGGTGTATAAACTTCTTCGATGTGATGTTTAGCTGCTCTGGTTTCCTTCACAGCATCCATTAGGATATCATCATCGTTATACATTGCTTGTACTACTTTACTACTCATGATTTCCGTCTCTTAATTTTTTATAATTATCACCAGATGATTTCAAAATAGATTTTACTTCGGCCTGAGCAATTACAGGGAATGTTCTAGCGTACAGCAAGAATAACACGAAGAAGAATCCGATTGTTCCAACGTAGATAGCGATATCCACGAATGTTGGAGAGAACATAGTCCAAGAAGATGGCAAGTAATCTCTGTGAAGCGAAGTAACGATAATTACGAAACGCTCGAACCACATTCCAATGTTTACAACAATTGAGATTACGAATGAGAACATGATACTTGTACGTAATTTCTTAAACCACATGAACTGTGGAGAAAATACGTTACAAGACATCATAATCCAGTATGCCCAAGCGTAAGGACCTGTTGCTCTGTTCAAGAATGCATACTGCTCGTATTCAACTCCTGAATACCATGCAATAAACAACTCAGTAATATAAGCACAACCTACAATCGAACCAGTAATCATAATAATGATGTTCATTAATTCGATGTGTTGTTTAGTAATATATGCTTCTAGGTTAGATACCTTTCTCATGATAATAAGAAGGGTATTTACCATGGCAAACCCTGAGAATACCGCTCCTGCAACGAAGTAAGGAGGGAAAATTGTGGTGTGCCAACCTGGAATTACAGAAGTTGCGAAGTCAAATGATACAATGGTGTGTACCGAAAGTACCAGTGGTGTAGCCAAACCTGCAAGTACCAAAGAAACTTCTTCGAAACGTTGCCAGTCTTTTGCTCTACCTGTCCAACCGAAACTTACTAAAGAGTAAATTTTCTTTTGGAATGGCTTTACAGCTCTATCTCTTAACATCGCGAAATCAGGTAATAAACCAGTCCACCAGAATACTAATGATACTGATAAATACGTAGAGATCGCAAATACATCCCATAATAGAGGTGAGTTAAAGTTGGTCCATAAAGTACCAAACTGGTTTGGAATTGGTAACACGTAGTGTGCATCCCACACACGTCCCATGTGTATTACCGGGAATAAACCTGCTTGTACTACTGAGAAAATGGTCATTGCTTCTGCAGAACGGTTAATACCCATTCTCCACTTTTGACGGAATAACAACAATACAGCGGAAATCAATGTACCGGCGTGACCAATACCTACCCACCATACGAAGTTGGTAATATCCCAAGCCCAACCTACGGTTTTATTTAATCCCCATACTCCAATTCCGGTTCCGATTGTATAAATAATAGCTCCTAATCCCCAAAGGAATGCTGCGAGAGATATTGAAAATGCAACCCACCATAATTTATTTGCTTTACCTTCTACTGGAGCAGCTACCTCCACTGTAATATCGTGGTAGCTCTTATCTCCAATAACTAAAGGTTTTCTAATAGGTGCTTCGTAATGAGACGACATATCTATTTAATTATTTTCTATTAATATTTGAGTTTATGCTTCAGTTGTGTTTTTCACCTTCACTTGGTAAACAACATTTGGTCTTGTTCCAATGTGCTCTAATAAGTGGTATGCTCTTTTATCTTCAGCTAAAGAAGTTACTTTATCTTCTTTGTTGTTAACGTCACCAAATACCATGGCTCCTGTGCTACATGCATTAGAACAAGCAGTTTCGAATTCATTTGTATTTACCGGACGTCCTTCTTTCTTCGCTTTTAAGATGGTTGCTTGTGTCATTTGTATACACATCGAACATTTTTCCATTACCCCTCTTGAACGTACTGTTACATCTGGGTTTAACACCATCTTACCTAAGTCGTCATTCATATTGTAATCAAACTCACTGTTTTCAGCGTACTTAAACCAGTTAAATCTTCTTACTTTATACGGACAGTTGTTTGCACAGTAACGTGTTCCAACACATCTGTTATATGCCATTTGGTTTTGACCCTGACGACCATGAGAAGTTGCAGCCACCGGACATACAGTCTCGCATGGTGCGTGGTTACAGTGCTGACACATTACTGGTTGGAAAGCTACAGAAGGATTTTCAGCAGGATCTTCCAATTCTGCCATCGTATCTTTGTAACCATTCACTCCAGTTCCAGCTAATTTTTTCTCCACATCACTTCCAAAGTCTTCCTCGTGAGAATAGTATCTATCAATACGCAACCAGTGCATATCTCTTGATTTTCTAATTTCCTCTTTTCCTACAACAGGAACATTGTTTTCAGCGTGACAAGCAATAACACAAGCCCCACATCCTGTACATGCGTTCAAGTCGATAGATAAGTTAAAATGGTGTCCAACAGATCTGTCAAATGCATCCCATAAATCAACGCTAGTAGCTTCAACTTCTTTATGATCCATAGAAACCACAGGAACTTTGTTCCAAGTGTGTTTTGAATCTAATGAGCTATCGTTGTATGTTGCTAAGTCAGTTTCTTTAACAATATCACCTCTACCCATTAATGTATTGTGCAACTGAACACATGCAAATTCATGTTCTTCACTTAGTACCTTAATTGTAGCATTTCCTTGGAATGTATTGAAGTCGTTGTAAAATGCATAAGCGTTCTTACCTGTCAACATTTCAGATTTCATTCCGTTAGTTCTTCCGTATCCAAGAGCTAACCCTAAAGATCCTTTAGCTTGTCCAGGTTGAACATATACTGGTAAAACTTCCGTTTTTCCGTTTACAGTTAATTCAACTAAACTTCCATTCAATGCTCCGTTAGCAACATTGTAGTTTACTACTCCATTTGCATCAGCATCAGCTTTTGACATTGTTAAGTAGTTATCCCAAGAAGTTCTTGTTATTGGATCAGGGAATTCTTGCAACCAAGGATTGTTTGCTTGTTGACCGTCTCCTAATCCTGTCTTCGTATATAAGTTTAATTGGAATCCTTCACCTCTCATTACAGGTAAAGCTCCTAGTACAGCTCCCATATCAACAGATACTTCAGCAACTTCAGAAGTTCCTTCTGATGCAAATACACCATCGTGCAATGCCTGGTTCCAAGAAGTTCCTCCTAAGACCTCTGCATTCCACTCAGCTTTTAAGTACTCGTAGTATGAAGTAGTATTTCCAGTCCATGCTAATAAGGCATCCTGGAACTGACGTGTATCAAATAATGGTTGAATTGTTGGCTGAACTAAGCTGTAGTGTCCTTTTTTGATTTGAACATCTCCCCAAGACTCTAAGTAATGAGGTGTTGCTAAAGCATATTGAGATTTTGCCACAGTTTCAGTGTCTTGCATAGAGAAAGCTACAGATAATTGCACTTTTTCTAATCCAGCAACAAACTCATCAGCATTTGGCAATGTGTAAGCTGGGTTCACACCGTTCATAATTAACGCACCAACTTTTCCAGCATTCATATCAGCAACTAAAGCAGCTACTCTAGTGTCGTTACCTTCACGCACATATCTTGGTGCAGCCACGTCGATTACTTCACTGTTCAAAACTTTGTTAATTGCCAATGCAAGTAATTGAGCATTTTTATCTTGAATTCCAGTAACTACAACTGCCTTGCTTCCTGCTTTTTTCAATTGAGCAGCAGCTTTAGAAACAGCTTCTGTTAATGGAGTAATTTCCATAGTTACTGGTCCTCCAGTCATCGTAGCATATAGACGTGCTAAAACTTTGATTTGATCAGAAGGGGTAAGTGCAATACGCTTATCTGCGTTTGCTCCAGATAAAGTCATGTTCGATTCAAACTGGATGTGACGCGACATTTTTCCTTTTTTAGGCACACGTCCTTTTGCATATCCTGCTTCGAAATCACCACCTTGCCAGTCTCCTAAGAAGTCGGCTCCCACGGAAACAATAACCTCAGCGTTTTCGAATTTGTAATCAGGCAATGCTCTTTCTCCGTACATAGCTTCGAAAGCATCCAAAGCAGCAGATTCAGATACTGCGTCATAAACCACATGGTTTACATTGCCAAAAGTATCATTTAAAGCAGCGATCAACTTGTTTGTTGATGGGCTCGCCATAGTTCCTGTTAACACAGCAATTGGTAATCCTGCAGCTTTAATTTCATTTAATTTAGCGCCAATTTGACTATTTGCTTCGTCCCAAGAAATATCTTGACCATCTGCTTTAGGACCTCTTAATCTTAAGCTATCATATAAAGATAATACTGAAGCCTGTACACGTGCATTAGTACTTCCGTTTACCTCTTTATTTGGTTCGATTTTAATTGGACGACCTTCTCTTACTTTTACTAAAACATTTGCAAAGTCGAATCCATCAGCCATTGTAGTTGCATAGTAATCAGCAACACCAGGAATAATATCATCTGGTTGGATTACATATGGAATTGATTTTACTACTGGTCCTTCACAAGCAGCTAATGATGCAGCAGCAGTAGTAAATCCTACATATTTTAAGAAATCCCTTCTGGTTGTTGAAGAAGCCTCCAAGCTTTCCTTATCACCTAAGAAGTCATCCGTAGGAATTTCCTCAACGAACTCGTTATGTTTTAACGTATCAACAATAGAACTGTTTTCGTTCAGCTCCTCAACACTTTTCCAGTATTTTTTGTTTGATGCCATTTATCTAATTTTTTTACTTTTAATTAATAGTGACACTTACCACATTCCAATCCTCCCATTTGAGCTGCAGTCACTTTTTCTACACCATATTTCTTAGCCAACTGATCATGGATGTTCTTGTAGTATCCTTCTTCAGTTAGATCAACTTGTGTATCTCTGTGACAGTCTATACACCATCCCATTGTTAATGGAGAATGCTGGTACAACTCGTGCATGTCCTCAACTGGACCGTGACATTTCTGACAATCCACACCTGCTACTGTAACGTGTTGTGAGTGGTTGAAATAAGCGAAATCAGCTAGGTTATGAATACGTACCCATTCGATTGGCTGTTGCTCGTACCCTTCGATGTATGCTACGTTTTCTTTATCCCAACCAACAGCGTCATATAATTTTTGGATTTCAGCATCCAAATCTTCTTTTGAATAATCTCCAAACAACTCTCCGTTGTATTCACTAATCGATTTATGACAGTTCATACAAACATTTGCTGATGGAATACCAGAAGTTTTTGAATGTTTCGCTGAAGAGTGGCAATATTGACAATCTATTTTATTATCTCCTGCGTGAACAGCATGGGAGAATGCAATAGGCTGAATTGGCTGATACCCTTCATTTACATCTATTTGTAATAAGTAGCTAAATAATAAGTATGCACCCAATAACAATAAAAAGATTGTCGTTAAGAATCTCATGAATGGGTTCATGATCATCATTTTCAGCATGCTTCCAGTCGATTCTTCATCTTCTTCTACTTGTTGCTTAGAAGTTGCTCCTGCGATTAATGCGATTAGTACGAATACTAAAATAGTTACCATTAAAGTAACTCCAATTCCTAATCCAGGCTTGTTAAACATTTCTTCTTCTGCAGCAGACACCTCACTACTTACAGCAGGCTTCACGTCACCAACAGCTAAATATTTCAAGATATTGTCAATATCTTCATCCGACAATTGAGGGAAGGCCGTCATTGCAGATGGAGAGTATTCAGAAGCAGCAATTGCCTGTTTATCTCCAGACGCAACTAGAGCAGCGTTGTCTTTAATCCATAATTTCAACCATTCAGCATCGTACTTTTCTTCGATGTTCAATAGCTCTGGACCAATTAGTTTACCTTCTAATTTGTGACAAGCGGCACAATTTGTTTTAAACAATGCTTTTCCTAATTCAACACCTGGGTCAACTTCCTGCGCTGCCGCAACTTCTTGAACCACTGGTTCACCCTTTGTATACTCCAAAATATCAATGATATCCTGATCTGATAAATGTGGGTTAGCCGTCATAGGTAGCTTATTGTTCTCTTCAAATACCTGAACCGCAAGTTTGTCTCCTGAATTAATCATTCCCGGACTATCTTTAATCCAGGCTATTAACCAATCTTGCTCTCTTTTTTCTGTTATCCCTTCTAGAGCAGGTCCAATTAATTTTTTATCTAACTTGTGACAAGCCGCGCAGTTTTGTTTGAAGAGTTTCTCTCCATTTGCTGCGTTACCTTCTTGAGCCGATAATTTAACTGAAAAAACTAAAAGGAAAGCAAGACTAATTTTGATTAATCTTGACACTTGACTGTGTTGTTTCACACTTTTCATACTTAAAAAAAATCTTTTCTTTCTGGTTTTGGTATAATTATTTCACCAATAACTGATTTAAGTCAGTTTTTAGGATTGCACAAAAGTACTATTTCTAGGCAATTATTAAAGGCTTATTATGACCACGCATATAATTTATAATGATTCTAAATAAGTTAGTTTTATCATTATTATTATCAAATAAATTAACTTTGACAAAAATTTAAATTTTCAATGAATACCTTATCCAAATCAATCATTTTAACATTTTTTGTTGCATTTATTTTTTGTTCTTCAAATACCTACGGACAGGAAGAATCTCAAAAGATCTACGACGTCATTGAAAAGAAAAGAGCGTTCAACAAAAACAATAAAAACTCTATTGTTTATAAGATTCAGCTCTATAACGGCCTTGAGTCCAAGGCAGTAGAGGTCAAGCAAGAGTTTGAGAGTAAGTACAATCAGTACAAGGTAAAACTGACCTATGACCCACCAGAGTGGAAGACTCAAATTATTGGATTTAAAACAAGACTGGATGCAGACAGAGCACTCTTAGTGATTCGAGAGCATTACGCAACAGCTATTGTTTTAGAAGAAAAAATCTAGCTAAATTACCCTTCCCAGCTTTTCACAAATTAAGCTTCGTAAACCTAAATAATTCCCGATTGACTCCAGAGCAAATTCTCTGTTACTGCCTTCAGAAAGGTCTACTTTTAACTCTTCAATCTTCGCATCAATTAACACACGGCGTAAATTAAAGATGATTTCAAGTACATATTTTGAAAGGACACTCGACCTGGTTTTACTCTTAACTTCAATCTCTTTTCCTCCCCAGTCGCTCAAGGCATGCTTCTCATCATCCATTAAAACACCGGTGACAAAACTAGAAATTGATTTGTCCGGATGGTTGATAAAGGTATCCACTGCTATAGATTCTTCTTGTACCAATTGGTTCATGACCTCATTGTATATAGATTGAAACAACGGATCTGCAAATTCAATTTCATCTTCCTGTAAATTGAGGTAAATTTCTCTTGAAACCACATTTGGAATGATTTCTACCTGCAATTTATCGGCATAAGGATTGGTAACATTTTCCGCTTCAACAAAATGCTCAAAATCAACCTTGAGATTTCCATAAAGCACCAAGGCTTTGATAATTTCCTTCTCATATTTATTGAGCTCGTCAATCTTTTGTGCTTTAGGAGTAACATGCAATCCAACCATCTCGGGATACAGCACTTCCAAAGGAGGCTCATTTGGATCTACACGAACACCCTGATTTTGATGAGGACTTTGGTTTGACGTTTGACTCGAAGGTCTTGCTTGTTGTTGACCTCTATATTGTTTTGTCGGTTTTTGCGGACGACTTTTAAGTTGTGCTAATTCATTAAACAAAACACTTTCAGAAATGTCCATAAGTCGCGAACACTCCTGTAAATAGACCTCCTGTTGAATACCATCCGGAATTTTAGAGATACTCATCACGATGTCGTGAATAAGACCTGCTTTCTTTACAGGATCCTTTTTTGCTTCCTCCATCAATAAAGAAACCTTGAATTTGATGAAGTCCTGAGCGTTATGGACTAAATATTCCTTAAGTTCTTCTTTTGTATGTTTTTTAGCAAAACTATCCGGGTCATCTCCATCAGGAAAGGTAAGTACTTTCACATTCATACCCTGCTCCAGAATCAAATCGATTCCTCGCATAGCTGCCCTAATTCCGGCAGCATCACCATCAAATAATACTGTAATATTTTTGGTAAGACGATTTACCAAACGAATTTGATTTTCAGTCAAGGCTGTTCCTGATGAAGCTACCACGTTTTCAATTCCTGCCTGATACATTGAAATCACGTCGGTATACCCTTCAACCAAATAACAACTGTCTTCTTTAGCAATGGACTGCTTTGCGAAATGAATTCCGTAGAGCACATTACTCTTATGGTATATCGGACTCTCAGGTGAGTTTAAATATTTCGCTGCTTTCTTATCATTCCCTAAAATTCGGCCTCCAAATCCCAGCACCCTTCCACTCATACTGTGTATTGGGAAAAGCACACGTCCTTTGAATCGGTCGAATTGCTTTTTGCTTCCAGGCCTATTGGCATCATCCTTTACAATTGTAAGTCCGGTTTGCTCCAGATATTTTAGGTTATATCCTTTATTCAGGGCCTCATTGGTAAAGGCCTCCCATTCATTCAAAGAATATCCTAATTGAAACTTTTTAATGATTTCATCGGTAAAACCACGTTCCTTGAAATAAGAAAGTCCGATAGCAATACCCTGTTCATCTTCAGTTAAAACTTTATGGTAATAATCTCTGGCATATTCAGAAACCAAAAACAAACTTTCACGCTCATCGGCCTGCTTTTTCTGTTCGTCAGTTTGCTGTGTTTCTTCAATTTCAATATTGTACTTGCGTGCCAGATAACGAATCGCTTCAGGGTAGGAATAATGCTCTTGTTCCATCAAGAATGAAATTGCATTTCCTCCTTTTCCTGTACTAAAATCCTTCCAGATACCTTTTGCCGGAGACACCATAAATGAAGGGGTGCGTTCATCAGAGAACGGACTCAAACCTTTATAATTACTACCAGCTTTTTTTAATTGCACAAATTCTCCAATCACCTCCTCAACACGAGCGGCCTCAAAAACTTTGTCTATGGTACTTCTAGAAATCAATTTTAATCAGCAGGATTTAATAAATTCGAATGTACAAAAATAGCATAAAAAAACACCCTTTAATTAAAAAGGATGTTCTTCTTTTATTCTCTTGTCATTTAAGAAACCGCCTTAAGTTTCTTTAAGGTTGATTTATTCATCTTGTCTTCGGCGTATTCTCTTGTAACTCGTAATTGTGTTTCTTCAGTACCTGGTAATTCAAACATGGCATCCGTTAAAATAGCTTCACATAAACTGCGCAAACCACGTGCTCCTAGCTTGTATTCAACCGCTTTTTCAACAACATAATTCAGTGCCTGCTCATTGATAGAAAAATCAATTCCATCCATTGCAAATAGCTTTTCATACTGCTTTATAATTGAGTTTTTAGGCTCTGTTAAAATAGATCGCAATGTTTCAGCATCTAATGGATTCATGAACGTTAAGACTGGTAAACGACCAATAATCTCAGGGATTAATCCGAAGGATTTCAAATCACTTGGGATTATATACTGCAACATATTGTTTTCGTCTACGCGAGTTTCTTTGATAGAAGCGCTATATCCAACGGCTTGACGGTTCAAACGTTTTCCAATAATCTTATCAATTCCTGAAAAGGCTCCACCAGCTACAAATAATATGTTTTTTGTGTTTACTTCAATGAACTTTTGATCCGGGTGTTTTCTTCCTCCCTTAGGCGGCACATTCACTACCGAACCTTCTAATAATTTCAATAGTGCCTGTTGAACACCTTCACCAGAAACATCACGTGTAATTGAAGGATTATCACCTTTACGCGCAATTTTATCAATTTCATCAATAAATACAATTCCTCTTTCAGCTTTAGTTACATCATAATCTGCTGCCTGTAACAAACGCGTTAAAATAGTTTCAACATCTTCACCAACATATCCAGCTTCTGTTAATACGGTAGCATCAACGATACAGAAAGGCACATTCAACATACGTGCTATAGTTCGTGCAATTAATGTTTTACCTGTACCTGTTTCACCAACTAAGATGATATTGCTCTTTTCAATTTCAATAGCCTCTTCCTTCGATTCAGGTTGTAACAGTCGCTTGTAATGATTGTAAACCGCAACAGACATTACTTTCTTAGCCTGATCCTGACCAATCATATACTGGTCAATAAACTCTTTAATCTCTCTTGGCTTTTTTACAACCAACTCAGAGCTGAGTGAGGAAGAACTATTCTCGGCAATCTCCTCCATTACAATTCCGTGCGCTTGTTCAATACACTTATCACAGATATGTGCATCTAGCCCGGCGATAAGCAAATCCGTTTCCGGTTTTTTCCTTCCACAGAACGAACATTCTAAAACTTCATCCTTTGCCATTCTTTCCTTTTTATTTTCTAACTAAAATTTCGTCAATCATTCCGTAAGCTTTCGCTTCTTCCGCTTTCATCCAATAATCTCTATCAGAATCCGCATGCACTTTCTCAACAGTTTGTCCGGAGTGTTTCGAAATAATATCGTACAATTCTCCTTTCAATTTTAAAATCTCACGTGCCGTAATTTCGATATCACTCGCCTGGCCTTGTGCTCCACCTAATGGTTGGTGAATCATAACTCTTGAGTGTGGCAACGCAGAGCGCTTTCCTTTTTCTCCAGCACACATTAAAACTGCTCCCATAGAAGCCGCCATACCCGTACAGATGGTTGCAACATCTGGCTTGATGAATTGCATGGTATCATACATCCCTAATCCAGCATATACTGAACCTCCTGGCGAATTGATATAAATTGATATATCTTTCGAATTATCAACGCTTTCCAGAAACAATAACTGTGCCTGAATGATATTCGCCACATAATCATCAATTGCAGTTCCTAAAAATATAATACGATCCATCATCAATCTTGAGAACACATCCATTTGAGTGATGTTCAATTGACGTTCTTCCATGATATAAGGAGTCACATTACTTACAATCTTATCATAATACATGCTGTTGATTCCTTGATCTTTTGTCGCAAATTTCTTGAATTCTTTTCCAAAATCCATCGTCAGGGTTTTTAGTGATTAGGGCCGTAAAGATACGAAGTTTTCCTTAGAAGCTTTAATTTCAAGCATCTTAAAACAAAAATTTCTCATTTTCAGACATTTATATTTAGTTACAATAATTTAACAATAAATTTACATTTTTGTTATGCGCGCATAACAAAAAGAAGTATCTTTGTAGAGTAAATAATTAATTTAGAGCGTTTAAGTTAAAAAAAACAATACTTTACATAATTGCATATTAAGCTATTGAGAATTTTAACACTATTTAATTACAACACTCTTAGATTATAAAGTTACAGAGTTGGTTTTAGTTGTAAAAAGTCTGTTTTGTCTGAAAAACAGACTTTTTGTTTTATATCCCTCATCTTTTTTTTAGGTTATGAATTGTGCAAAGGGAGTGCTGGATGATTTATAACTGTTGAATAAAAAGCGTTTTAATGCCTTTTATTATATTTACACACCTAATATGAAAAGCATGAAGCCCCTTTTTAACTTATTTATTCTTTCTTTATTTGTAGTTAACGCCGCAAGTGCACAGGATTATATCAATAGATTTAAAGGTATTGATATTCAGCATTACAATCTGCACCTGAAGGTTAATGATTCTACCGATGTAATTGAAGCCAGCATGGATGTTTCTGTTCGATTCAAAAAATTGTCGAATAAATTTGATTTGGATTTAGTTTCACTGGATACCATAACAGGCTTAGGAATGGAAGTCACATCTGTAGTAAATGAAGCAGATACTTTAGAATTTGTACATCGCTTTGATCGCCTCGCCATTGCAACAGATATCATTTATAAAGATACAACGATCACCTATACCATCAATTATAAAGGGATTCCGAAGGACGGGTTCATTATTTCAAAAAACAAACATGGAGATCGTACTTTTTTTGGTGACAACTGGCCGAACAGAGCACATCATTGGTTTCCTTGTGTAGATCACCCTTCAGATAAAGCTACGGTTGCATTCAATGTTACTGCCCCAAATCGTTATAAAGTAATTGCGAACGGAGCGGCATTAGGTAATACCGAAAATGAAGATGGAACTGTTACCTATAATTATAAGTCCTCTAAACCAATTCCGACAAAAGTAATGGTAGCAGGTATTGCAGACTTCGCCGTTCAAAATATTGAGCCAACTCTAAGTGCGATTCCAGTTTCATCATGGGTTTACCCTCAACAAGCTGAAGAAGGGTTCAGAGATTTTGCTGTTGCAGATTCTATAATTCATTTTTTTGAAGAGAAAATAGGTCCTTTCCCTTTTGATAAATTGGCAAATGTTCAGTCTAAAACCCGCTATGGAGGAATGGAAAATGCTGGATGTATTTTTTACAATGAAAGTGCTATTACGGGAGAACAAAACATTGAAGCCTTGATTGCGCATGAAATCGCACACCAATGGTTTGGAAACTCTGTATCTGAACAAGACTGGCCACACGTTTGGTTGAGTGAAGGATTTGCGACTTACTTTGCTAATGTTTATATGGAACATAAATACGGTGTGGAAGAACTTAAAAAAAGGGCCAAAGAACAACGTGACAAAATATTTACCTACAATGAAAAAACGCCTGGAACGGTAATTCCACGACGCATTGACGACCTCAATCATATTTTAAATACCAACACCTACCAAAAAGGTGGTTGGGTTTTACATATGCTTCGCAATAAAGTTGGCGAAGATAACTTCTGGAGAGGAATTCGTGAATATTACAAAAAATACAACTATGGAAATGCTACTACAGCGCAATTCAAAAGAGTAATGGAGGCCAATTCTGGTGAAAAACTAGACACTTTCTTCAATCAATGGCTGACAACCAATAATTACCCTGAACTTAGTTTTACCTGGGTGTATTATAAAGGCGTTGTTAGAATTATTATTGATCAAAAACAAGAGACACCTATGGCGGTTGACTTAGATATTGAACTGACATATGAAGATGGTACCACGGAGATTAAAAAAATATTTATTGAAGACAAACTAGCTCCATATCGAATTGAAGATTGTCGTGCAAAAGTTGTAGGATTAAAATATGATCCAAACATTACATTGCTTGTGAAGTTCGAAAACAAATAATTTTGAATTGCCCTCTTTGCAATAACGAATCAGAATTATTTCAAACCATTAAATCGAGGGAATATTTCAAATGTGCTCATTGCTGGGGTATTTTCTTAAATCCGGCGCATTATTTAAGTCCTGCTGAAGAAAAAAACCGCTATCTGGAACATAATAACAATGTCGAAGATGAAGGCTATCAGAATTTCGTGCAACCCCTTGTTTCAAAAATTATCGAAAATCAGACTCCTTTGGAAATCGGATTGGATTTTGGTTCTGGAACCGGGCCGGTAATCACAAAATTACTCCGGGAACAAAACTACAACATACGCACGTACGATCCATTTTTTGACAAACAAACTGAGCGACTCAAAACCTTTTACAACTATATTGTTTCTTGTGAAGTTATTGAACACTTTCACAACCCAATCAAAGAATTTGAATTGCTTTATTCGTTAATCCTTCCCAATGGCAACCTTTACCTCAAAACACATCTTTATAACGATACCATCAATTTCAAAACCTGGTATTATAAAGATGATCCTACCCATGTTTTCATCTATCATGAAAAGTCGCTAGAGTGGATTAAGAACCAGTTCCACTTTCGTCAATTGACTATTGAAAACAGAACAATTCACTTTAAAAAGTAACTACGCCCTTCATAATAATAACCTTATATTTGCAGAAAATTAGGGCAATGACATTTTCAGATTTAAATTTAAACCGATTCCTACTAGAAGCTCTGGATGAATTAGGCTTTACAACTCCAACACCAATTCAGGAAAAAGCCTTTCCGGTAATCATGAGCAACCGTGATATGGTAGGTATTGCCCAAACAGGTACAGGAAAAACTTTTGCCTACTTACTTCCTCTTTTACGTCAGCTGAAATACTCAGAACAAAGACATCCACGAGTGCTTATTGTAGTTCCAACACGTGAGCTCGTAGTTCAGGTTGTTGAAGATCTAGACAAATTGACTCCTCATATTAATGTACGCTATTGTGGTGTTTATGGCGGGACAAACCTGAATAAAGCAAAGGAACAAGTGTATGGCGGACAAGATATTATTGTGGCAACTCCTGGTCGACTCTTGGATTTAGCCCTTGATGGAATCCTAAAACTGAAGCAAATTCAAAAATTGGTCATTGATGAGGTAGATGAAATGATGAACTTAGGATTTAGACCACAACTTATAACCCTGCTGGACCTTCTTCCGAAGAAAAGGCAAAGTATCTTGTTTTCAGCAACCATGATCAAGGAGGTAAATGGGATTATTGAGGAGTTCTTTAAATCTCCTGTGAAAGTTGAAATTGCAAGTAGCGGAAGTCCCCTAGATAACATTGCTCAATTCGCATTCCCCGTTCCAAATTTTTATACCAAAATGAATTTGTTGGTCGATTTACTTTCTGATGCTGATACGTTTTCTAAAGTTTTAATCTTTG
Organism: Flavobacteriaceae bacterium; assembly: GCA_964227255.1. Taxonomy (GTDB): domain Bacteria; phylum Bacteroidota; class Bacteroidia; order Flavobacteriales; family Flavobacteriaceae; genus Lutibacter. The sequence continues at coordinate 71,067 of CAXQVI010000018.1, forward strand.
CTAAAAATAAAAAGCAAGCCAATTTATTATATGACGAATTGGAAGAATTAATACCAGGTAAATCGGATGTAATTCACTCGAACAAAACTCAGAATTATCGTTTGCGTTCAATCGGAAATTTCGACAAAGGGTTTTTCCCAATCTTAATCGCAACTGATATCCTGGCCCGTGGTTTGGACATCTCAGACGTGAGTCATGTGATAAATTTCGACATTCATAAAGAACCTGAAAACTACATTCACAGAATCGGTAGGACAGGTCGTGCCGAAAAAGAAGGTGTTGCTATTTCTTTTTTCACCGAAGAAGAAGCTGAATATTTAGCTGAAATCGAAATCCTGATGAACAAAGAAATTGAAGTGCTGGATTTCCCTGATGATGTTGAATTATCTAGTCGTTTAACCGAAGATGAAATGCCAAAAAGCACTGAAGAACGTTACGAAGCAAAGAACGAAAACATCGAGCCAAGCGGACCTGCCTTCCATGAGAAAAAAGAGAAAAACAAGAAAGTTAACTTAGGTGGTTCTTACAGAAGAGAAATGACTAAAAAGTACAAAAAACCTAAAACTAGAGGTCAAAAAAGAAAGTAATAATTCATTTGAAATCCTTAATTTTAAAGTTTCAAAATTCGTGAATTATGCTGTTCAACAGAAAAGACCTAATTGAGGTCAATAAAGATATAGACCAGGTTTTAAAGGCTATTCACCTCTACGAACGCAAGCACCAGCATTTAATAGATGCAGTTCATCCAAACTATATTAAAAGTGCTAAAAACCTTTTGCACTACTTAGCTTTAAGAAGCTTTGATACTGATAAATTTCAACAGAGACTCAAAGAAATTGGAATCCCTAGTGTTACTAGTATTGAAGATAATGTACTATACAATGTCCTGACTTTTAAATCGATTATTACACATTTATTAAATGTAGATGTTCCTTTAAAATACACCCCTTTTTTACCTGTTGAAGAAGCAAGGGAAATCATTGCCGCCAATACAGACGCTTTGTTTGGGAAAAAAACTCATAGTAGAAATACCCGAATATTAGTAACACAACCCACAACCGCTGCTGATAGCCCTGATTTTGCGAAGCAACTTTTTGACAACGGAATGGATTGCGCCAGAGTAAATTGTGCGCATGACGATCCTGAAACCTGGAAAAAAATCATTCAGAATTTACAAGAGAATAAACCAGATTGTAGGGTATTAATGGATTTAGGCGGACCCAAATTACGAACCGGTAAAATGCAGGATGGGCCTAAAGTGATTCATGTTAAACCGGAAAGAAACAATTTAGGGCAGGTTACAAAACCTGCAAAATTATGGCTTGCTCCTTATGGTGTGCAACCACCAAAAGAAGTCAAAGGTGTAGATGCAATTATTCCTGTCAATAAAAATTGGCTAAACAAAACACGCAAAGGATCTTTTATTATGTTCCGCGATGCCAGAAATAAACGTTGCAAAATCAAAATCACCGAAAAATGTGATGTGGGTAGAATTGCAGAATGCAAAGATTCTGCATTCATGACAACTGGGATGACACTTACTGTTTTCTTTGAAGACAAGTCGAAATCGGAAATACACTCAGTACACGAACTACTTCCTTTAGATGAGGTGATTTTCGTGAAGAAAAATGATCTTCTGCGATTGGATAAAGAACCTGTGCTAGGAGCTCCTGCAACCTATAATGAAGATGGCTCTTTAAAAGGAATGGCACATATTTCATCTACATTACCAGAAATATTCGACTATGTAAAAGAAGGAGAACCTATCTATTTTGATGATGGGGTGGTTGAAGCACGTATTCAGGAAGTTCACTCGGACCATTTAATTGTAAAAATCACTAATACGAAAAAATCCGGAGGCAAAATTAAAGCCGATAAAGGAATCAACCTGCCCGAATCTCAATTAGGTATTAAAGGACTTACTGCCAAAGATCGAAAAGATTTGGAATTTATAGTTGAATACGCAACAGCAGTGAATTTCTCATTTGTAAACACGAAAGAAGATGTACAGGATTTATTTGACGAGTTTGAAAAATTAGGCAAAGAAACGGGCATCGTTTTCAAAATTGAAACACAACAATCTTTTAAAAATTTACCGAGCATCATATTGAAAGGAATGCAAACCTATCCTATTGGTGTTATGATTGCCCGAGGAGATTTAGCAATTGAAACCGGTTGGAAAAATTTCACAATCATTCAGGAAGAGATCTTAAGGCTCTGTCATGCCGCACATATACCAGATATATGGGCGACTCAGGTATTAGAAAACCTTACTAAAAAAGGAATTCCGACGAGAGCAGAACTTACTGATTCTGCCTTTGCCCAAAGAGCTGAATGCGTAATGTTGAATAAAGGCCCTTACATTGAAAAATCGGTAAAAATGCTGGACAAGGTGTTCAGACGCATGGAGCGTATACAAAATAAGAACTTATCACTTTTACCAAAACTGGAATTTACCAACCAATTATAATTTTCAATTAAACCAAAAAAAAGTCCCTGAACCAATGCTCAGGGACTTTTTATATTTATTGACTAAGGTCTATTTGTAAACTTCTTTCACAAATTTCTCGTAGTTCACTTCTTTTACTTTAAAAGTCATGTTTTCCTTGTAGAATTCCAACAACTTTTGAGAAACTAATTGTTCTTGTAAACGCTTCGCTTCTTCTTGGTTAGACAGCACTCTTTGTGCGATATCGTCTAATTCCTTTTCTTCCGGATTCATTTGTCCGTATTGAGCCATTTGCGCTTTTACGAATCCTTTAGTATACTCTTTTAAGTCGTCAAAAGAAATCTGAAGTTCGTTATCTTTTAACACTTTCCCTTCGATTAACTGGTAACGCAACCCTTTTTCAGACTTATCGTATTCAGCTCCAGCTTCTTCAGCAGTCATTGGCTTTTCACCAGCAACAGCTAACCACTTTTTCAAAAATTCCGCTGGTAAATCGAATTTAGTATTGTCAATCAAATACTCTGTAATAGCATTCAACAATTGTTGATCAGCCTGAGTTTGGAATTGCTTTTCAGCATCCTCTTTGATCTTTCCTCTTAAGTCCTCTTCAGAAGTAACTTTACCTTCTCCAAAAACTTTATCAAATAATTCCTGGTTAACTTCAGCCAACTCAGTGTAATTGATTTCTTCGATTGTTGCAGAAACAACGATGTCTAATCCATGAATATCATCATGAGACAATCCCAAAGCACCCATCAATTTGTGCTCGTCGTCGAATAAACCTTTAGTTTTTACTTCAACAACATCACCAACTTTTTGCCCGATGAATTTCTTTTGGTTTGTTTTTGTTCTTATGCTACCTAATTCGATAGTAGACTTTTTGTTGATCTCTTTTTCTTCGTTAACGAAAGTTACAGCAATATTTGAATTTTCTTCAACAGCTTCTTGAGTAATGATTTTACCAAAACGCTTTTGTAAATTCTCAACTTCTTTGTCTAATAATTCGTCGTCAGCAACAATATTGTATTGAGTAATTGCCTTTTTAGAATCTAAACTTACTTCAAATTCAGGAGCTAATCCTAATTCGAATTCAAAAGCATAGTTATCAGCATCCCAAGAAAAATCTTCCTGTACTTTTGGCAATGGGTTTCCTAAGATATCTAACTTCTCTTCAACTAAATAGTTGTTCAAAGATTCTTGAAGTAATTTGTTTACTTCGTCAATCATAACTGACTTCTCATACTGCTTGCGAATCATTCCCATTGGCACATGTCCCTTTCTAAATCCAGGAACATCTGCTTTCTTACGATAGTCTTGTAAAATCTGATCTACTTTACCACGGTAATCTTCTGTTGAAATTTCAACGGTAACAACCGCATTTAAAGCATCTACATTTTCTTTAGTTATATTCATTGTATGCTAATTTATCTTATCTCTTAAAATTTGGCTGCGAAATTACTACTTTTCTACCATTTCACAAAGTTTTAATTTGCTCAATTTCAAGCTATTTTACAGAGTCTTTTAAAATCTTATCGATAAATTCTTGAGCGAAGGACAGTAACAGACTAAATAGCAACGCCCACCAAAAATTTTCGACCCAAAAATCGTCTAAAAAATGACTGGCTACCAAAATTACACATGCATTAATAACAAAAAGAAATAAGCCCAACGACAAAATAGTCATCGGTAAGGTAAGAATTATCATTATTGGTTTAAAGGTATACTTCAGAACTGTAATGAGTAGACTAGCCCAGATGGCTCCTGTATAATCGGTGACATCCACTCCTGGCAATAAATAAGCGATTCCTACAATGGCGAGAGCTGTTAATAGGGTTTTATAAATAAACTTCATTATTGAATTTTTAAATGAAGTTAAATTTACGGAATTCTAGTACAGCAATTTAGTCTAACAAAAAATTTCGGCTTTCCGCCAGAAAATCTATAGAATTTTCAGCATGCAACCAATGTCCGGCGTTTGCAATTGTCACGATTTCTGAATTCGGAAAATGCGCCTTAATCAAGGCCATATCTTCCTCTAAGATATAATTCGAATTTCCCCCTCTTAAAAAGAGTGTAGGACCTTCAAATGACGTAAATGAAGGCAAGGCGTCTCCTACTTCAGAATTATTTTCGGTAAGGCTTTGCAGGTTAAATCGGAAGGCTAGTCTTCCTTTATCCTTCCAATAGACATTTTTCATTAAGAATTGCTTTACACCTGTATCTTTAATATACAATGAAAGCATATCTTCCACCGCTTTTCTTGAATATTGTAAATCAAAATTCACTGCATTCAATCCAGCCAAAATTGTTTCGTGGTGGGGTTCATAGTATTTTGGAGCAATGTCGGCAACGATTAGCTTATCCATATAATCAGGATAACTTACGGCAAACAACATCGCTACTTTTCCTCCCATTGAATGACCTAGAATTGACACCTTTTTTAGTCTGTGATATTCAATATAAAAATGCAAGTCTTCAATAAGCAATTCATAATCAAAATCATCCGTATGAAAACTACGCCCATGATTTCTTTGATCAATTAAGTGCACTTCAAAATCCTCGGCATATTTCATACCCAGAGTTTTCCAGTTATCACTCATTCCAAAATAACCATGAAGAATGAGCAATGGAGCTCCGGAGCCAACAATTGTAGAGTGCAACAATTCCATATTACCCTTTTAATTTGTGCTTATACATATTCACCACATTTTCCAACCCTAAATACAGCGATTCAGAAATCAAGGCGTGTCCGATCGAAACCTCTAAAAGATTCGGAACATTTTGAGCAAAATGTTGAATATTATCAAGATTCAAATCGTGACCCGCATTAATACCAAGTCCATTAGCTGTGGCTATAATGGCACTTTCAGTAAATGGCACCACAGCATTTTTATCTCCTTTAGCAAAATGCACTGCATATGATTCTGTATACAATTCTATACGGTCGGCTCCTGTTTTAGCAGCAGCCTCGATAAGCTTGGCATCTGTATCAATAAATATGGATGTTCTGATTCCGTTTGATTTGAATTCAGCAATTACTTCTTTCAAAAAATCCTGATGTTTTAGAGTATCCCATCCAGCATTACTTGTTATTGCATCAATGCTGTCCGGCACTAAAGTCACTTGTGTAGGTTTTGTATTCAGCACCAAGTCCACAAACTTTGGAATAGGATTTCCTTCAATATTAAACTCCGTTGTGACAATTTCTTTTAAGTCGTACGCATCCTGATAACGAATATGACGTTCATCCGGTCTTGGGTGAATGGTAATTCCCTCAGCACCAAAACGTTCTATATCTCTGGCAACATTCACCACGTTAGGGTAATCACCTCCGCGGGAGTTTCTCAATGTTGCAATCTTATTGACATTCACACTTAATTTCGTCATAATTCTTACGCTTTTAATTTTTCGATTTGCAAATTTACAAACTAACTATATGATTTTGGATTTATTTTTGATTATTTTGTAAGTAATTGTATAGAACATGAAAGTAAGTCCATTCATATTAAACGAGTTTAACGCTTTTAAATTAAACACTCCTGTAAATGAAGTAAAAGCATTTTTTGCTGAAACCTCTTTTACGCATTTCCCTGTAGTTGATGAAGGGCATTTGATAGGCCTTATTTCTGAAACAGATGCGCAGTGTCTGGATGAAAGTGAAGACCCTATTGGGAATTTTGAGAATATGTTTTACAATTTTTTCACTAACGGCCGTGTAAATATTCTGGATATCCTCCACATTTTTGCTACCCGAAATTCAAGTATCATTCCAGCAGTTAATGATGATCACGAATATCTGGGGTATTTTGAATTACTTGACGTATTAAACGTGTACAATGAGAGTCCTTTTTTAAATATGGAAGGCACTTATTTACTCTTGAAAAAAGAAGCGCGGGATTTTTCATTTAGTGAAGTTTCTCAAATAGCTGAAATCAACAAAGCCAAAATTGTAGGAATCTTTATCACACAAATGACAGATGCCACAGTGGAAGTTACTCTTAAAATTCTTCCTCAGGATCTCAATGAAGTCATACAAGCCTACAGAAGGTACAACTACGAAGTTTTATCAAATCACAGTGAAGATTTACATATTGAAGATTTGAAAGATCGCTCGAATTACCTTCAGAAATATCTAAATATGTAATGATGAAAATTGCCATTTACGGTCAATACTACAAAAGTGAGGACAAGCCATACGTTATAGAACTCATTAAAAAATTGGAAGAGCATGAAGTGTCATTTTATTTTGAAGAGCACTATTATTCCTTTTTGAATCTGGAAGTTACTGTTAACAATGCGAAAACCTTCAGCAGTCATGAAGAGCTGGACAGCTCTTTCCAATTCATGATTACGCTTGGTGGGGATGGAACCATTTTAAGAGCCGTAACATTTATTCGTGATCTTAATATTCCTGTGGTTGGAATTAACACAGGACGCCTGGGATTTTTAGCTACCGTTCAAAAAGACCACATCTCAGAAAGCATCGATTTATTGCTGGAGCAGAACTACATAATTAACAGCAGATCATTATTATCGATTACTTCACATCCAAAAATAGACAGTGTAGGAACCCTTAATTTTGCATTAAATGAGGTTTCTCTGAGTCGTAAAAACACGGCTTCCATGATTACCGTTGAAACGCATCTCGATGAAGAATATCTCACTTCCTACTGGGCTGACGGGCTTATTGTTGCAACCCCAACAGGATCTACAGGATATAATTTGAGTTGCGGAGGGCCAATTATTACTCCAATGGCAAAAAGTTTTGCTTTAACACCTATTGCTCCACACAATCTAAATGCACGTCCGTTGGTAATTCCAGATGAAACCGATTTCAAGTTTAAGGTCACCGGTAGAGAAGATGAATTTTTCCTTTCATTGGACTCACGAATTACATCTGTCCCTATGAATACGGAAATCCATGTAAAAAAAGCCGATTTTAAATTGAGCATTGTTCAATTTAAAGAGCAAACCTTTTTAAAAACTTTACGTGAAAAACTACTTTGGGGGCAAGATCCAAGAAATTAACTTTCAAATGATGATCTCCTGTAACTAAAACCCTTTATTTACAATAAATACAGCGTTTAGAAGTTTATCAAAAAAGAATTTGTTTAACTTCAAAAAGCAAATAGAATTATTTATATTTGCCTGCTATTTTATATATGAAAAAATTAGTTGTATTTATTTCAGCTTGCTGTTTTACAGTACTCTCTTATGGTCAAATTAACGAGATTGGATTGTTTGCAGGAGGAAGTAATTACATAGGAGACATAGGACGGGAAAATTTTATTTATCCAAATAATTTTATGGGTGGTGTGTTGTATAAAAGAAATGTGAATCCAAGAATTGCCTTACGGGGCAATTTTACGTATGCAAAAATTTCTGACGACGACAAAGATTCCAACAACCAAGGTCGCAATAGGCGAGGAATCAGTTTTAATAACAGTATTAAAGAACTTGCAGTAGGATTAGAATTTAATTTTTTCGAATACAATCTCGACAACTTCCAAATGACTCACAGTCCGTATATTTTGCTTCAAATTGGTGCTGTAAACTACAATGTAGTTGAACAAGAAACTGGTTTTCAGCAATATGAGTATACGAACAAAACTGCGTTTACCATGCCCATTGGTGTAGGTTACAAATTTAAAGTCACAGAAGGATTTGCTGCAGCTTTTGAATTAAGAGCTCAATATACTTGGCAAGATGATTTGGATTACAATCATAAAGAAATTGAATCATTATCCTATGGAAATCCGAACGACAACGACTGGTATGTTTTAACAGGCGTTTCTTTTGTCTATTCTTTTGGACGACCTCCATGCTATACAACTTCCTTCTAATGACAGCTTTAACAGACGACATAACATCAAAAAGACTTCCAAAGCATATTGCTATTATCATGGATGGCAACGGACGTTGGGCGAAGCAAAAAAATAAACCTCGCGCTTTCGGACATAAAAATGGCGTGAAATCTGTTAGAGATGTAATTGAAGGTTGCGCGGAAATTGGAGTTGAATATTTAACACTCTATGCCTTTTCAACAGAGAATTGGAACCGCCCAAAACTAGAAGTAAGAACTTTAATGAGTCTGTTGGTAAACTCCCTAAAGAAAGAGTTAAAAACATTACAAGACAATAACATCAAACTATCCATGATTGGAGATCTTTCCATGATGCCTTCAAGGGCTCAAAAGGAATTGCAAGATGTTATGGAAAAAACTAAAAACAATACTCGATTAACATTAACTTTGGCGCTGAGCTATGGCTCACGAGATGAAATTGTTAATGTAATAAAAAAAATATCCGAAAAAGTTGTTAAAAACGAACTTCAGATTGAAGAAATTTCGGAAAATATTATTAATAACCATTTATATACGTTTTCTTTGCCCGACGTTGATCTTATGATACGCACCAGTGGTGAACAACGTATAAGTAATTTCTTATTATGGCAAAGTGCCTATGCTGAGCTATACTTTTCAAAAGTACTATGGCCAGACTTCAGAAGAGATCACCTTTTTGAAGCTGTAAGAAATTATCAGAACAGAGAACGACGATTTGGAAAAACTAGCGATCAAATTGAGAATATCAATGAATAAACTAAGAATAGCCCTTTTACTTTTAGGGATTTTGTTCGTTAATACAGCTGTATCAGCTCAGGAACAAACCTTAAAAGATGCAAATAATACTACAAAACCTGGAGACACAATTACACCAAAAGTGATTGGATATGAAAAAGACGGAACCTATGAGTTAGGCGGGATTGTAGTGACTGGACTAAGAAAATATGAAGAAGAAACTGTTAAGGTTTATTCAGGTTTAAAAGTCGGTCAGGAAATCAAGCTTCCAGGTGATAAACTAACCAGTGCCATTAAAAAACTTTACGAAACAAAGCAATTTAGCAATGTGGATGTTTATGTAACGAATGTTGATGGAACTGCAGTCTATCTTGAAATTGCCGTAATTGAATTACCTCAATTGAACCAAATTACAATTCAGGGTATTAGCAAGAACAAATCAAAAGAACTTAGTAAGGAAACTGATTTGAAGACCGGAGCAATGGTTACCGACAACTTATTGGTAACTTCCGAAAACTACTTCAAGAAAAAGTTCCAGGAAAAAGGATTTTTAAATACGAAAGTTGTACTTGATACGAAAGAAGATACAGCCAATGTGAACTCTGTAAACATGCTGGTTAATATTGATCGGGGTTCAAAAGTGAAAATCGCTGCCATTAATTTTAATGGAAATGAAGCGCTTTCTGACAACACTCTTAAAGGCGCATTAAAAAACACAAAACAAAAAACATTTTATCGTATTTGGAAAGCTTCAAAGTTTATTGAAGCTGACTTCGAAGAGGATTTGAAATTATTGGTAGAGGCTTATTCAGAAAAAGGATATAGAGATGCCAGAATTTTAAGCCATGAGGTAATTAATAATGGCGATAATACTATAACGATTAATATTGATCTTGAAGAAGGAAGAAAATACGTTTTTGGCGATATTAAATTTATTGGTAACACTAAATATTCAGATCAGCAATTACAACAATTCTTGCGAATTGAAAAAGGTGATACTTACAATGGTAAAATCCTAAAAGAACGTGTTACTGGAGACAATACACCGGATTCAGATGATATTTCTACCTTGTACCAAGACAATGGTTATCTTTTCTCAAGAGTATTGCCTGTTGAGACTTCTGTAATTAATGATTCTATTAATGTTGAAGTTCGAATTTTTGAAGATCAACAAACAGAAATCAAAAAGGTATCTGTAGTTGGAAATGACCGAACAAACGATCACGTTGTTTACCGTGAAATCAGAACAAAGCCGGGATATCTTTACAGTAAGAAAGACATCATTAGAACAATCCGTGAATTAGGACAGTTAGGGTTCTTCGATGCAGAGGCAATTTCTCCAGATATCCGACCTAATTATCAAGATAAAACAGTAGATATTGAATATACTGTTGCTGAAAAAGGATCCAGTCAAATTGAACTTCAAGGAGGTTATGGTGGAGGATCATTCATCGGGACAGTTGGATTGTCTTTTAACAATTTCTCTATCAGAAATATCTTCAAAAAGGAAGCCTATAAACCTTTACCAACTGGAGATGGGCAAACGTTATCACTACGTCTGCAAAAAAGTAGATTTTATACAACATCAAGTTTCTCATTCACGGAACCATGGTTAGGTGGTAAAAAACCAAAATCACTTTCGTTCTCTATCTACAATTCAAAACAATTTAGATACGACTACTTAACAAACCGAGTTGATAAAAACCAAAAGTTAGATATTGTTGGTGCATCAATTGGAATGGGGCAAAGATTGAACTGGCCTGATAACTATTTCCAATTATCTCAAAGTGTCAGTTACCAATTATACAATTTGAAAAATTATCCAATTTCGACATTTACCTTCTCTACAGGACAGTCAAACAACTTGGCATACAATATTACATTCGCTAGAAATTCGGCAGGTCCAAACCCAATCTTCCCGAGAAGTGGTTCAGAATTCAGCTTAAATGGAAAACTAACTTTTCCATACTCTTTAGTGAATGGGAAAGATTATTCAAATATGGATGATCAAGAACGTTACAAATGGCTTGAATACTACAAAGCAAGTTTTAAAGGAAGATGGTATACTCCTTTAACGCAAGATTTAATCTTAATGTCTAATGCAGAATTTGGATTCTTAGGATACTATAACAGCGAAGTAGGAGACTCGCCTTTTGAAAGATATTATGTTGGTGGTGACGGTATGGGAAGTTATCAATTGGACGGTCGTGAAGCAATTCGATTAAGAGGTTATGAAAATGGTAGAATATCGTCCATTGACGGGGGAACAATCTACAATAAATTTGAAATGGAATTAAGGTATCCTATTACTTTAAAACCATCAGCATCAATTTATATACTTGGTTTCTTAGAAGCGGGTAACTCCTACGATGGATTTCAGAATTACAGCCCTTTTGAATTAAAAAGATCTGCTGGACTAGGTTTGCGTGTATTCATGCCAGCATTCGGATTGTTAGGAATTGACTTTGCTCACGGGTTTGATCCGCTACCTGGACAAACTATTAAATCAGGGTGGCAAACTCACTTCTATATTGGACAACAATTCTAAGGCAAATGAGTTATATTTGTATGTTAATCAAAAAAATGGCACAGTTTTTTCAGCAAACATTATAAATATGACAAAAAAAATTCTTTTATTTGCGCTTGTTGCAATCAGCACGGTTTCAATGGCGCAAAAAGCGCAGAGAATTGGTTACGTTGACATGGAATATATTTTAGAAAATATTCCGGAATACAACGAGTCACAATTGCAATTGAATGCCAAAGCGACGGCTTGGCAAAATCAAGTGGACCGCCAAAAAAAGGAAATCGAACGACTCAAAGCAGCGTTAAATAACGAACGTGTTTTATTGACAGCAGAGTTGATTGTAGATCGCGAAGAGGACATTGAAATAAAGGAGTTAGATGTAAAATTGCTTCAAGAATCTTATTTTGGAAGTAGTGGTGATTTGTACATTTTAAGACAACAATTGGTACAACCAATTCAAGACTTAATTTACAACGCTATTCAGGATATTGCCACCAAAAGAAAATATGATTTCGTGTTAGACAATTCAAACGATTTGGTACTACTCTATATGAATGATCAGTTCGATATAAGTGACTTGATTTTAGACAGTGTAAATCGTACGAAAAAGAGAGAAGAAGCAGAAGAAAAACGTCAGGAAGTAACAAGTGAAATAACTCCGGAAAAGAGCGCCGCAATGTCGGAAAAAGAAGCTAAAAAAGCAGAGCTTCAAAAAAGAATTGAAGATCGCAAGGCTGCGCAAGCGAAACAGCGTGAGGAACTCAAAAAAGAAATTGAGGCAAAGCGTCAAAAGCGAATCGAAGAAATAGAAGCTGCTAAAAAAGCCAAGGAGAAAAAGAAAACAGGAAATAATTAATTTTAAATAACAAGGAGAAATGAAACAATTTAGAACTTTATTAATAATTGCAGTTATTGCTTTAGGATTCAATGCCGTTCAAGCTCAAACTAAAATTGGACATATTGATACTAACTTATTAATAAGCTTAATGCCGGAAGCTAAAACCTTATCAGCAGATTTAGAAAAATTACAAAAAACATACGAGTCTGAATTAAAAGCAGAAGGAGATAAATTAGAAGCTAAGTTAAAAAGATATGAAGCAGAAGCTCAATCTCAAACTGAAGCGGAGAACCAAAGAAGAGCTGGAGAAGTGCAGCAAGAAAGACAAAAATTGATTCAGTCTTCTCAAATTGCTCAAGAAGATATTAGAAAGAAAGAGATGGATGGAATGCAACCAATCCTTGACAAAGCTAAAACTGCAATTGAAGAAGTTGCAAAAGCAGAAGGATTTAACTACATCCTAGAAAAATCTACTTTAATCTATGCAGAAGGAACTGACATTTTACCTATGGTAAAATCAAAATTAGGAATCCAATAAGCCTAGAATACATCATAAAATTAAATCCCGCTTATCAGCGGGATTTTTTTATGGTTATGAATTATGCTGAATCCAGGAAGTATTCCGTATAACCATAAAATAAAAGGAGTTCTTAAGTGCTTTTTATTTACTTTTATATTTATGAACAACAATCCCATTGGTTTATTTGATTCAGGTGTCGGAGGTACCTCCATTTGGAAAGAAGTACTAAAAATTCTACCCAATGAAAAAACCATCTATCTCGCTGACAGCGCAAATGCCCCCTATGGAGAAAAAAACAAGCAAACCATTATTGACCTCTGTATTAAAAATACAGAAATACTACTTTCCCAAAGGTGTAAACTAATAATTGTAGCCTGCAATACGGCTACAACCAATGCTATCGATTATTTGAGAGAAAATTATGAAGTTCCATTCATTGGTATTGAACCTGCCATTAAACCGGCTGCCCTATATAGTAAAACAGGTGCCATTGGGATCTTAGCTACACAAGGTACACTTACCAGTGCCCTTTTTGAAAAAACAGCACAAACTTATACCCAAAACATAAATACGATTCAGCAGGATGGTGAAGGCCTGGTACCTTTGGTTGAAAAAGGTGACCTTGAATCTAAAGAGTTATCTAATTTGCTTCAGCGATATTTACATCCAATGCTCGAGCAAAATATCGATCATTTAGTGCTGGGTTGCACGCATTACCCTTATCTCATACCGGCAATCAAAAAAATCGTTGGAAATGAGGTTCAAATCATCGATTCAGGGGAAGCGGTTGCCCGACAGACGAAGGCAATTCTAACAAAAAACAATTTACTTGGATATCATGATTCTCCGAACCACCAATTATTCACAAATGAAAACAAAACAGTGCTTGAAACTTTAGTTCAAGATGTCGTTGATTCCAAAGAAATCATTCAAAAAGCGTTTTAGAATTTATTTATACCAGCCTGAATATTTCACGTAATTATTCGCTATTCTGTCAATTTCTCCAGAAATAAGTTCTTGGCTAATATCTTTAACTTTTCTGGCAGGCACACCAGCAAAAATAGTTCCTGAAGGCACGTGAGTTCCTTTAGTTAAAACAGCTCCAGCCGCAATGATAGAATTACTTTCAACTACACAATCGTCCATTACAATTGCTCCCATACCAATTAGTACATTGTCATGTAAAGTGCACCCATGAACCAGCGCATTATGACCTATAGAAACGTTATTTCCAATATTTGTGGGATGTTTTTGATACGTAGCATGAATTACAGCACCGTCTTGAACATTTACCTTATTACCCATTTTTATGTAATGAACATCTCCACGAATCACGGCATTGTACCAAATACTGCATTGATTACCCATGATCACTTCTCCAACTACCACAGAATTTTCAGCAAAGAAACAATCTTCACCAAATTGTGGCTTTTTCCCATTTAGTTCGCGTAAAATCATCTTGAAAAATTAAAATGAACCGTTGATATTAGGACAACCTCCTCTTCTTGGAGGGCGACATCCAAAGTCAAATCCTAAGCTTATTTGATGATAACCAGCTTCATCAAATAAAATATCACCCGACTGTTTGGTGTAAGTATAAGCCACCATAAACCTGTTAATATTTACTCCAACAATTGGAGTTAAGTACGTTAAATCTTCAGTAACCGCATTGTCTAACCCCATTCTATATGAGAACCCTGCCCAGACCTGAGCATTTGAAATTTTCTTATAAACTTTAAGGTTTAAATCCACAAATTTTTCCTTAGTTCTTTCAACATATTGTCCCATCACTGAAGGTTCAAATTGAACACCTCTGGGGTTTCCAAAGAAATAACCAACAGTTCCTAAATACCTTCTCAAATTCAAAGGCTCATATACATCATTATACAAACCTCGAGCAGATAACAATAAATTTTTTGCTGTTAAATAACTAAAGAACCCCTGATAATGATATGCCAACCCAACATCCGCATTGAAATAACTTTCACTTTGAACAATTTGAGAAATTACAGGATCCGGTATTACGAAACTACTTTCATCTAACGTATTGTTGACGTACATAGCAGACAAACCAAAAGACAATTGATTTACTTCTTCTATTCTTCCGAAGTTAATATGATACGCAAAAGTTGCCTGCACTCCCATTTGAGAGTGATAACCATTCTTGTCATTAAAAAATATTCCTCCAAGACCTATATTATCATTGATCCTTCCATGTCCGTTCAAAGTTTGCAAAGCTGGTGCATTTTCTACACCAGACCATTGATTCCTCCCTGTTAAACGAATTTTAGCACAATCACCAACACCTGCTGCTGCCGGATGCACCAGATAAACATTGTCAGACAAATAATCTGAATATACTGGAAGCGTTTCCTGAGCAAAGGTTTTAATCCCAAGCAGCATTAAACATACAACAAGTAGGCTTTTGAAAAATTTCATTGAATATTTTAAAACTCTCAAATATAACATAAAAATAAATGGTAGCATGAATGTTTTTTGATAAGAATTATTCAACTTTTCACCTTCTTATCAAACTAAAATGCCCTTTGTATTGTGACCTATTCCCTCCTGAATCAGTCAATTCTGCTAAATACCAATAATCTGTTGAAATAGACTTCGATCCATTATAAATTCCATTCCATCCAATAGAATTTCCATCTATTGTTGTGAGGTGCTTTCCATGTCTGTCGAAGATGTAAACGATTACTTCCGGATAATCCACCGAGTTGATTCCTAATACATTCCAATAATCATTTACTCCATCTGCATTTGGTGTGAAAAACTTCGGAAATCCCAAAACATGAACTACTTGTTGCGCTATCCCACAACCATTTTTATCTCTTATATAAACCGTGTGTCGCCCAGGAATAACATTATAAAACTCATTTTCATCCTGGTAAAATCCATCGATATCATCTAAGGAGAACTCATAATCTCCAACCCCAAGATTTCCATTATTTCTGATTGTAATAGAGTTGATTTCCGAATTATCAACGACTGTAATGTCTTCTGGAAGAAAATTTGGAATTTCAGAGGCTGTCACTTCAACTTGTTGAGGAAATGAATCACAACCTGCTATAGAAGTTGCAACTACGGTATAAGTCCCAGCTTCATAAATTTGAGCATTTTCAATTAGGCTGATTACCTCTCCATTCTGATTGGTCCAGGTATACGTATAACTTCCTTCAGGATTTTCAACAGTTACATTCAATGGCGTATTATCTAAACAAACAAAAGCACTTTCAATAAGTTCGAAATTTGGCCTTCGGTTCACTACCAATTCAATTACTGGTCCAATTCCGAAACAGCCTCCATCGAGCGCACTTTCCACTCGTACCCATACCACCTGGAAAAATTCAATTTCGTTTTCATAAAGTGTAGGTTCGGCAATTTCATTTACTTCAGCTAAGGCATCGTCTTCATTTCTGTAAAACGAAACTCGTAGATTCTGAGAATTAAACAGAGAAATTATTTCCGAAGTCGCGGATGTGAGGTTAAAAATACTTTTCCCATCGGAAACAGCATCACCATCACATACTTCAAATCGTCTTAAATAATTTGGAGGAAATTCAGTGATAGAGGTTTCCAAATTCACATCTACAATTCTATAGCAAGCATTCAGCGCCGTGACTCTGGCAAAAACATTACTTGCAATACTATTTGAAAAAGAATTTTTATCAATACTGTTTGAACCTATATGAGCATCGGCATTCGTTAGATGATAAGAAACTATTAAAGTTTCATCTCCTAATCTAATGAAGTCATCTGCTTCAGAAAGTTTAAAATTCGCAATTCCGTCAGGACTTGCATCTTCGTCGCATTGCATCAGGGTATAGGTTGTATCCATTGCGCGAGGCAATGGTCTTACTTCAGCAAAAAAGGAAGTTTCTGCTAAACAATAGACATTGTTCGGATTCCCGTTTAACACGCGAACATAAATGGTTTCTCCTCCGGGAGTACTGTTCATATAATTAGTAGGGTCTGGAATTTGAATCATATAATCCACATCCTGATAATATTCAATAGTAAATACGAAAGGTGATTGTCCGTTAAGAATTTCTGTTGCCTTTTCAGTCAAGTCGAAATTATACAATCCATTCGTATCATCACCATCGGATATGTCATCACAATAGGACAACGACGTCATTTCATCAGAAGGTGTCGGACTCGGATTATCGAATACTTGTATGGTAAAACTTGAAACCTGGAAACATTCTGGAACATTCGCTGCCTGAATTCTGGCATAGATTAGTTCAGCAGCATACGGAGTCTGAGTAACATATGGCTGTTCAATCCGATTCACATCGTCATCTGCATCAAATGGTGAAGTATAATAGAAAATGTCGAAATCGTTCAGATTTTGGTGTCCTGCGATTTCCAAATCTTTCAAATCATTCAGATTAAAAGTTCCAATCCCGTCATTATCATCATCGCATTCCAATATATCTTCAGCAATAAAAATTTCAGGTAAAACTGATACGTTGATTTCGAAACGCAATATTTCGAAGCAATCAGACCCAGGATTGATTTCTACACGAGCCCAAATAGTTCTTGTAGGAGTCAAATAGGCATTGGTATCTAAAATCCAACCCTTGCGGTCTTCAGCCAGAGACTCACTTTCATAATAGGTAACAAAACCGGTTTGTCCCCCTAAAATTATTGAAGTCTGGGCGTCCAAATCGAAGTAGGTTTCTCCGTCAGTATCGTTATCGCATGCACTTAAATCAGGTGGTTGATTTGGAAGCAATTGTCCGGCTGCGACCAATTCAAAGGAAGTAATATCGTAGCACTCCGGATTATTAACATTGTAAATCCGTGCCCAAATTGTTCTGCTATCACTAAAATAAGGGCTTGCCTGAGGGTCTGCTCCTACTTCTGCAAAGAGGTCAAATTCATGATAGGTAACTGCCATATTGATTTGACCATTTATAATTTGCGCTGTTCGAGATTCCAAATCAAAATTTTCAAAACCGTCGTTATCATTGTCACATAGATAAATATCATTAGGGACGCCTGCAACGGGGACCGCAGTGAACGTTATTTCAATATCGTCCTCCCTTATATCACTGGTATTTAAGTCGGTGACCTCAACCGAAAACCTTCCACTAGTTGTAACATCAAGAGTTGCACCTGTTTGAGAAGGACTGAATACTTCAAAATTATTAGTATTTGTATCAAAATACCTCCAAAGATACGCTACCGAACTTCCAAAAATAGTTGCATTCAAAGTTGTAGAATCGCCATCACATAATACGCGATCCGGACCTAAATCAACTAAAATGGAGCAATCTAATGGATCTGTATTATTTGCAATTGCCGCACCTTCCCAATTAATTTTAAACCCTGCATTTGAACCTGAATACTGATTAATCATAATTAAGTATTCTTCACCTGCATTTACATTCATCCAATCGTCGTACGCATCAGTTTGGGTATTACTCGAAGGATCTCTTCCTACGCCTGTATATCCTGAAGGTGATACTTTACTAAAGTTACAAGCTATTGGATCTCCAAGAGATCCACAATTAGCATTCGGTCCATAAACGGCAAAATCCCAGTCCTCACTGGCATCATTTGGAGTTATGGTAAACCCAAATTCCCCTGAAGCCGCCATTCTAATTTTAAACCAATAAGAGTTAGTTTCAATTGTTGAGACACCCAAACCAAGGTTTAGACATCCAGATGAAGTGGCTCCGTTAAAATCGTCACTCCCATATCCATCAACTAAACCACCGGAGTTAGCATCTGAACAAACTGGCAAAGCAGAGGTGCAATCCTGTTGAGCAAAGGAAAAAAAGAAGGTAAAATTAAGTACTATCGTTATGATTAAATACTTCCTTTTCATCAAATTAATTTTAGGGTTGAAGCGTCTAAAACTACCTAGTTACAGCTGTCTTGACCCTTCTAATTTATGAAATATTTTAATAGCAATGAATTGCAGGAAAGCCAATAACAAAAGAACCGTTGCAAATACAACGGTTCTTTATGAATTTTATGATATACCTATTACAAATTCTCAGCTAACCAGGAACCTACTTCACTGGTTTTAAAGGCTTTTTTTCCTCCTGCTAAATCTTCCGTAACAACTCCTTCTATCAAAGATTTATTCACCACATTTCTAATAGCCTCAGCCTCCTCTGAAAGTTTAAACGCATCTTCAAACATCATTGCTGCTGATAAAATTGTTGCTAAAGGGTTTGCAATATCCTTTCCGGCTGCTTGAGGATATGATCCGTGTATGGGTTCGTACAATGAAGTTTTCTCTCCCACGGATGCACTGGGCATTAATCCCATTGAGCCTGAAATTACCGACGCCTCATCAGTTAAGATATCTCCAAATAAATTTTCAGTAATTAAAACATCATAAGAGTTTGGCCATTGCACCAAACGCATGGCAACCGCATCTACAAATTCATAGGAAACCTCAACTTCTGGATATTCCTTTTCTAATGATTGAACGGTTTCTCTCCACAATCTTGAAGTTTCCAACACATTGGCCTTATCAACACAACACAATTTCTTAGTTCGTGTCATTGCCAGTTCAAACCCTTTACGGGCCAGACGTTCTACTTCTGCTCTGGTATACACACAATGATCAAAGGCCGTATTTCCGTCATCCTCTCTACCTTTTGCTCCGAAATAAATCCCACCAGTTAGTTCACGTAAGAACACCAAATCAGTTCCTTCAATGCGTTCTCTTTTTAATGGTGAATTTTCAATCAAACTAGGAAAAGTGAAAGTCGGACGTACATTAGCAAAAAGTCCTAATCTCTTTCTCATTTCCAGCAAACCTTGTTCCGGTCTTACTTTTGCTGAAGGGTCATTATCAAATCTTGGGTGTCCGATTGCCCCGAATAATACAGCATCCGCATTCACACAAACTTCATGAGTTTCTTCTGGATAAGGATTTCCAACTGCATCAATTGCTGCAGCACCAGTTAGGGCCGGTGTCCAGCTAATTTCATGTTTAAATTTTTCAGCAACCGCATCACATACTTTTACAGCCTGCTCTATAACTTCAGGTCCAATTCCATCTCCTGCCAATAAGGCAATATTTAATTTCATCTGTTTCGTTTCTAAATGTTTAACATTCTTTGAGTGGCTTTGATTGCAGATACCGTCTGATCCGAGTCAAGTCCACGTGTAATAAATCGTTTTTCCGAAGTTTCCCAGGTAATAATTGTTTCACAAAGGGCATCTGAAGAACTCCCTGGCGGAATGCGTACCGCGTAATCGACCAACTTTGGAAGCTCAATTCCTTTTCGTGCATAAACTTTTCCAAGAGCATTCATAAAGGCATCGAACTGTCCGTCCCCCTGAGCATTCTCCTCAAAACGTTCATCATCGATTCTAATCGCCATGGTCGATGAAGGTTGTAACCCTTTTGAATGGGTAAGCACATAGGATTCAATTACAACCCGCTGGTTGTACATTGAGCTGTTCAATACATCGGAAATGATATAAGGCAAGTCCTCTTTTGTCACCAATTCTTTCTTGTCTCCCAGTTCAATAATACGCTGGGTTACAAGTTTCAGTTCATCATCGTTTAACTCAAGTCCTAATTCCTGTAAATTTTTTTCAATGTTAGCTTTTCCTGAAGTTTTTCCCAATGCATACTTTCGTTTTCTTCCGAAGCGCTCAGGCATCAGGTCGTTGAAATAAAGGTTGTTTTTATTATCTCCATCCGCGTGAATACCTGCAGTCTGGGTAAACACATTTTCTCCAACAACAGGTTTATTTGCAGGAATTCTGAACCCTGAAAAAGTCTCAATCAATTTACTTACTGAATACAATGAAGTTTCGTTTACACCCACTTCAATTTCACCCTTAAAAAAGTCATTTATCACAGCAATAACACTTGCCAAAGGCGCGTTTCCAGCACGCTCTCCCATTCCATTAACCGTAAGATGAATTCCTTGAGCACCTGCTTTTAGTGCTTCCATCACATTTGCAACACCGAGATCATAATCATTATGTGCATGGAAATCAAAATGCATGTTTGGGTATTTGTCGACAACCTTTTTGAAGAAATTAAAACTTTCACCTGGAGTTAGCACTCCTAAGGTATCAGGCAGTAAAACACGTTCCACATTTTGTGTTGAAAGGAAATCAATAAACTGAAAAACATAGTCTTCAGAATTTCGCATTCCATTACTCCAATCTTCGAGATACACATTGGTTTGAATTCCATTCTCAGACGCCAAAGCAATAACTTCAGCTATTTCAGAAAAATGCTGTTCAGGAGTTTTTTTCAACTGGTAAGTCAGGTGATTCATCGAACCCTTGGTTAAAAGGTTTTGAACCTTGGCTCCGGCTTTTACCATCCAGTCAATCGACTTTCCCTGATCGACAAAAGTGAGAATCTCAACACGATTCAAACATTCGTGTTCTGCTGCCCAAGCAGTAATTTTTTTCACAGCATCAAATTCACCATCAGACACCCGCGCTGAAGCAACCTCAATGCGATCAACATGCAATTCTTCAAGAAGTAATTTTGCTATTGTCAATTTTTCGGGAGCTGAAAAGGATACTCCAGAAGTCTGTTCACCATCTCTAAGAGTGGTGTCCATTATTTCTAACTTTCTATTTGACATGTGAAAAGTTTGGTTAGTTCGTATTTAAAAAGGTCTTTGCTCGGCAAAGGTTTTGATTTCATCTTTCATCTTGGTAAGATAATCGATATCATCAAAGCCATTCAGCATATTATCTTTCTTGTATGAATTGATATCAAATGATTCCTGAGCTCCTGACGCCAACAAAGTAATCATCTGATTCGGTAAATCTATTTTAATTTCAGTTTCAGGATTTGCCTCAATGGCTTTAAAAATCTGTTCTAAAAATTCAGGGCTCACCTGAACAGGAAGTACTCCTACATTCAAGCAGTTATTTCTAAAGATATCCGCAAAGAAACTAGAAATCACACATCGGAAACCATAATCGTAAACAGACCATGCAGCGTGCTCTCTTGAAGAACCTGATCCAAAATTTTTACCTCCAACAAGGATTTTACCTTTATAGATTGGGTTATTTAAAACAAACTGTTCTTTAATTGAATTGTCCGGATTGTATCGCCAATCTCTGAATAAATTATCTCCAAATCCTTTTCGCTCAGTAGCTTTTAAGAATCGTGCAGGAATAATTTGATCTGTATCTACATTTTCAATCGGCAATGGAACTGCCGTACTCTTTAATATTTCAAATTTATCGTAAGCCATTTTCTTTCAATTTTAAAATAGGGTTCTTGGATCAGTTACTACTCCTGTTACTGCTGTTGCAGCTGCCACCATTGGACTCGCCAACAAAGTCTTGGATCCAGGTCCTTGTCTACCTTCAAAATTTCGGTTTGAAGTACTGACAGCGACTTTTCCGGCTGGAATTTTATCATCATTCATCGCCAAACAAGCTGAACACCCAGGTTCTCTTAGTTGGAATCCTGCTTCATTCAAAATATCTAACAACCCTTCTTCCTTTATTTTTTGTTCCACAATATGTGAACCAGGGACTAGCCATGCCGTAATATTGTCTGCTTTCTTTCTCCCTTTTACGATACTTGCAAAATCTCTAAAATCTTCGATTCTTCCATTCGTACAACTTCCTATAAACACGTAATCCACAGATTTTCCAACCATGGCATCCCCTTCGTTGTAACCCATATAATTCAAGGATTTATTATAGGTCTCAGCTCCTCCTTCAACATCTTTTGCAAAAGGTATGTTTCCTGAAATACCCATTCCCATACCCGGGTTTGTTCCATAGGTAATCATTGGCTCAATTTGATTGCTTGAATATTTGAATTCTTTATCGAATTCAGCATCTTCATCTGTTTTTAGTGTTTGCCAGTATTCCATGGCTCTATCCCAAGCAGCTCCTTTTGGCGTGTGCATACGACCTTTTAGGTAATCAAATGTTTTTGCATCGGGGGCAATCATTCCTCCACGCGCACCCATTTCAATACTCAGATTACAAACAGTCATTCTCCCTTCCATGGTCATTTCTTCAAAAACCTCTCCGGCGTACTCTACAAAATAACCTGTCGCACCAGAAGTTGTTAACTGAGAAATGATAAACAAGGCCACATCCTTTGGAGTAACACCTGTTCCTAACTTTCCATCAACAGTAATTCGCATTTTCTTAGGTTTTGGCTGCATAATACATTGAGAAGAAAGTACCATTTCAACTTCTGAGGTTCCAATTCCAAAAGCGATAGCACCAAAAGCACCGTGGGTTGAAGTATGTGAATCACCACATACGATAGTTGCACCAGGAAGTGTGATCCCATTTTCTGGCCCTACTACGTGTACAATTCCATTCTTTTCATGTCCTAGTCCCCAATGAGAAATCCCCCATTTATTGGAGTTTTCTTCCAATGCTTTCAACTGATTCGCAGAGAGTGGATCTTCAACTGGTAAATGTTGATTGATTGTAGGGGTATTGTGATCGGCAGTTGCAAAAGTCCTGTTTGGATACAGCACTTCATTTCCTCTTGATTCAAGACCTAAAAAGGCCACCGGACTAGTTACTTCATGAATCAAATGCCGGTCGATAAACAATACATCTGGTCCATCCTGAATTTTTCTCACAACATGACTATCCCATACTTTATCGAATAATGTAGTGCTCATAAATTTTGTTGTTTGGATTATTAAATTATGGTTGTTAAAGTCTGTATTAGCAACCAATTTAAGCAGTCAAAGCTACGAAATAATGTAAATAATTACGTATAAATAAAGAGACTTAACATATTATTGCTCGAATGTTATTTTTTGAACAATTCAATTACATTTTTATCAATATTTCACTTCAAAAAAAGAAAATACATCAATAGGTAATTGCCCCTTTTTTCCTTTAATTTACCTTTTTCTTAATGAAGGTACACTTATTGAATTATAGGAGATTAGCAAGTTGAAATGAAAAGTAATTACTTGACAGGTTTTTGAAAATTCAGTAGATGAGTACTGTTATAAATTAATATTCAATGAATTACACGCAAAAATTCGGAAGATATAGTTTATAACCTTCTTCTGAAATTTTAGAAAGCTTCTTCTATTCCGAAGTAGACTCCAACATCTCCTTTGTTTGTAAGTCCAACATCAAACCTTAGATTAACCTTTTTCTCTTTATCAAAGAGATATCTTAGTCCGCCACCATAACTGAATTTTATGTCCTTTGGACTAAATTTCAGCATTTCTGAAGCGACATCAGCCACCCCGGAATGCACTATATAAGCAAAACGTTTTGCAAAGAAATGTCTATATTCCAATTGAAACATCATATAAAAATTATCGACATATCGCCCTTCAAAAAACCCTCTCATTCTGTGTTGCCCACCCATCGCCGGCATCATATAAAAAGGTGTATCTCCTACTGTTGAAGCTGCGAAAAAATTCCCTGCAAATACTCCCTTGTTCGAAATGGATTTGTATTGTTTTACATCCAGTTCAAAATAGCTAAAAGCCTTTTGATCAACCTCCGGATATACCATTACTTTTATATATTGATATCCTCCATTTGTTGGGTAGAAAAAATCATTTCTGGAGTCCCATACTAAGCCAATACCTGCTCCGAATACATTTCCCCCTTCAACCCCGGGAACTTCATCATTTAACAAATATTCATTGTCTCTTTTGTCGAGTATTGTAGTTCTGTTAAAATCAAAGATTAATCCAGTTCTATCGGCTGAAAATAAATAGGATTTTGTTTGAATATTTAAGGTAGACGCAATCAATTCTCTAATGTATAATTCATTACCAGTTTCTACAGTGTTATTACCAATTCCCCAAAATTTACCTACGATTCGGCCATATCTCGTTGGAGCACTCACGTACAGTTTATTTCTGGAAAGATAAATAACCGGGTCAATCCTGAAATGGTATTGACCTGTTGTAGCCCAATACCCACCAAAACCAAATTTTGAAGGGTTAACCTCATGTTTTTTTGATGTGTAAAAGATGAAAATCCCTCCACCACCAACTGCAAGTTCAGTCTCCGGGGTATAATAGGCATAGGGATATGCTTTGAATGAATTTTGAGAGAGAATGGTGCTATCTACCATTTTCATAATTACGGAATCCAATTGTTGAGATTCAGGCTCCTGAGAATACAGTGTGCCTGAAGTGAAAAATACACTTGTGAAAAAAAAAGTGATTATCAGTTTCTTGAATTTTCTACTTTGTTTCAATTTATTCGTATGTATTTTCATTTTCTGTAATTGCATCAAACATTTTAACAATGATTCGTTAAAAAAGTATAAAGCAAATCATTATTAGTTTAGCAGGCAATAAATTTAATTAAATAAAGCTAACGTTTTAAATATAGATTTTGGTGATGAGAAATTAATTTGACTGCCCCCTTAGGGACTCTAATATTTATTTCATCGTATTTCCCATGAACTTCGCCATACGACTGAGCAACAAAAAAAGAATCAAAAACGTACATCTGTACATAAAAACAGCTTCAATCTAAGTTGTTAATTTATCGCGTTAAATCCTTATTATCCGAAATATTTCCAAAAAATCCACTTGTAAAATGTCCGAATATGACTTATCTCATAACTGACTGAAAATTAAAAGTTAAAGTTTGTAATAATTGCACTTATAAAGACTTTTTAGTCTTATATTTGCAGTGCAATTTTGTGTAGGGGATTTTATTAAAACATCAATTTATGCCAACTTTAACTATGTCGACTATTTTTTGTCCAGAATGCTTTGAAGGCATTCCTTCAAATCAAAAAAAATGTACCTGTGGATTCAGTGTGGAAGACAATTACAGACTATTCTTTCCAAATAGAATAAGAGTTAAACAACACCCTATTTTAGACAAAATATTATTAATTCTCGTTTGTTCAGTATTTTTATTTCTATGTACGGGTATCATTATCCTTGCTTAACTGAATAAATTATTCTCAACTATTTAATCTTTTTTGATTTTGATTCAATGTAAATAATTGTATTTTCAATTGTTTGTTTACTACATTGATGAAAACCAGCTTACTTTTTATACCTGACATTTCAGGCTGCATCCAATTTGTTCAAAACAACACTAAATTCGCCCAACAATAAAATCTTGGAAAAGTTACATGATTTTGTGACTTCTAAATCCGCAGCTAGTTAATCTGAAAATTGTACTTTGCGCACAAATCAACGCCATTGAACAATTCAAATTATAAAGCCCACTTTGCCCTGTTAGGTGCCAACCTTATTTATGGAGCAAATTATATCATTGCTAAGGATGTAATGCCCGATAAAATTGGGCCTAGCGCATTTATCTTCATTAGAGTATTAGGTGCAGGAATTCTGTTTTGGATGATTCATTTTTTTATCAAAGAAAAAATTAAAAAGAAAGATTATTTCAGACTGTTATTGTGTGCGGTATTGGGTGTTGCTTGTAACCAGCTACTCTTTTTCCATGGCTTAAATCTGACTTCTCCAATTGATGCTTCAATCATTTTAACGAGTGTTCCAATTCTCGTTTTAGTTTTTGGCTTTTTCTTTTTGAATGAAGCCATTACTAAATATAAATTACTGGGAATTATTATCGGTGGAAGTGGTGCATTCGCTTTGATTACCTATGGATCTAGTGCTGCAGGAACAGGATCAACCCTTGGCAACTTATTCATTTTTTTGAACTGTATTTCCTATGCGCTATACTTGGTTTTGGTTAAGCCACTAATGAAGAATTACAAACCTCTCACAGTTATCACCTGGGTTTTCACCATTGGATTCGTATTTGTTATGCCAATTTCTTTCAATGATTTTAGAGCAACAGATGTTACGAATTTCACACCTGGAACATATTACACCATCGCCTATGTAATTATTGGTACAACATTTTTGACTTATTTACTCAATATTTATGCACTCTCAAAAGTTTCACCTGCAGTCAATGGAAGTTACATCTATTTACAACCTGTAATTAGTTTTTTAATGGTGAGTCTATATGCCCGAACTTTTAACGACAACACCTATTCCAATGAAATTGATTTGGTTAAAATTATTAGTTGTTTAATGGTTGTTTCCGGAGTATACTTGATAAGTAAAAAACCCAAAAAAGTTACTGCCTAGCCTTTTTTTCCTGAAGTAATAAACAATTATATACAAATTCATTCATCGGAGTTGGAATACCCAGTTCTTTTCCTAATCGCACAATAGCCCCTTGCTGAGACTCCAATTCAGAAGGTCTCCCACTCATTATGTCTCGCTGTAAAGAAGCAGTGGTATCAAAAGGCTGCTGATCAATAATGGCAAATTGCTTTTGTTTAATTTGTTCAGGAAGTTGAATTCCTTTTGCAGCAGCAACTGCTATTATTTCATCGGCCAGGTCATTCATGTAAGCCCTAATTTTAGGGTGCGTTCTCATTTCACCAATAGTGGCTCTTGTTAAACCTCCAAGAGCGCTAACTGTTGAAATGTATAAGAATTTCATCCACATATTGGAATAGATATTCTCAGCTAAAACAGATGTAATTCCAGCAGCTTTAATTAGCTCGTCAATGCTATGTGCTCTTTCGGTTTTCTCATTTGAAAGTTCTCCAAATTCTATTGTTGGAGTGTATGACCAGTGTTTTACAACTCCGGGTTCTTCAATTTTAGAAACTATTTTACACAATCCTGCCATCACATTTTTCTTTGGAAGCTCTTGGAGCAGATTCTCATGATTTTCAATACCATTCAACAATGGTATTACCACTGTATTTTCAGAAATAACCGTTCTTAACTCTTTAGCAACCTCAGATACTTGCCAGGTTTTTGTACATACAAAAATCAAGTCAATGTCTTTGACTTCCTTAATAGAATCCATAGCTCTAACAGGGTTGATTGTTACGTTTCCTAACGGACTTAAAACCTGCAATCCATTTGCTTTCATTGCTTTCAAATGTGCACCTCGAGCTATAAAAGTCACCTTATTCCCAGAAGCTTTCAACCTTGCTCCAAAATAACCACCGACACCTCCGGTTCCATAAATTACTATGTGCATTTCAAATTTTTTCTCTAAAATACTGAAATTTGATTTGACAGTTTTAGACATGTCTAAAAATTTAGTTACTTTTGACTAAAATTAGTGATATGCTCTCCCAATCGGAAGAAAATTATTTAAAGGCTATTTATAGTTTGGAGCTCGAAAAGGAGGCCAGAATCAGTACGTCTTTAATTGCGAGTAAAATTCGAACGAAAGCTTCTTCCGTATCAGATATGCTAAAAAAATTATCTGATAAAGAGCTTATTGACTATGAAAAATACAAAGGGGTTTCCCTTACAAAATCAGGGAAAGATAGTGCGGTAAAAATCGTTCGAAACCATCGTATCTGGGAATACTTTTTAGTGAATAAATTGCAGTACACCTGGAATGAAGTTCATGAAATAGCGGAGCAATTGGAACATATCAAATCAGGGACTCTAATAGACCGACTCGATGCGTATTTGAAATTCCCAACCCTTGACCCTCATGGAGATCCTATACCGGATAAGCATGGAAAAATTCACAAAGAGCCCTACCTTCTATTGACTGCTTTAAGCTCAGGAGATAAGGCTACTTTAATTCGAGTGAAGGATTCTTCAAATATGTTTTTAGCTTATTTAGACAGAAATGAAGTAGCTTTAAATTCGGAAATAAAAGTGATCTCTAAAGAATCCTTCGACAATTCGATGGTTATCAAAATTAACAACAAACAATTAACCATATCTCATCAGATTTCAAACAATCTATTTGTACAAAAAATAAACTAAGATGGAACAAATAATCACATATTTTGAATCAATCGACCCCGTATTAGCAGCATTTTATGCCACGCTTTTTACATGGCTCATGACGGCATTAGGAGCTGGTTTGGTTTTCTTTTTCAAAGGAATGAACCGTGCTTTGTTTGATGGTATGTTAGGTTTTACAGGAGGTGTGATGGTAGCCGCGAGTTTTTGGAGTTTATTAGCTCCTGGGATTGAAATGAGTCCGGGGGAAGGATTTATTAAAACCATCCCTGCTGTAGTAGGGTTTGCTCTAGGAGCGCTATTTTTATTCGGGTTGGATAAAGTCCTTCCACACTTACATGTCAATTTCAAAGAATCAGAAAAAGAAGGAGTAAAAACTCCATGGCATAAAACAACCTTATTAGTTCTCGCTATTACTTTACACAACATTCCTGAAGGACTTGCAGTTGGTGTCTTATTTGGTGGAGTTGCCGCCGGGTTTGACGGAGCAACAATTGGAGGTGCTGTAGCACTTGCCCTAGGAATAGGTCTTCAAAACTTTCCTGAAGGATTTGCAGTTTCCATGCCAATGAGAAGACAAGGAAACAGTCGATGGAGGAGTTTTATGTATGGACAATCATCTGCAATTGTAGAGCCAATCGCTGCAGTTTTAGGTGCATGGGCAGTTATGACTTTTCAACCAATTTTACCATATGCCTTATCTTTTGCAGCAGGAGCAATGATTTTCGTTGTAGTAGAAGAAGTGATTCCTGAGACACAGCGTGACAAATACACAGATATTGCAACCCTCGGATTTATTGGAGGGTTCATTGTAATGATGACTTTGGATGTTGGTTTAGGCTAAACAAACAATCTTTTCTTAAAAAGAAATGAGAATTAACAGTTACAGTCTGAATCGCAGTTGTCCTTATTTTTCTTTTTAAAGAAATATTTTCGGATTAAAAATCCAATAGCAAGTACCAAGGCTATGTAAACTAATATATCCTGCATTTTAACTTAAGAAAAAGTACGCTAATCCGGCGGAAACATAGGCTACAATTCCCATTCCCACTAATTGAATAACAGGCCATTTCCACCCTTTTGTTTCTCTTTTAACAATGGCTAAAGTTCCTATACATTGCATGGCAAAAGCATAGAAAAGTAAGAGGGATATTCCTGTAGCAAAATTAAATCGCTTCTCACCAGTAACATCATTAATTTCAGAAGCCATGCGTTCTTTGATGGTTCCGGTATCTTCTTCTCCTCCTTCCACATTATAGATTGTCGCTAATGCTCCAACAAAAACCTCTCGTGCAGCAAAAGAACTAATGACAGCAATACCTACTTTCCAATCGTATCCCAAAGGCTGAATAACTGGTTCGATAGCTTTCCCCATTTTACCTATATAGGATTTTTCTAGCTGGTAGGTTGCAATTTTAGCATCCAGCTCCGCTTCATTCAGAGATTGATTTTCTTCTAAGGAAGTCACATATTCCGGTGCATTTTTAAATTCTTTCCCTCCGAAAGATGCTAAGAACCATAGCACAATTGATAAGGCTAAAATTATTTTACCTGCTCCAAAAATAAAGGCCTTTGTTTTTTCTACTACTTCGTAGAATACATTTTTAAACAGCGGTAATTTATAGTTCGGCATTTCAATTAAGAACATACTGCGACTCTTAATTTTCAATACGTTTTGCAACAATTTTGCGCTCAAAATAGCAGCGGTGAATCCAAGTAAATACAGTGCCATTAATGTCAGACCCTGTAAATTGAAAACTCCCAAGACACGTTCATCCGGAATAATTAAAGCAATTAAAATCGCATATACCGGCAATCGAGCAGAACAGGTAGTAAAAGGCACAACAAGAATTGTAATAAGACGTTCTTTCCAACTGCTAATCGTTCTGGTTGCCATCACCGCAGGAATAGCGCAGGCAGTTCCGGAAACTAATGGAATAATACTTTTTCCACTCATTCCAAACTTCCGCATGACTTTATCCATTAAAAACACCACACGACTCATATAACCTGTTTCCTCCAAAATGGAAATAAACATAAACAAGATGGCGATCTGTGGAATGAAAATCACAACCCCGCCAATACCAGGAACAACTCCTTCAGCAATCAATTCGGTAAATGAGCCAGGCGGAAGGTTATTTTTTGTCCAGTTACTTAAATCTGCAAACACGCCATCAATCAAATCCATTGGATAGCTAGCCCATTCAAAAATCGACTGAAAAATTAATAATAAGATAGTCGCAAAAATGATATAACCCCAAAATTTATGTGTTAGAATACGATCGAGTTTCGCTCTTAAATCCGTTGCCTTAGCGGAATCCTTTACATAACATTTCTTCAACAATTGATTGATAAACTGATATCTATAAATCGTTTCTTTATGTTGAAACTGTTTGATTTTTTCATCACTCAGTTGCTTATTGGCCAACTGCTGCTTTTGTGTATCAGTTAGAAATTCAAACTCTTGTTTTTGAGATATAAATAACCAGGTTTTATAAAGTGGGAAGTCCTCAAAACTTTCACCTAACTCTTTAAAATAATGCGCATCTATTCTGTCTGAAATGTGAAGAACTGGTTCTGAATTCCAGTTTTTATAATCGGTTAACTTTGCCTTGATATCGTGAATCCCATCTCTGGTTCTGGAGCTCACCAGCACCACTTCAGATTTAAGCTCTTTTTTAAGACATTCAATATCGATTGAAATTCCTTTTCTTTTCAGCTGGTCACTCATATTAATCACCAACATAGCAGGAATCTCCAAATCTTTAATTTGTGAGAATAATAATAGGTTTCTCTTCAGGTTTTCAACTTCAGCCACAACTAAAATCGCATCGGGATAAGAATCGCCTTCCTCATTCAATAAGGTATCTAAAACAATTTGCTCATCCAACGTATGCGGATTGATGCTGTAGGTACCGGGAAGGTCAGTAATTTTAACCTCTTCACTTTCTGAAATTTTAAAAAACCCTTGCTTCTTGTCAACAGTAATTCCAGGATAATTCCCAACCTTTTGTTTTAAACCAGTAAGTAAATTGAATATAGAGGTTTTTCCTGTATTAGGATTTCCAACAAGTGCGACATTCACGCTGTTTAATGCCATTCCTAAATTTTGGTAATGTTAATCTGCGAAGCCATTTCTTTACGAATCGCTAAATGACTACCATTCACCTTTATGTACATCGGATCTTTAAAAGGTGCTATTTGAAGCAACTTCACCTGCTTTCCAGGAAGACATCCCATTTCCAACAAATTGAGAGGAATCAAATCCAAGCTAAACTCTTCAATTACTCCTTTTTCTCCAACTTTTAAATCTGCTATAGTACTAGTCATACAATTCGCTTTCGGTATAGGCACAAATATAACAAATTAGAATCATTCTAAACAATGACGAAAGTCAATTAAAAGGATTATTTATTACTCTTTAAAATATAAATATCTTCTATTAGTCGCCTGATGTCGTCAATATCGGTTCCATCATAGTAACCTCTGATTTGGCGCTTCTTATCGACCAGTACAAAATTTTCGGTATGAATAAAATCCTGCAAACCTCCATCACCTTCATCCAGAACCGCAAAATAACTCTTCCTAGCGAGCTCGTATATATGCTTTTTATCGCCTGTTGTAATATGCCACTTCGCATCAATCACTCCTTTCTTATCGGCATATGCTCGTAATACAGAAACACTATCAATAACCGGAGTCACTGAATGCGATAAAAACATGATTTCATCATCATCGATAAATTCTGCTTGTAGCTTTTCCATATTGGTGGTCATGATTGGGCAAATGGTCATGCAACGAGTAAAAAAGAAATCAGTGACATAAATTTTATCTTGGTAATCCTCCTCGGTAATTGTGTCCCCGTTTTGATCAATCAGCGAAAAATCGAGTACTTTATGATTTCTACGGACATGCAATAAGCTTTCATCTACTAACCTTGGATTTACATCTGCCGGATTGTAAACCGGCAATTTTTTATCCGGTACCAAAATGGTGTAAATTCCATAAATGATAATTACTGAAAACACCCCCATAACTATAAGGGTTGGAATCGATTTCTTAAAAAAACGCAGGTCCATTTATATCTCAATTTCTGATCACAAATTTACAACAACAGCTACTTTAAATCATCAATTTGGGCTAAAACTTTGTTAAATTAAAAAGCTTCAAAACAAAGCAATTTCATAACTCTATTTAAAAACGTACATTTGTCCGATTTTATATTTGAAAATTAGTATATGGAAGTATTTATAAAGGCAAGTCAATTCATTTTAAGTTTATCCTTATTAATTGTTTTACACGAATTAGGACACTTTATTCCTGCCAAATTGTTCAAAACAAAAGTGGAGAAATTTTACCTGTTCTTCGATTATAAGTTTTCCCTTTGGAAAAAGAAAATAGGTGAAACAGTTTATGGTATTGGATGGATTCCTTTAGGAGGATATGTGAAAATTGCCGGAATGATTGATGAGAGCATGGATACTGAGGCGATGAAACAAGAACCTCAGCCATGGGAATTCAGATCAAAGCCAGCTTGGCAACGTCTGATCATCATGCTAGGAGGTGTAACTGTAAACTTCATTCTTGGTTGGTTTATTTATGTGATGATGACCTTTGTTTGGGGTGCAGATTTTGTAAAAACGGAAGACATCAAGCATGGATTTGCTATTCACGAGACATTTGAACAGTATGGATTTGAGCAGGGAGATGAAATTCTAAAGATAAATGGTGAAGTTCCGTTCGATGTAACTGACATCAACAAAAACCTGTTTTTAAGAGATGTGCAAACTGTTGAAGTGAAACACCTCAATGGAACAACTGAAGAAATTGCTATCCCTGAAAATATTGGAAACCAAATGTGGGAAGGTGGAATTATGGAGCCATTTACCCCAAGAACTATTGCTGTAATTGATACTATTATTCCAAATGATCCTGCGGCGAATGCTGGACTTCTGAAAAATGATAGAATTATTGCTGTTAACGGAGATTCATTGACCTACTGGCAAGAATTCACCCAATTAGTTCAAAATTCAGAAGGAACCATTACTGTTTTAGTCGATAGAAACGGCATTTCAGAATCAATTGAAGTGACTCCAAATGAAGAACGAAGAATTGGCGTTTCAAACTATACGATGAGAGGAGTTGATGTAAGTCACGCAGAATTCTCTTTCGGAGAAAGTCTTTCAAAAGGTTCTTCCATGGCCTACTGGACTTTAAAAGATTACATCACCCAGTTTAAATATGTATTCACCAAAAAGGGTGCGACTAGTATTGGAGGATTTATTGCTATTGGAAGTATTTTCCCTTCAACTTGGAGCTGGCAAGCTTTCTGGGGGATTACCGCATTCCTTTCTATCATGCTTGGATTTATGAACTTATTACCAATTCCAGCATTGGATGGAGGTCATGTAGTATTCACCTTGTATGAAATGATTACGGGAAGAAAACCAAGCGACAAATTTATGGAATATGCACAAATGACAGGATTCTTGATCTTAATCGCTTTATTAATTCTGGCCAACGGAAATGATATTGTGAAACTATTTTCATAAAAAAACTTTTTGTAAGTATTAAAGCTTTCAGTCGACTTAGATTGAAAGCTTTTTTTATGCGCCAAAGCTATTTAATACTGATTTTTATGCTTCTCTTTCTGCAATCTTGCGGTGGTGAAGGAGATGATTCGTTAACTCCCCCTGACGATTCTAATAACAATAACGGAAGTACAAATTCATGGACTATTCCTGTTTCTGAAATAACGGGCAGCGACAATCCTTTTCCTTTTGCAGACAGCCCAGCTATGCAATCTGTTCAGGAAATTGAAGGACTAAACGATGATGACCAATTAATACTCGTTAGCTTTAATACCACAATTAAAGCATACCCACTAAAGTTCATTGCGCCCTTTGAAGTTGTAAACGATGAAGCTGATGGTATTGCCTTCGGAATTAGCTATTGCCCTGTCACAGAAAGCACCTTATGCACTGAAAATAAAAATGGTGCTTCGAATATTTCTTTGGTAGCGAGCGGATACCGCCAAAATGAGAATGTGATTGTAAAAGACATCAATTCGAATTCGTACTGGACTCAAATGCTTATTACCTATGTAAAAGGGCCCTATGTCAACCAATCTCCAAAAACACTTCCTATGGTTGAAACCAACTGGCAAATTGTGAAAACACATTTTCCAGACGCCTTGGTCTTTGCATCCAATAGTGTTTCATCAAAATCTGAAAGTACAAAGGGAAAGTCGGACGACTTCGGAACCGACGAACGTGTTTATGGAATTTTAAATGAAAGTGATGTAAGCGGAACTTCTGTAAGCGTAATAGGATTTGAAAATTATGACGACACCATCAAAGTCTACAACCAAATAATTGGTTCCAAAAAAGTACTTGTTTTTGGGAGTCAGACATATCGTTTTATAACAGCCTTTGAAACGGAAGTATCCGATTCTTTCACACCAGTTCAAAACAAATTTCCTGTAATTATGAAAGATGCTGCGGGTTCTGAGTACAATGTATTTGGAATAGCTATAAACGGACCAAATGCAGGGAATAAACTTTCAGCGCCGCGCTCTTATCTGGCGTCCTGGTGGGCATGGCAAGAGTTTTATTCGACTTTTGAAGAGCTTTAATTTTTATCATAAAACAGTAAAAATTTCTTTCAAAAAAAGCATCTTTTATCCTTTTAAAATCAACTACTTCATAAATAGTTAATTTTTAAATATTTACTTGTTCATTTTTAATTTGGTTTTATTTTATACTCTTTTTAAAAAACACACATGAACAACTTCAAACTAACCGCAATTTTATTCTTGTTTAGCATTGCACTGTTTGCTCAAGAGAGCGAACAGACGGCAAAAAAATGAAATCAAATTAAACGCTGTTTACCTCATTACAGGTATGCAAGAAATTGGATATGAATACCTCATCAACGAAGAGTCATCTTTCGGAGTTGATGTAATGTTTGCTATTGATGACGATTGCAACTTCCGATTTGCAACAACTCCTTATTAGAGACTCTACTTTGGAAAAAAACCGAACACAAGATTCTTTGCTTTAGGAGTTGCCTATGGAGGAAAATTTCTAACCAAAAGAGGTTTTGCCTTCGAATTCTATGGAGGCATTGGCCGAAATCTCTTTAATGATAACTCTATTGAAGCGGTTCCGAGATTCGGTCTCACCTTCGGTAAACGATTTTAATAAAAAAGCCCAACCTGTGCGGTCGGGCTTTTTTAATCTTATAACAAATGGTTACATTTTCATTAACCATGTTTTTACATCTACTTCTTCCTTAATCATTGCTTTTAAATCAGCAATAGGAACTCTTTTTTGTTCCATAGTGTCTCTGTGACGAATGGTAACAGCATTATCGTTTAAAGTATCATGATCTACTGTAATACAGAAAGGTGTTCCTGCAGCATCTTGACGACGGTATCGTCTTCCAACAGCATCCTTTTCATCGTAAGCAACATTGAAATCCCATTTCAAGTCTTCTACAATTTTACGAGCAACCTCTGGCAATCCGTCTTTCTTCACCAATGGTAACACTGCTGCCTTAGTTGGAGCAAGTACCGCAGGTAATTTTAAAACTGTTCTTGAAGTTCCGTTTTCTAATTCTTCTTCTTGCAATGAGTTTGAGAAAACAGCTAAGAACATACGGTCTAAACCAATTGATGTTTCAACAACATAAGGCACATAACGTTCGTTGATTTCTGGATCGAAGTATTGTAATTTCTTTCCAGAGAATTTTTCATGACTCGACAAATCGAAGTCAGTTCTTGAGTGAATTCCTTCCAATTCTTTAAATCCAAATGGGAATCTGAATTCGATATCAGCTGCTGCATCTGCATAGTGAGCTAATTTTTCATGGTCGTGGAAACGGTATAATTCTTCTCCCATTCCTAAGGATAAGTGCCATTTTAAACGTGTTTCTTTCCATTGCTCATACCATTCTTTTTGTGTCCCAGGACGAACAAAGAATTGCATTTCCATTTGCTCAAATTCACGCATTCTAAAAATAAACTGTCGCGCTACAATCTCATTTCTGAAAGCCTTACCAGTCTGAGCGATTCCAAAAGGAATTTTCATACGACCCGTTTTTTGAACATTCAGAAAGTTTACAAAGATTCCCTGAGCTGTTTCCGGGCGCAAGTATAAGTCCATGGCAGAATCTGCTGATGCACCTAATTTCGTTCCAAACATCAAATTGAATTGCTTTACCTCTGTCCAATTCTTAGATCCCGATAATGGACAAACAATGCCGAGTTCTTCAATCAAAGCTTTCACATCGGCCAAATCTTCCTTTTCCAAAGATTGCCCCATGCGTTTTAATATCGCATCTCCTTTTTCTTTATATCCTAGAACTCGAGGATTTGTCGCTAAAAATTGTTCTTTATCGAAAGTATCTCCAAAACGCTTTGCAGCCTTTTTTACTTCCTTTTCAATTTTAAGATCCAGTTTTCCAACATAGTCTTCAATAAGAACATCGGCTCTGTACCTCTTTTTTGAATCTTTATTATCAATTAAAGGATCATTGAAAGCATCTACATGGCCTGATGCCTTCCAAGTAGTTGGATGCATAAAAATTGCAGCATCAAGGCCTACAATATTTTCATGCATTTGCACCATTGCTTTCCACCAGTAATCGCGGATATTTTTCTTTAATTCTACTCCATTTTGAGCGTAATCATAAACTGCGCTCAATCCATCATAAATTTCACTTGACTGAAATACATATCCGTACTCCTTAGCATGCGAAACTACTTTTTTAAATTTATCTTCTTGATTTGCCATTCTGCAAAAATAGTAAAGGATTTATTCTTAATAAAATTAAAAAAGTGGAAATAACCTTCGCTATTTCCACCTAATAAACATTAAATTTAATACTAATTGAAGTTACCTATTTATTTTAAAGTGATTTTTGTACCTGCAACAAAATAATCTTCAATATAAACATTGGCGGTATATTCTCCATTTGAGATTTCTTCTCTGTTCACTTCAACCAAAGAAATTACATCAACTTCTTGGTTAGCATAGTCAACTGTTGTCATATCGCTATAAGCAACCATACTGGCTGGCATTTGAACTTCACCTTGAGAAACTACTACATTTCCGGCAGCATCGATCAACTGCACATATACAGATTTTTCTCCTTTTTCAGTGATTGCATTTGCATCTATTGTAAAGTTAACTCTAAATGCATCCGTGTATTTTGAACGCTTTGTTTCAACGTATTTCCCGTTATTCTTTTGACGCATTGCCAAAACTTTAGCGTTTTTAATTTTTAACATTTGTCCGATTTCAACCTTCGCAGATAAATTAAGATTTTCCTGAGTTAATGTATCCACTCTAGCAACTTCCTCTTCAATTTTAGTCGTTGCCAAATCAAGATCTCTCGTCAACTCTCTGTTTTTCCCGGTCAAAGAATCATTCAAACGGAATAATTTTCTGTTTGTTTCTTCTAATTGAGCAATTCTTCTTCTCAATCTAGAAATGGTCGCATAATCAGTTGCTTTTGTTTCTCTCAAAGAATCACGTAGAACCATGATACGGTCTCTTTCAAATTCTAACTCCTGACGCATGGAGGTATTTTCTGAAATAGCATCTTCGTACTTAACAATCATACTGTCTAATTGTACTCCGACTTCTACTTTTTCTTGTTCAATTTCATTTGTTAGCTCATTGTGTTGCTGATTGCTGTACACTAAGTATATAACCAATGCAACCAAAACTACTACTAGTCCTATTACAATATTTTTATTATTACTTTTTGCTGCTTCCATAGGGTTCTATTTACTTTTATAACGTTGTTTTGCAAAATTAAAGTATAATAACTCGAAATAATAATTTTTATTGATTTTTTTAACCTGTATCGTTGATTTTCATTAAGAATTCCTTTCTGAAAGCGTCAAATTTTCAATTCTTAATTAAGATAAAGGACAAAATTGTATCTTAAGAAGAAAAACCTATGAAAATTTTGAAAGAAATTCTTTCAGTGTTCTATCCTGAAACTTGTTTTTGTTGCAACACAACAATTTCTACAAACAATGAGGGTATCTGTATCTGTTGCCGACACGATTTACCTTTTACAAATTATACAAATCTCAAGTCGAACAAAGTTGAAAAAAGCTTCTACGGTCGCATTCCAATCGAAGAAGCTACCTCTTTACTATACTTCTCTAAAAAAGGTCCAATACAAGAATTAATGCATCATTTAAAATATAGAAATAAGGAAAAAATTGGCCAGATTTTAGGTGTTTGGATGGCTCAAGATCTAAAACAAAGCAATCGATTTAAAAATATAGATGCGATTGTTCCTGTTCCTTTACACAAAAAACGACTCAAAGAAAGGGGTTATAACCAGCTTACTTTATTTGGAAAAACACTTTCAAAGGAATTGAACATTCCATACCTGCCTGACAATCTCATAAGAATTGCATCAACAAAAACACAAACACGAAAATTCCGTGTCGAACGTTGGTCAAATGTAAGCACAACGTTCTATGTAAAAGATCCCGTAGTTTTTGAAAACAAACATGTGCTGCTCATAGACGATATCGTTACTACCGGTGCCACTGTAGAAGCCTGTTTTCATGCTTTTGAAAAGGTGAAACTATTTAAAATGAGTCTTGCTACCATGTCTTATACCAATTAACAATAACATCAGAATCTGAGCATTTACACTATCGATTAATTCATAAATAAATCGTTATTTTGTAGCAAATTCATTTTATGAGAAAAACACTGACTCTTCTTATTGTATTAGTCTTTATTTCGAGTTTATATACGAATTGTGCGCGTAGAGGCACTCCAATTGGAGGTGCAAAAGACACCTTACCTCCGGTTTTGGTAAAGGCAATTCCTAAACCAGAGAATATTAATTTTGAGGGAAAAAAGATTCGTATTTATTTCGATGAATTTATCAAATTAGACGATTTAAAATCCAATTTGGTGATTTCCCCTCCCCAAAAACACGAACCTGAAATCACACCTCTTGGAACCGCGAGTAAATATATTTCAATCAAAATATTAGATACCCTAGCCGAAAATATGACCTATCAATATAACTTCGGAAATGCTATCATTGACAATAATGAAGGAAATTTATTAGGGAACTTCAAATATGTATTTTCTACAGGTGATTATATCGATTCGCTTGAAGTTAGAGGTGAAATAACGAATCCTAAAGTAAAGGAACCTGTTTCGAATATTGATGTGATGCTTTACGCTTATGATTCAATCTACACCGATTCTATTATCTATAAAGAAAAACCGCGTTATATTGCCAATACCTTGGATACAACATTGTACAATCTGACAAATTTAAGAGGTGGAAAATATTTGCTTATTGCTTTGCAAGACGGAAATAATGACAAAATGTACAACCCGGAATCGGACCTGATTGGTTATGTAGAAGATACCATTACAATTCCTACAGATCAGATTTATAATTTCCATTTATTCAAGGAAATCCCAGAGTTGGCTGTTATCAAACCAAAGGAAGTAACAAACAGTCATGCTATTTTCGGATTTAAAGGAGATGCCAAAGACTTGAACATTCAAATTCTATCAGACACTCCGGAAGATTTCCAATACCATTACAATTTAGACCCTGTAAAGGACACAATTCATTTTTGGCATACACCTTTTGAATCGGACTCTTTGTATTTTGAAGTTTCCAAAGGGGATTATCTCGAAAATCTGACATTAAATAAAAGAACAAAGAAAACAGATTCTCTGGTAGTTTCTGTGAACACGACAAAAGTTTTGAATCCTTTAGACACATTTCAAATCAATACGAATACACCGATTGAACGATTTGATTTCGAAAAAATTAAAATTGTTTCCGACTCAGTAGAAGTGGCCTTCGAAACCTACATGTCCGAAGCAAAAAACAAGATTTACCTGAATTTTGAACAGAAATTTGACAAGCGTTATGAAATTGAAATTCAACCGAGATTCATTAAAAACATGTTCGGTCAGTACAGTGATTCGCTGGCTTATGCCATTTCCACTAAAACTCCGGAAGACTATGGTAACATTATTCTGAACCTTACTAGTGATATAGAGTCTTCCTTTATTGTTGAGATTCTGGACCCTAAAGAAAACCTCCTGAGAACGAAACGAATATCAGGACCAGGAACCTTAAAATTTGAATATTTGAATCCGGGAGATTTCTTAATTCGTGTCACCATCGATGAGAATCACAATGGAAAATGGGATACTGGTAACTTTTTAGAAAAACGACAACCTGAAAGAACCATTTACTTCGATGAAGTTGTTACGCTTCGAGCCAACTGGGATCTGGATCAGAACTTTCATGTAAGTTCAAATTGATTTTTACTATATTTGACATTAAATACATAACCCGAAAATCCTCATTTTGAATCACCTACAAAAAATAACAATCACTGGAATTCTATTCCTGGTTTCATCTGTTATGAGCTATGCTCAGGACAAAGAAAGTCATGAAGTAGGATTCATACTTGGATTATCTTCTTTTAGTACCGATTTTGGTGAGCGTCACGAATTCCAAAGTAGTGGAGCGGGTAATACAGGTTTCGGAATAGGCGCCGTGTATTATTTGAATTTTACAGATTATCGTTACCGTTGGAATCAACGTACATCTTACTTTTCAGAACACGCTCGTTTACGATTGGAATTATCTTACCTCAGAGCAAAATTAGACCATCACGGGAAATGGGCTGAAAAAGATTCTCGTGAAGGAGAGCAATTGAGAGCCATGCATGGAGTTTCCAATGTTTTAAATGGAGGTGCTCAAATGGAGTTCCACTGGGTAGATGTTGTAGATTTTGGTTCTCGTAGATTACCAGATATCAAATGGTCTCCATTTGTAGGTTTTGGATTCTGGTTAAATTATTACGACGCAGATTTGTCGTCAGACCTAGGTGACTGGGAGCAAGATCCCAGTGTTTTTTATCCAAAATGGGCTGAACCTGGCACTACAAAAATTAAACCTGGAATTACTACATCTGTTACCTGGAGTGTAGGAACCCGATATGCCGTAGGAGAATACGCCGATTTATTCATCGAATCGAGATGGCGTTATTATTTTTCAAACTGGATTGATGGATTAGACGCACGTGATGATCCTGCCAATAAGTTCAATGACTGGAGTTTATTTGTGCATATTGGATATGTATATTACCTAAATTAATTTTAAAGCATTGTCTAAATCGGCAATCAAATCATCTTCATCTTCAATCCCAACACTTAAACGAATTAAGGCATCAACAACACCCGTTTTTTCGCGCAATTCTTTTGGAATTGAAGCGTGAGTCATACTTGCTGGATGCCCGCATAAAGATTCCACACCTCCTAATGATTCAGCAAGTGTAAAAACTTTTAGGGTTTCAACAATCTTAAAAGCATCTTCCATACGATTACCTTTGGTTACAAATGAAACCATCCCTCCAAAATTATCCATTTGAGCTTTGGCAACTTCATGATTTGGGTGATCTTCAAACCCTGGCCAATATACCTTTTCAATCTTTGGATGTGTCTTTAAAAAATTTGCAATTGTGGCTCCATTCTCACAATGTCTTTGCATACGTACGTGTAGAGTTTTCAAACCTCGTAAGACTAAAAAACTATCCATTGGACCACAAATTGCACCACATGCGTTCTGAAGAAAATACAACTGATCAGCTAATTCTTTTGAATTCACAACAAGCGCCCCCATTACCACATCTGAATGTCCGCCTAGATATTTAGTTGCAGAGTGCATCACAATATCAGCCCCTAAATCCAGAGGTCTTTGCAAATAAGGTGTAGCAAAGGTATTATCAACAGCTAGCAATAAATGATGCTTTTTTGCAATCTCACTAAGTCTTTTGATATCAATAATATTCATCATTGGGTTTGTTGGTGTTTCAACCCACAACAATTTTGTATTTTCATTAATATAAGAGGTCACATCCGAATGTGCATCCATACCCACAAAGTGAAATTTAATTCCATAATTTTCAAATACCTTGGTGAAAATACGATAAGAACCTCCATATAAATCATTCGTAGAAATCACCTCATCGCCAGGTTTCAATAATTTCATAACACAATCAATAGCTGCTAACCCAGAACCAAAGGCCAGTCCGAACTGCCCATTTTCAATACTTGCCAATCCATTTTCTAATGCGGTTCTGGTCGGATTCGCTGTTCTGGAATATTCGTAACCTTTATGCGCTCCGGGGGATGACTGTGCATAGGTTGAAGTCTGATAAA
This sequence comes from Flavobacteriaceae bacterium, assembly GCA_964227255.1. GTDB lineage: Bacteria > Bacteroidota > Bacteroidia > Flavobacteriales > Flavobacteriaceae > Lutibacter. Next base: position 113,922 of record CAXQVI010000018.1, read on the forward strand.
TAGGAGGCATAACTGCTCCAGTTGATGGGTCATGTTTTTGTCCCCCATGTATCGTTTTGGTATTGAATTTCATGCTTTTGATATTTTATTCTGACTCGTCAGATTTTATTAATTTTTTAATTAGTTTTCCAACGGTAAGGCCCTGCACCACAATTGAAAAAACGACAACTATATAGGTAATCACCAAGAATAATTCCCTGTGCATTGAATCGGTTAGAGATAAGGCCAATGCAATGGATATTCCTCCGCGAAGTCCTCCCCAAGTCATAATCAAATCCGTATGCGGAACGAAATCCAGCTTTTTGGAATACAATTTAATTGGTGTAAATAAAGACATATATCTTGCAAGTAAAATAAGTCCGATAGATAACAAACCGGCTACGACATAGTCTTTGTCAAAAGTCAGCACAAGAATCTCCATTCCTATAAGTACAAAAAGAATGGAATTTAAAAGTATATCGACGAGCTCCCAAAATTTGTCTACGTACAATTCAACTGTATCGCTCATTGTGGATTCGCGCACTCTGTCGTTTCCAATAATCAATCCGGCAGTGACCATGGCAAGTGGTGCTGAAATATGCAGATGCTGAGCAAGAACAGTCCCACCCATTACAGCAGCAATAGTTAATATAACCTCAATTTCATAGTTGTTTATCGATTTCATCAATCTATATGTGACATATCCCAAAAGCACTCCCAGAGCGATTCCACCTCCGACTTCAACTACGAACATTTTAGCAATGTGCATGACTGAAACCTCAACCCCTCCGCTGGCAATTTCATACAAAGCGAGAAAAACAACTACTCCTACGCCGTCGTTGAACAAGGACTCCCCAACAATTTTCGTTTCTATTTTTTTTGGCGCTCCTACCTGTTTCAATATTCCAAGTACTGCAATTGGATCTGTTGGGGAAATCAATGCCCCAAAAAGTAAACAGTAGATAAAATCTACCTCCATATTTAAAAACGGTAACAAATAATACGTAAATACGCCGACCAGCAGAGTCGATATCAGCGTGCTAAATGTAGCAAAAGTCAAAATAGGTTTTCGATGAACTTTTAACTGTTGAAAATTGGTATGTAAAGCTCCTGCAAATAACAAAAAACTCAACATTACATCCAGCAACACCGCTTTAAAGTCGATTTTAGAGACCAATAAAATTTCCTGATTGAGTAGTGTATCATTAAAAACACTAGTGAGCAATACCAGTAAGGTAAATGCTATAGTAACCACCATTAATCCAATGGTTGTTGGCAACTTTAAAAATTTGACGTTGATGTATCCAAAGATTGCCGATAAAACAATCAGACTAGTGATTATTACAAAAATATTCATGAAAACAGTTAGTTTGACTTTTTCCAAATTTAAAATAAAAGATTCTATTTTTACCATTCAAATTCAAATCGTTCAATGAAGAAAATATATTATCTAAAAACTTGCGATACTTGTAGGAGGATTCTAAAAGAAATGGATACAACAGGTTTTCAGCTTCAGGAGATTAAAGAAAACCCTATAACAGTTCAACAGCTGGAAGAATTACACGCTAAAACTAACAGCTATGAAGTGCTATTTAGCAGGAGAGCTAAAAAGTACAAACAAATGGATTTAAAAAATCAAATTCTGGAAGAAAAAGACTACAGACAACTCATTTTAGATGAATACACCTTTTTAAAGCGTCCGGTTATTATCAATGAGAACGAAGTTTTAGTTGGAAATACAAAAAAAAGAGTTGACTGTCTTAAATAATTTCTTGTCATCTTCTTCATTTGTTACCAATTCATCAGAAATGATTATCCCAGATTAGAGTGTGGTCATTAAGTGTATTTTTAACGCTTAATTAAAACCACACATTTATGAGAATATATTTAACCCTGTTTGTCGCTTTTTTTGCGATTAATATTACAAGTGCACAGTTCTATATAACCCCTAGTGTTGGATATGCAATTGGAAGTGCTGAACAAAAACTAGGAGAAGTCATATCCCCTTCAGTAACATCAAATTCATACGGAAGTTATGGTGAAGGATTGAATGTTCAATTGAGAGCTGGATATTTCTTCAATGACACATTTGGAATCGACTTAGGGTTTAGCTATTTACACGGAGCAGACCAAACGGTAATGGGAGTACATGTGCCTGGATTAGAAGCTGAAGCTGTCGCTCGAGCACGAGCATTTGGATTTTCTCCATCTGTTGTATACAAATTTACAGATCATTTATACGGACGATTTGGAGCACTTTTAAAATTAGGTGGAAAAACTGAAGCTGTAGCTTCTAAAATGCAGGTCTTCACAGATGATGAAGCTGCCATGTTAGGATTGCCTTCAGGATCATATTCACAAACGAACTACACTGAAGATTATCACGGAAAATTACCATTAGGTTTCGTTGGTGCTTTTGGATACAAACACTCCATTGGAGGAAACTTTGATTTATTTGTAGAAGCTGAATATATGGGAATTAGCGTGAAAAGAAAAGACTCTGAAATCACAGCCTTCAACACTGATATCTTATTGCCTGATGGAACGATAGCAGTGCCTGATTATTACAGCTTAGACAATCTTCCTGATGGCTATACAAGAACTTCGGAATTCGTTGATGAAATTCCAAACAATAACACAGATCCATCTGTCAAACTTGGTCAAAGTGTCCCATATTCTTCTTTTGGGTTGAATATTGGTGTAACCTATACTTTTGCCACAAAATAATTCAATTAACACACACGAAAAAGCCGCTTCAAATGAAGCGGCTTTTTTATTAATTCCAATATTCTGCGACCCAAGGGGCAGGCTGAACGTATCTGTACCATTTTCCCCGACCACCTTTAATAGCCTTATGAGGATTAATTTCTCCATGGAAGATGATAATCTTTGCACCTTCAGGGATTGTTGGCTTTTTCCAGAATGCCAACGGAAATCTTGAAACACAATCATATTTAAAACTAGGGCACCATTCCTTTGGCCAGTATTGTAGCTTTCCTTTATCGTTAATAGCGTGTGTTAAATATTCCTGTTCGTTTCTATGTTTACCCATTTCATGCTCATAATTATTTATGAAATCGTCAAACACATATCCGTGTTTTCCAATATCGAATCTGTATACAGAAGAGTTTCCAGTAATTCTCCAGGAACGCCAGCTATGGTCTTTTATAATTCTGAATTCGCCTTCTACCTCGAAAAAGCAATCGATATTATCTACTATAACAATATCCAAATCCAGGAATAAAGCTCTTCCTTCCAAACCGTACAAATCAGCTTTTAAGGTTGTCAATTTTTTCCACATTCGTTCTGGACCATTCGGGATCTCTAATTCGGGTATCGGGAAACATTGTACTTCATCGATAATTCCAGTATTGTCATCGGTAAAGCACACCATTTTAAAATCGTAAGTCAAATTTCTTTTTACCATTGAGTACAAACGATTCACGTACTCAGGTCCGTATAAAGTTCCCCACTTCATACAAAATATATAGTTGGTTGTCTCTGCTTGCATTTTATTGAAGTATAAAATAGTTAAGCTTAAAAAGCACTTTTTTAAGCAACATCAAAGTTAGGGCTTTTAAGCTATTTCGAGAAAGGAAATGGACTTTTAAATCTGATTTCCTAATGAATGTCATTTCAGAAAAGTTCAATTTACACGTCTAGGCAAACTTGCGTTCTATTAAGACGACAAGTCGTTCTTCATATTCTTCTTTCCCTTCCCAATTATAATCAGGTTTGACAAAGTTTTCAACAAATTCTTTGGCCTCTTGTTCTGTAGTAAAGGAATTTAATTGTGAAACAACACGATTAAAATCTTCCTGGCTATCATCAAATAAATGCTTTACAAAAGCGATTCGATCATTCAAACCAATTTGGAGATTTTGCGATTGCACCGCCTCATTAATTGAACGTTTTTTTGTCGTTTCAGGCTTGACAAAGACAGGTGTTTCTTTAGTAGCAGTTTCAAACATTGAAGTCGCCAAATCGGCTGAAATTGCCTCTTTGATCTCTTCATCCAATGTCAGCTGTACTTGTCCCACATCCTTCGGGTCATTTTTAGCCATGACATCAGGAGTACCAAAAATTTTCTCTACGGTCTCTTCAGAAATTTCCCCTTTTACCTCTGGAGTTTCATCAACAACTTCAGACGCATCTTCCATAGGTGCTTCTACTATAATTTCCTCTTTAGATTCGACAACCATTTCAATTTCCATTTCCTCTTTCTCTACTGGCTGAACTACTTCTTCAATTTGCGTAGTTACCCCCTTAACACCTTCGGAAATGTCGCTCTCAGAACGCTCACTGGCATCAATAACTTTTGCCAGTATTTCCTCACGTGACTCCTTCAAATCCGGCGTAGTTCCTATATAATCTTCCACAAACTTCAACACTGATAATTGCTCATAAATTTTTGCGGCCCTTTCGTGCAAAGCATACACATTATCTCTGTTTTTCATCTGTAAAATGCTGTGAGCCAAACTCACTAATTCGCCTTCTAATTTTTTGTGCATAAGTTGCTGTGGTATTTAATTAATCCTGTATTATTTTTAATAAATTTGTAAGGACTCCAAAGCCGAAAATTTGCTTGGAAAATCTAAAAACGAATGTATACAAATAATCTGAAAAATTGAACTTTCGTTTTTGGGGAATGAGATTAAAAATGAACCCTTCAATCGTGAAAATACAAAATGTTTCTTGAAAATACTGTAAATCAATCTGAACAATTTGGCTGGATAGAAGTAATTTGCGGCTCTATGTTTTCTGGTAAAACTGAAGAACTTATCAGACGTCTTAAACGCGCACAATTTGCCAAGCAAAAGGTCGAGATTTTTAAGCCAGCAATAGACGTTCGTTACGATGATGAAAAAGTAGTTTCACATGACGCAAATGAGATTCGTTCTACGCCGGTTCCTTCTTCAGGAAATATTCGGATATTAGCGACTGATGTTGATGTTGTAGGAATTGATGAAGCGCAGTTTTTTGACGATGAAATAGTCGCAGTTTGTAACGATTTAGCCAATAGAGGTGTTCGCGTTATTGTAGCAGGACTGGACATGGATTTTAAAGGCAATCCGTTCGGACCAATGCCTGCTTTAATGGCAACAGCAGAATATGTAACTAAGGTTCATGCCGTATGCACAAGAACAGGTAATCTGGCGCATTACAGTCATAGAACAGCCGCAGGAGAGGATTTAGTTTTACTTGGAGAAACACAGGAATACGAACCTTTGAGCAGGGCAGCATATTTTAAAGCCATCAAACAAGAACAGGAAAACAAGGTTGATTCTAAAAATGAAAACCAATAACCACGTCACACGACTGGACATAGATGCTTCGGCACTGGAATACAATTTAAATTTCTTTAAATCTAAAGTCCCATCGTCTACCAAAACCCTGGTAGTGGTTAAAGCGTTTGGGTATGGCTTGGATGCTCTAAAAGTTGCTTCATTGTTGAAAGACAAAGTCGATTATCTTGCGGTAGCCTATACTGATGAAGGAATTGCGTTAAGAGAAAGCGGTATTGAAACACCCATCTTAGTATTGCATCCCCATTTTTCTTCCATTGAAGAAATCGCAAAATACCATTTAGAACCCAGCATTTATTCTAAAGCCTTACTAGATGACATTCTGAATTATTGCAACGTGCATTGTATTTCAGAATTCCCGTGTCATTTAAAATTCAACACTGGATTAAATCGTTTAGGATTTTCTCCTTCTGAAACAAATGAAGTTCTGACTAAAATTAACGATTCCAAACGCTTGAAAATCCTTTCGGTCTTTAGTCATATTGCGGCAAGTGAAGATTTGAACGAAAAAGAATTTACACTGCAACAAATTTCAAAATTCAAATCGGTTGCAAGACAGTTAGATGCGTCACTTCCATTTGCTCCAATGAAGCACATGCTGAACACTTCAGGTATTTTGAATTACGCAGAAGAGGGTAGCTTTGATATGGTTCGGTTAGGAATAGGTCTTTATGGCTTTGGAAATGATCCGGCATTCACAAAGCAATTAAAAAATGTAATTTCACTGCATTCTGTTATTTCTCAAATCCATGAAGTTTCAAAAGGAGAATCGGTTGGTTACAACAGAGCATTTAAAGCTGAAACTTCAGTAAAAACAGCAACAATTCCAATTGGTCATGCCGATGGTTATGTACGAGCATTCGGAGATGGAAAAGGCTATGTATACATCAATAATCAAAAGGCTCCAATAATTGGAAACGTCTGTATGGACATGATTATGGTGAATGTTACCGATATCAATTGTTCAGAAGGAGACACTGTGACCATTTTTAAAGATCAGGAGCATTTAAATGATCTGGCTCAACGCATCAACACCATTCCTTATGAACTCTTGACCATTATATCCCAAAGAGTTCACAGAAACTTCTTATAAAAAATCCACTTTTTTTATTTAAATTAGCTGTAAGTCAATCAACTAATCAAATTTTACTTATGGGAATGCTTAAAGAATTTAAGGAATTTGCAATGAAGGGAAACCTTGTTGACATTGCAATTGGTTTCGTAATGGGTGCTGCGTTTAAAAGTGTTGTTACTTCATTTACGGGAGGAATTGTTTCACCTTTAATTGGAATGATCTTCAAATCAGATTTCAAGGACCTCAAATGGATCCTAGAAGAAGGAACAATGGATGAAGCAGGAAAAGTAACTGGAGAAGTTGCTGTACTTTACGGGGATTTCTTGACAAATGTGATCGACTTTATTATTGTTGCGTTTGTAATGTTTATGCTTGTAAAAGGAATCAATAAAATGAAGAAGAAAGAAGAACCTGCTCCAGAAGCACCAAAAGGCCCAACTCAAGAAGAGTTACTTGCCGAGATCAGAGACCTTATGAAGGACAAGAAATAGCTTGTTTGTCAAGTCATAGAAGGGTCGGGAATTAATTTCCGGCTCTTTTTTTATGGTATCTATTTATACGATTTTATGAAAAATGATCTAGGATAAACAACCAACTGAAAATCCAATCTTAATTACGTATTTCTTAACTTAAGGCTTTAACGTATCATAAACTTCTGCAATTGTAGGCTTAGATTCGTCGCGCTTCACAAGCTCGAATTCATCCCCTTCCTGCACAGCTCCAGTTTGTAACACCTTAAAGTAAATCCCACTTTTTGATGAATTCCAGAAGTCCTTCAATACTTTTTGAGTCCCAAATCGCAGTTCTAATTTCATACAGGGTTCACGAGGTTTTGTGACTTCAATAATCACTTCTCCCACTTTATAGGTATCTCCGACATGGATTTCGGTTTCTTCCAAATCGGATACCGTCAAATTTTCTCCAAACATTCCATATTCCCAATCAGCGTCAGGGAATCTTTTGCGCCAAAAATGATAGTGCTCTTCGGCATATGCATACACGGCCTGGTCAATTCCTCCGTGATGTCTTCGATCTACAACAGCATCTCCTTCAACATCTTCTTCGCCTAAAAATATAGGTTCAAAAATCTGTTTTTTAAAAATCCCTGTTTCTATGATTTTCCCTTTGTATTCAATTTTTAAGTGTTCTCCTATGTTTGTCGAAATAATTTTCATAATGCCTTGAATTTTGTCAGTTCATCAGCAATTTTTCGATCGTTGGCTAAGCGCGGCACTTTATTTTGTCCGCCTAACTTTCCTATCGATTTCATATAGGCATTAAATCCTCCTTTTGCAATTGGAGTTATCTTCAGCGGTTGTAAAATTTTTCCTTCAATTAAATCGAAGTAATAGGTGTTCTGCTGCTGCATCTCTGCATCAATCTTTTGCGCTAATTCCTCAAGATTTTCAGGAACAGTTTCAAACTCCACAAACCATTCGTGATAAGGCAATCCTTCTTCAGGGGTGATTTGGGGTGCGACTGTAAATTCGTTCACTTGAATTTCAGTTCCCGCAGTGTGAGTATTTATTGCATTTTCAACTTCCTTCCCAATTACATGTTCTCCAAAGGCAGAAATGAAGTGTTTTATGCGGCCTGTAACAGTTATCCTTGGCGGATTTAAAGAAGTAAATTCAATGGTATCTCCAATATTGTATCCCCAAAGTCCCGCTGTAGTATTCAAAATTATCACATAATTCAGACCAATCTGAACATCTTTAATAGTTAACCGCGTTGGATTCTTGTCGAAGAATTCCTCCGCAGGAATAAACTCATAAAAAATACCACTATCCACACAGAGTAACATGCCTTTTTCAGTCTGACTGTCCTGATAGGCCATAAACCCTTCCGAAGCAGGATATAACTCAATTGCATCGATTTTTCTACCTATCAATTGTTCAAATTTATTTCGGTAAGGCTCATAATTCACTCCTCCGTAGATAAACAACTCAAAATTCGGGAATACTTCTCCCACTTTTTTTCCAGTTCGTTCTACTATTCGTTCAAAGTACATCTGAACCCATGATGGAATTCCGCCTATCAAACGCATATCCTCATTGATGGTTTCATCAATAATAGCCTCAACTTTTGTCTCCCAGTCTTCAATGCAATTTGTGTCCCAGCTCGGTAATCTGTTTGTCTGTAAATAACTCGGTACATAATGCGCTGATATTCCGGACAAACGTCCCGTTTTTACACCGTTTTTTTCACCCATCTCAGGACTTCCCTGAAGGAAAATCATTTTCCCGTCAAGAAATCTAGACTTTTTTGTTTCGTTCACATACAGCAACATAGAATTCTTAGCTGCTGAAATATGTGTCGGCATAGATTCTTTTGAAATTGGGATGTATTTAGATCCTGATGTAGTCCCAGAGGTTTTAGCAAAATAGAGCGGCTGACCTTTCCAAAGAATATCTTTTTCACCGGCTACAACTCGATCGATATAAGGTCTTAAACCTTCATAATCCCGAATTGGTATGCGCTTTTTAAAATCTTCGTAGGTGTTGATATTTTGAAAGTCATGATCCTTTCCAAAAACTGTATGTTCAGCTTCAGAAATCAAATTCTTAAATACTTTGTCTTGCGTTTTTACCGCTTCCCTACTCTTTCTATAGACACTCCTCGCTACGAACTTAGCAAGAGGCTTTGCCAATGTCGACTTTATCTTCAAACTACTCAAAATCTATATAATTAGCTGGATTTACTGCGTATCCCTGATTCCACAATTCGAAATGCAAATGGGGTCCTGTGCTAAATTCTCCTGTATTTCCAGCTGAAGCAATTACTTCTCCGGAAACCACCAGATCTCCTTGCATTTTATGCAATGATGAATTGTGCTTGTATACGGAAATAAACCCTTGGGCATGCTCAATTATAATAACATGACCGGTTTCTGCAGTCCATTCTGCAAACAAAACGGTTCCGTCTGCAACAGTTTTTACAGGTGTTCCCATCTCAGTTGCGATATCAATCGCTAAATGATTATTTTCTATACTGTATTGCTCTGAAATTGTTCCGTCAACCGGAGAGAAAAATACAACATCACTTCCCAATTGAGCTTCATTAAATAATGAATATCTGTCTTCTTCTTCAACGGTTGCTCTAAAATCCAAATCGGCATCGGAAGGCATCAAACGCATGGAATCTTTATCGTATTGAATCGTTGCCAATACCGAATCTTTATCAAAATTCACATCAGTTACTTTCCCTACTAATAATGCTCGGATTTCATCCATATAAGCTTCATTCACTTTAATGACCTCTTCTAAAGAATCGGTTTTATAAACCAATTCTGTGGCCTGGCGCTTTAATTTGGTTGAAGAATAGCCGGGAATGTATTCTCTTAATTGTGTAAATGCAATTAAAAATATGGTTCCAACGATTAACAAAATCGAAAATAGTCCTCCAAAAATAAAGACATTTAATCGGGTAAGTTTAAAGGATATTTTTTCTTCAAAAGTATCTTCATTCAAAATTACCATGCGGTATTTATGAACGAGTTTCTCTCTTAATTTTCCTTTTTTTTTGGTCTTATTATCCATACTTAGTAGCTGAGCAAATATACAACGTATTTTATTACACGTTCATTGTTTGCAGGTCTTCGGCTGTTAAATCTATTCTAAAATTAGGATTTATAAAAATTCATTTCATCAATATACTTCCAAACAGCTTGTGGAAGCATTGGCTCGCAGTTTTTACCCTCCTTGATTGCTTTTCGAATAAACGTAGATGAAATTTGAATAACGGGTGCGTCTACTTTTACAACATTTTTATGTTGTATAAGTTCTGTTTGTGTAGTTTCAGAAAGCACTCTAGGATACACATACAACTTATAGTTCTCCAGAATCACTTCATAATTTTTCCACTTGTGAAAACTTTTCAAATTATCCTCACCCATAATTAAGTTAAACTCGTGATTTGGATATTTTTCTTCAAAATGCACTAAAGTATCAACAGTGTAGTTAGGTTGTTTCAGTTGAAATTCAAGGTCACTGGTCTTGAGTTTTGGATAGTTTTCTACAGCTACATTTGCAAGAGCCAATCGGTGCACATTACTGAGCATAGATTTCTTTTGTTTGAAGGGACTCATTGGAGTAATTACAAACCACACTTCATCCAGATCTGAATACTCTACACAATAATTTGCGAGAATCAGATGTCCAATATGAATTGGATTAAAGGTCCCAAAAAACAATCCGACTTTCATATTAACCTATAAATTTCTTAACCATAACTTCAGCTTCTTTCTTCGCATTTTCCAGATTATCATTTACTAAAATGACATCGAAATTTTTCGCATAGTTCAGCTCCTTGCTCGCCTTTGCCACACGTTCCTGAATTTTTTCTTCAGAATCGGTGTTTCGATCACGCAGCCTGCGTTCCATTTCTTCAATAGAAGGAGGTTGTACAAAAATTGCCAATGTTTGTTCCGGAAATTTCTTTTTGATATTCAAACCTCCAATAACATCAATATCGAAAACCACATGTTTTCCAAGTTTCCAGATACGTTCTACTTCACTTTTCAACGTTCCATAATAGTTATCTGTATATACTTCTTCGTATTCAATGAAGTCGTCGTTTGCGATATGATTTTCGAATTGTTCTGCAGAAATAAAATAGTAATCTTTCCCATCTTCTTCCTTACCTCTAGATGCTCTTGAAGTTGCGGAGATTGAAAAATCCAATCCTAAATCCAATCCTAATAAATGACGTACTATGGTTGTTTTACCTGATCCTGACGGTGCAGAAAACACGATTAATTTACCCTCCATTTAATTATAGCACATTAAGATTTTGTTCTTTAATTTTTTCAAGTTCGTCTTTCATTTGTACGACCAACTTTTGCATTGGAGCAAAATTGGATTTTGATCCAACCGTATTGATTTCACGACCAATTTCCTGAGAAATAAATCCTAGCTTCTTCCCATTGGACTGATTTGAATTCAATTCTTTAATGAAATAAGATAAGTGATTTTTCAAACGTACTTTTTCTTCCGTAATATCCAATTTCTCAATATAATAAATCAATTCCTGCTCAAATCTGTTTTCATCAACTTTTGCTTCCAGCTCAGAAATTCCTTTCTTCAGCCGTTCCTTTACCTGCAAAATACGCTCAGGATCAATTTTGATTACCTCTTCTAATAAAGATTCAATATTCGAAATTCGTACTTCAAAATCATTTTTTAATGATACTCCTTCGTCTTTTCTATAAGTTGAAATCTTTGCTACAGCTTCATCAATTCCCTTTGAAATAGCGTTCCATTCTTCTTCATCCAATTCTTCACGCTCTGTTTTCAACACATCTGGTAAACGGACAGCCATTTTCATCAATTCAGTTTCATCTGCACCATACACTTCACCTAACTGTTTCATGTATTCTTTCACGACTTTCGCGTTGATATTTGAAGTCAGTTCGACTCCATTATTTTCGATGTAAATTGAAAAATCAATCTTTCCACGTTCAAGTACTTTCGCCAAACCTTTTCTAATCTCCAGTTCTTTCTCTCGGTAATATGCAGGTACTCGGACATTCAAGTCAAGATTCTTGCTATTCAAGGATTTAATCTCTATGGTGATTTTCTTAGTTGGCAGTTGCAATATGGATTTCCCATATCCCGTCATCGACTGTATCATATACAAATAAATTTAGGCAAATTTAAGGCATTTTGTAAAACGAGCACCGATTAATAAATCTAATTTTTGAAAAGCACTCTAAAATTAAAAGACTGAATCACCTTAATTCTAAAAGAATCCTTTCCTATCTCCTTAAATTCAATTATTTTTGCAAAAATTTTTTAAACATGAAAATCAATATTTTAGATAAAACGCCCACCTTGTTAAATAAATTCATTGCTCAGATAAGAGATGAAAATATTCAAAAGGATTCGATGCGATTTAGAAAGAATATTGAGCGAATTGGAGAATTGCTTTCTTATGAAATGAGTAAATCATTAAAATATGAGAAAGAGTCTATAACAACCCCGCTTGGAACGAAAAACATTGATTTACCTCAAAACGATGTAGTGATATGTTCCATTTTAAGAGCCGGACTTCCATTACATACAGGAATATTAAACTATTTCGATGATGCTGAAAATGCATTTATTTCGGCCTATAGACATCATACAACTGAAGAGGAATTTGAAATTCGTGTGGAGTACTTCGCCTCACCATCATTGGAAGGAAAGACGTTAATTTTAGCCGACCCTATGCTTGCTACAGGACGTTCTTTGGTCAGTGTTTTTGAAGGCTTGAAACAACATGGAACACCAAAAGAAATTCACTTGGCTTGTGTTATTGGTTCTACAGAAGGAATCGAATACCTCAAAGAACAACTTCCAGAAAATACTACCTTATGGATTGCCACTGTTGACGACAAGCTAAATCGTAAAGGGTATATCGTCCCTGGTTTAGGTGATGCCGGAGATCTCTGTTTCGGTGCAAAATTATAAGAAATAAGGCAAAAAAGAAATCAGTAAGGCTAGATAAAGAATTGCATTCTTAATCCATTTTGAATTGAGAAGCTCCAGATAATTTGTACAAATAATTGGTAAAGGCATTAGTACAAAATAGATGGAAGCTCCATTCTTGACAGGTGTCAAAATCATGATCAGTATTCCGATTAAGAACTGAAGAATCAATGTATTCCAGGATCTTGTAAAATCATTACTTCCGGCAATAACTTTTGGTACTAAAACTATCATAGCCAAAAGAGCTATTCCGATGTAAAATATCAAAGGAACAGCCAATCGGATATTATTAAATGCTCCTAATCCAATTGCATAATCAAACTTGAATACCTCATAAAAAACTGGCAGGCTATCAAATAAAAAATGATAACTAAAAAATATGGCTATCACAGTTCCCAAACCTAAAACAGGAGTTAGAACTGTCCTCCAATTTAGCAATCTAAAATTAATCAAGGCTCCATAAAGTACTATCACAAAAAGCAACGTCCAATTAAAATATAAGAACCCAACTCCCAGCCATAAACTGGCATCAAAAACTTTTGCTATCGTTCGTTTATGACTCTTCAAACTGTATATTTTTCGACTTGCCAACAATAAAAATATTGCGGCCACCATATACGCGTCATTTGTAAAGGTTGCATTAAAACTTCCCAGAAGCAGCACAGCGAAATACAACGCATAGGCCGAATCTTTGGTCAGGTCATTTTTCCGAATGACAAAAACCTCAACTCCCAAGAGGAAAATGAGTCCAAGAAAAAAAGCCAACTTGTGAAGTCCTAAACCAACCTTGAATTGAGACAAAAACTCAGGATAAACAGTCCATATAAAATACACTAACAACAATAAAATCAGATAGATAAAATGAGCTGGAGTACTTTTCCTTAAAAAATTTGCTAGCATTACTATATTTTATACTTTTGCCGTAAATATAACTAAGACTATGATTGCAAACAATATTTTTAGAGCTATAGGAGATTTTTTTACTAATGTATTATTCAACCCGTTTGAAACTATCAGGTTTTCAGACAATTGGTGGACGCAAAATATGATTAGCTGGATTTTTGTAGTATTGACCTTTGTTGCGTTCTTCTATTGGATGGGTGAAATTCAGAAATATAAAAAAGCTGGAAACGAATAGTATTTTCGCTCCTCTTAAATAAATTGTAATCCTTGTGGGAAGTAAAAACAAATTAAAAAGATTTCGCGAGAATGAAACCTTCGCTAATGTTATACAACCTGCAAGAGCGGAAGTTCTAAAAGGATTTCCACATCAGGGAAAATGGAATGCATTTTTTAAAAATGACAACCCTATAGTTTTAGAGCTTGGTTGTGGAAAAGGAGAATACACCATTGCACTCGCCCGAAAAAATCCAGATAAAAATTTTATTGGTATTGATATAAAAGGTGCTCGCTTTTGGCGCGGTGCTAAAACAGCATTGGAAGAGGAACTACCGAATGTAGCCTTTATTCGTACTCAAATTGAATTGATTGATCATATTTTTGCTAAAAATGAAGTCGATGAAATTTGGATCACCTTCCCTGACCCTCAAATTAAATATACCCGCACAAAGCATCGCTTGACTAACGCAGAATTTTTAAACAGATACCATAGTGTTTTGAAAAAAGACGGATTGGTAAATTTAAAAACAGATAGCGAATTTATGCACGGTTATACATTGGGACTGCTCCACGGAGCTGGTCATGAAATATTGTACGCACATCACGACATCTATAACAATCCGCATGCCCCGGAAGAAGTAACTGGAACACAGACCTTCTACGAGTCACAATACCTTGAGACCGGAAAGGCGATTACCTATATCAAATTCAGAATAAACCTATAAGAATTCTATGAGCTTTTTTATTGGAGTGCTCATTTCATTTATAGGATCTATCAATCCAGGTATTTTAACGCTTACGACACTAAAGATTGGGATTCAAAAAGGAAAAAATGCTGGGTCCTTGTTTTCTCTAGGAATTAGTTTAATTATAGCCTTACAGGCATATATATCCCTTGAATTTGCATCACTTATTAAAGAAAACCCCTTCGTAGAACGCAATATTCAAATCATTGGCTGCGTGATTTTCTTTATACTTTCCTTTTATTTTTTCAGTTTGGGAAATGGAAAAAAACAAAAAGAATTGGACCCAAAAAAAAGTACAAAGAGTCCATTTTGGCAAGGAGTAATTCTATCTTTATTGAATGTGTTCTCGGTGATTTTCTACGCCGGAATAGGCTTAACCCTCAACTACGGAGATTTCCTTCATTTCAATACCATTGACATGGTCTCATTTTCAATGGGGTCAGGAATTGGATCACTTGCATTTTTGTTAATTATTGTAAGAACGGCAAAATTTATAGATTCTAAAATAGCCTTGCTCTCCAATAATATAAATTATATCTTGGGCATAGTTACAGGCCTTGTTGCCCTATTTACAGTTAGCACACTTATTTAATGTCTAAGAACCAAAACTTTTTCCAGCATGTCTATGAAGTTGTACAGCTCATACCTGAAGGCAGAGTCACGAGCTATGGAGCCATTGCAAAGTATTTAGGACAAGCACGTTCGGCAAGAATGGTAGGCTGGGCCATGAACGCCTCTCACAATATGCCTGAAATACCAGCCCACAGAGTCGTAAACAGAAAAGGAGTGCTCACAGGGAAATTTCATTTTGACGGCACTAATTTGATGCAACAACTTTTGGAAAATGAGGGAATTCAGGTCGTAGAAAATCAAATTCAAAATTTTGACAGGATCTTCTGGGACCCATCTCATGAACTTGAATAATAAACAATCTTCTGCAATTTTTTCCTGCTAAATGTCATAGTTTAGAATCATTATAAATACGTATATTTACTCCCTAAAATAGAAAACCATCCATGTCATATAAAAAAGTAGACATTCAAAAAGCTTTAGACACCATTACTGCACCGGGAGAAGGAATGAGTCTAATGGAAAGCGGAGCTGTTAAAAATATAGTAACCTTCGAAAAGGAAATTATAGTTGATGTAACTATTGGAAATCCAACATTACAAGCGAAGAAAAAGGTTGAAGTTGAAATTATGAAAGCCATTCATAATGAAGTCGATCAAAAAGCTGATGTAAAAGTGAACGTAACAGCAACTGTCACTCCAAAACAGGAAGCTCCTCAGGGACCTCCAAAAGTTGAAGGAATCAAAAACATTATTGCAATTGCTTCAGGAAAAGGTGGAGTAGGAAAATCTACAATCACAGCCAACATGGCAATTTCATTACAAAAAATGGGATTCAATGTTGGTATTTTAGATGCGGATATTTATGGCCCATCTACGCACTTGATGTTTGACGTTCCAAACGCAAAACCATTATCGGTTGACGTTAATGGACGTTCTAAAATGCAGCCTGTTGAGAGTTATGGAGTGAAAATCCTTTCTATCGGATTCTTTACGGAAGCCAATCAGGCCGTAATCTGGAGAGGAGCCATGGCTTCAAAAGCTTTAAATCAAATGATTTTTGACTCAAATTGGGGTGAACTTGATTTCTTATTAATCGATTTACCTCCAGGAACAGGTGACATTCACTTATCTATTGTGCAATCAATTCCTGTAACTGGAGCTGTGATAGTAAGTACCCCTCAAAACATTGCATTAGCCGATGCTAAAAAGGGTGTTGCCATGTTTAAGCAGGAGAATATTAACGTTCCTGTCTTAGGAATTGTTGAAAATATGAGTTATTTTACTCCTGCTGAATTACCAGAAAATAAGTATTACATTTTTGGAAAAGACGGAGCTAAAAACTTAGCCGAAGACCTAGGAACTGAATTTTTGGGTGAAATTCCATTGGTACAAAGCATTAGAGAAGCAGGTGATGTAGGACATCCTGTTGCATTACAGGACAACTCACCTCTTGAAGAAGCTTTTAAAACTATTGCTCAAAACAGTTTGACTCAAATTATCAAGAGAAATAAAGACTTACCTCCAACTGAAATTGTACGTATTACAACTATGAGTGGATGTAGCGCCAATTAAAAAACTATGAACGCAGAAGAATTAAAACAAAATGTGGAAACAGCCCTAGCGGAAATCCGCCCATTCCTTCAAAAGGATGGCGGGGATATTACTTTGGTAGAAATAACTGAAGAATCTGTAAGCGTTCAATTAGAAGGTGCATGTTTAGGATGTTCAGTAAATCAAATGACTCTAAAAAATGGAGTTGAGGCGACAATTAAAAAATACGCCCCCCAAATTAAAAGAATCATTGAGGTAAACGGAATCTCCTTTTAAATAATTAATATTCAAATAAAAAAGAGCGCAATTGCGCTCTTTTTTTGTTTAAGGTTCCAATTGGAAAAAAAATCTATATTTGTAGGTATGAAGCCATTCTGGGAAGACTTATTAACCCTTCTTAAGTTTCTTATTAAAAGAGACCCGGAATAGATTTACCCCATTATTAATCGCTTTTTTTAGCGAAACAACTTGATTGCGCTGCAATCATATTCTGAGAAGTTAACCAAACCCAAACTAAAATTTACTAACATGCCAAGATATCATAGCTTAGGTAAGATTCCACCTAAACGGCATACGACATTTGAAAATCCGAAAGGAGGATTGTACCAGGAAGAACTATTTGGCACTGCTGGATTCGTAGGAATGTCATCACTCATTTACCATATTTATCCTCCTACTGTTGTCAATGAAATTAAACAAGTTAAAGATGTAAGTCCGAAAATTGCTTCATCTAAAAACATGAAAGCATTGAGTTTTAAAGGTTTTTCATTACCTGCTCACGACGACTACCTAGAAAGCAGAAAAGCGCTATTTGTGAACAAGGATCTGCATATCGGACTCATGGCTCCGAAGGAATTTTCAAAAGACTATTTTTACAAAAATGCCGATGCAGATGAAATGCTTTTTATACACATAGGAAGCGGGGTTTTAAAAACCATGTATGGTAAAATTCCTTTTGAATATGGAGATTATATTATCATTCCAAAAGGGACTATTTATCAAATTGATTTCGACACAGACAACAATCGTTTGCTCTATGTAGAATCGTTTAGTCCAATTGTGACTCCGAAGCGCTATCGAAATAACTTCGGACAACTTTTAGAGCATTCACCGTTTTGTGAACGTGATTTTAAACTACCACAAGATTTGGAAACTATCGATGAAAAAGGGGATTTTAAAATCATGATTAAAAAACAAGGCATGTTATGGGAATACATTTATGGGAATCACCCGTTTGATGTTGTTGGATGGGATGGATTCAATTATCCTTATGCCTTTTCAATTCATGATTTCGAACCTATTACAGGAAGAATCCATCAACCGCCTCCAGTGCATCAAAATTTTGAAGGAAATGGATTCGTAGTGTGTTCTTTCGTTCCGCGATTGTACGATTACCATCCACAATCGATTCCAGCTCCATACCACCATAGCAACATCGATTCAGAAGAAATTCTGTATTATGTTGATGGAGATTTTATGAGTAGAAATTCTATTGAAAAAGGTCAGTTGACTCTGCATCCGGGAGGGATTCCTCATGGACCACACCCGGGGGCTATTGAGCGAAGCATCGGACTAAAAGAAACAGAAGAACTCGCCGTTATGATTGATCCTTTTAGACCAGTTATGATTACTGAAGATGCGATGAATTTAGAAGTGGATGATTACTATAAGTCATGGATCGCTGAGTAATGAACATTAAAATGTTCTTTAATCAATTACCAAAACCAAATATTAAATACAATGTCTGATTTAAAAAACATACACAATACCACATACGGACTGGAGAAAATTTTCGACCAGGCCAAAGATTTCCTTCCCCTTTTAGGAACGGACTATATTGAGCTTTATGTAGGAAACGCCAAACAAGCAGCTCACTACTACAAAACTGCTTTCGGTTTTCAATCACTGGCCTATGCCGGACTGGAAACAGGAATGACCGACAAAACAAGTTATGTTCTTGTTCAGGATAAAATCCGCTTGGTGTTAACCACTCCAATGCCCAATGCCGGTAAAGAATTGGTAGATCATGTTGAAAAACATGGAGATGCAGTAAAAGTGGTAGCCCTTTGGGTTGACGATGCCACCAGTGCCTGGGAAGAAACCACAAAACGAGGAGCAAAATCCTATATGAAGCCAACAAAAGAATCTGACGAACACGGAGAAATTGTTCGATCAGGAATTCATACCTATGGAGATACGGTTCACATTTTTGTAGAACGCAAAAACTACAAAGGTGTATTTATGCCGAAGTTTGAAAAATGGGAATCTCATTTCAATCCAAAAGATGTTGGGTTGAGATATATTGACCATATGGTAGGAAATGTTGGGTGGAATGAAATGAATGTATGGGCAGAATTCTACAATAAAACCATGGGATTCGCGAATTTAATCACCTTCGACGATAAGGATATTTCAACACAATACACTGCTTTAATGAGTAAAGTAATGACCAATGGAAATGGCCGTGTGAAATTCCCAATCAACGAACCCGCAGAAGGATTAAAGAAATCGCAAATCGAAGAGTATTTAGATTTCAACAATGGTCCGGGCGTACAACATATTGCAGTGGCTACCAACAACATTTTAGAAACTGTAAAAGAAATGACCGCGAGAGGCGTTGAATTCCTGTATGTACCTGGAACGTATTACGACACTGTTTTAGACAGGGTTGGTGAAATAGATGAAGATTTAGTAGAATTAAAAGATCTTGGAATCTTGGTTGACAGAGATGATGAGGGCTATTTATTACAGATTTTTACAAAACCGGTTTGTGACCGGCCTACATTATTTTTTGAAATTATTCAACGAAAAGGAGCGCAATCATTTGGAAAAGGAAATTTCAAAGCACTTTTTGAATCCATTGAGGCCGAACAAGCACGAAGAGGTACGCTTTAATCTTCAATAATAAAAAATTAACATAAATATAAGAGTCTAACAGAGATGTTAGACTTTCTTTTTTTGGAATAATATTTGTACTTTCATTCAGTATCAGGTTCTATAAAACGTTATGATAAAACACATACTATTCACACTATTCTTTATAAGCTTTACAGTCACTCTTAGCGCTCAGATGGAATATTCTGAACAAGATGAACCCGCTTTTAAGGAAGGTGAATGGTTGGAGTACCGACTGAGCTACAGCAACTTTCTGAATGCTGGTAAGGCCCAAATGGAAATTTTACCAACAACAAATAACAATCGTACCGGCTTTCACTTTAAAGCACATGGTAAATCTACAGGTTTGGTAAGCTTGTTTTTTAAAGTTCGGGATTATTATGAAAGCTATGTTTATAAAGATACTTTTCAACCCTATAAGTTTGTTCGAAACATTAATGAGGGAGGCTATACCAAGAATAAAATTTTAACTTTCAATTACGAATCAAAAAAAGCCACGGAAAACGACCTTAAAAAAGATACTATAAGAACCTTTGATATTGAAAATGATATTCAAGATTTGATTTCTGCTGTATATTTTATGAGAAATCAGGATTTATCTCATTTGAATAAAGGCGATGACGTTGCTATTAAGATATTCTTCGATCAAGAAATAAATATTTTTAAGCTACGCTTTCTAGGCTCTGAAATTATCAAAACTTCTTTTGGAAAAACAAAAGCTCTAAGATTTAGGCCAATAGTTCAAGCCGGACGTGTTTTCAAAGAAGAAGAAAGTGTAACGCTTTGGGTAACGGACGACAAGAACAAAATACCTCTAAAAATAAAGGCTTCACTTGCAGTAGGCTCCCTTAACGCCGATTTGGAAAACTATAAGATGTTAGCCCATCCTTTTAATTTAATATTTGACAATTAAATTGTACTTTTGCGTTTTTATTTATAAACCCTTAAAACGCAATTTTTAATGCACAAAAATTTAGTTTTTTTTCTAAGTTTTCTCTTTCTGATTTCTTGTGGAAATGATGAAAAATCAGCTTCTGAAGAAATTGAAACTCCAGAGCCCCAGCCTACAATTGAATACGGGTACAACCTGGATAATTTTTTAGTTATTAATGATACCGTAAAAAAAGGAGAAAATTTTAGTGAAATTCTAGATAGAAACCATGTGCCCTATCCGAAGGTATTAGAAATTGCAACTAAAATCAAGGATACTTTCGATGTACGCAGAATCAAGGCAGGAACTCCATACACTATACTTGCAAGTAAAGATTCTTTAGAAATAGCGCAAGTATTCATTTACAAAAAATCAAAAGTACGCTACACGGTAGTCGACTTTAAAGATTCTATCATTGAAGCACGTAACGAACGCAGACCTGTAATTTCAAAATGGCGAACGGCATCCGGAATTATTTCAACCAACCTTTCAGAAGCTATTGATGAACAAGGTCACAATGCTTATCTGACATACAAAATGGCTGATGATATCTACGCATGGACCATTGATTTCTCAAGACTTCAAAAAGGCGATAAGTTCAAACTGGTTTATGAACAACTGTATTTAAACGACACGATCCCTGTTGGTATTGGAGATGTAAGATCCGCTTATTTCGAACACGGGGGAAAGCCACATTACGCATTTAGATTTTTGGCTGATAGTATTGTTGGTCAGCATGATTATTTTGATGATGAGGCAACCAACCTTCGACGTCAGTTTTTAAAAATGCCTGTGAAGTTTGGGTACCTATCTTCGCGTTATAATTTGAAGCGAAGAATTGCCTATTACGGTAATAAAGTAAGACCACACAAAGGGACCGATTTTGCAGCAAATGTTGGGACTCCTATTATGAGTACCGCCAACGGAACCATAGTAGAGTCGCGTTACAAGGGAGGAAACGGAAATTATGTAAAAGTACGTCACAATGCTACCTATTCAACACAATACTTACATATGAGTAAAAGAGCTGTAAAAGTTGGTGATGTGGTAAAACAAGGTGATGTAATTGGTTATGTGGGAATGACAGGGAATACTTCAGGTCCCCATGTTTGTTACCGTTTCTGGAAAAATGGCCGACAAGTGGACCCATTGAGAGAAAAACTGCCTGCTGCAGAACCAATGAAGGCAAAAGTGAAACCAAGTTATTTCGAATATATAGAAGAGTTAAAAACGGAGATTGACGCTATTCAATATCCAATTGTAGAACAAGAAGAAGAAATTGCTTTTCAAGCAACAAAAGAATAGAATTATGACAATGAAAAATGTGAACCCGACTACGACTAAAGCCTGGGAAAAACTAGAGAATCATTTTAAACAAGCAAAAGATTTAGAATTAAAATCTTTATTCAGAAATGACGGTGAAAGAACAAACAAATTTACAATCAATTTCAACGATTTTGAATTTGACTTTTCT
The DNA here is from genome assembly GCA_964227255.1 of Flavobacteriaceae bacterium. GTDB lineage: Bacteria > Bacteroidota > Bacteroidia > Flavobacteriales > Flavobacteriaceae > Lutibacter. The sequence continues at coordinate 136,037 of CAXQVI010000018.1, forward strand.
AGAAATAGAATAACTGAAGAAACTTTAAGCTACTTATTAGAATTAGCCGAAGAGTCTCATTTAAAAGATGCTATGCATGCTTATTTTTCTGGAGAAAAAATCAATCAAACTGAAAAAAGAGCAGTACTGCACACCGCTTTAAGAAATCAGTCGGATGAGCCTGTAATGGTTGATGGTAAAAATGTAATGCCTGAAGTTAAAGCTACACTTGCTAAAATGAAAACTTTCACAAATGAGGTTGTAAGTGGAGCGTGGAAAGGAGCTACAGGAAAATCTATTACTGATGTTGTAAATATTGGTATTGGAGGATCAGATCTAGGTCCTGCGATGGTAGTAGAATCTTTGAAATTCTACAAAAACCATTTAAACATGCATTTCGTTTCTAATATCGACGGTGACCATGTAAATGAAATTATTAAAGATTTAAATCCTGAGACTACATTATTTATTATTGTTTCAAAAACATTTACAACACAGGAAACTTTAACGAATGCATCTACTATTAAATCCTGGTTCTTACAATCTGCAAAAGAGGAAGATGTTGCAAAACACTTCGTGGCAGTTTCTACTAACTTGGAGAAAGTAAGCGACTTCGGAATTGCTTCAGAAAATATTTTCCCTATGTGGGACTGGGTTGGAGGACGCTTCTCATTATGGAGTACAGTAGGTCTTTCAATTTCGTTAGCAGTTGGATTTGATAACTTCAACGAACTATTAACAGGAGCATACGATATGGATAGGCATTTTAAAAATGCTCCATTCAAAGAAAATGCTCCAGTAATTAGTAGTTTAATCGGAATCTGGTATACAAATTTCTTCGGTGCCGAAAGTGAAGCAATCTTGCCATACTCTCAATACTTAAAGGAACTGTCTGCCTACCTGCAACAAGCCATCATGGAAAGTAACGGAAAATCTGTTGACCGAGATGGAAACCGCGTGAACTATCAGACTGGAAATATTATCTGGGGATCACCAGGAACGAATTCGCAGCACGCCTTTATGCAGCTATTGCATCAGGGGACAAAGTTAATTCCAGCGGATTTCATCGGATTTAAAAATTCTTTATACGGAAATCAAGATCACCACGAGAAGCTTCAGGCAAACTATTATGCGCAAATGGAAGCTCTTGCGATTGGAAAAACGAAAGAAGAAGTTCATTTAGATTTAAAAACTCAAGGTAAATTGGATGAGATTGCAACGTTACTACCATTCAAAGTTTTTGAAGGAAATAAACCAAGTACAAGTATTTTAATCGAAAAATTAACGCCAAAATCTTTTGGTAGTTTGATTTCATATTACGAACACAAAATCTTTATCCAAGGTGTCATTTGGAATATCTTCAGTTATGACCAATTTGGAGTTGAATTAGGTAAAGAACTAGCGAACAAAAAATTGAAAAAAGGATAATAATACCTTTCTACTTTAAAAAACACTGTTAAAACATGTTAACAAATCGCTTATTTTGTTAGCATGTTTTTTTTTGAACACCCTGCTATAACTCAATTTATTATTAAATTACGCCTACTTAATTTTTTGTTAAAATTTAACAATTTAGTTAAGTGAAAACCAAAGTAAAGTCGCATTTTTGCGGCACCATTAATTCAAATTAATACAAAATGAAACAATTTAAAAATTTGCTGTTAATAGCTTTGATGTTTGCTACGTCTGCTGTTATGGCACAAACCAATCTTTCGGGGAAGGTTGTTGATGAAACAAACCAACCTCTTCCTGGAGCAACAATTGTTGTTAAAGGTACAAGTTCAGGAACTTCAACTGATTTTGATGGAAACTTCTCATTCGATTCTTCTGCATCAAGCGGTCAGATTGTAGTTTCTTTCGTAGGTTACGAATCAAAGACAGTTTCTTTTACTGGATCGACAAATTTTGGTTCTATTGCATTGAGTCCTTCTGCAGAAGCGTTGGATGAAATTGTAATTACACAAACTTCATTTGCTGTTGATAGAAAAACGCCTGTTGCGGTTTCTACTGTGAAAGCAGATGTCATTGAAAACAAATTGGGAAGTCAAGAATTTCCTGAAATTTTAAAATCTACACCTGGAGTTTACGCTACTAAATCTGGAGGTGGATTTGGAGACGGACGTTTAAACTTGAGAGGTTTTAACTCTGAGAACGTAGCTGTATTGATCAACGGTGTACCGGTAAACGATATGGAAAATGGTCGTGTATACTGGTCGAACTGGGCAGGTTTATCTGATGTAACTGGAGCAATGCAGGTTCAAAGAGGATTAGGAGCTTCTAAGGTTGCTGTACCATCTATTGGAGGTACTATCAATATCCTTTCTAAGACTACTGACATTGAAAAAGGTGGTAGTGTAGGAACTAGTTTTGGTAACGACGGGTACTTTAAAATTGGAGGTACTGTATCTACTGGTTTAATGGACAATGGATTCGCTGCAACTATTTCTGCTGCAAGAACTACAGGAGATGGATATGTAGACGGAACACAGTTTGAAGGAGCTAACTACTTCTTAAACTTATCTTGGCAAATTGACCCTGACCACAAAATAGCGTTAACTTCTTTTGGAGCGCCACAACGCCATGGTCAACGTCAAAACAGATCTTTGATTTCTAGATACCGAAACGCTGAAAGTGGAAATAGATTTAACCCAGACTGGGGATTAAGAGGAGGAAAAGTTGTTCACATTGAAGACAACTTCTACCACAAATCTCAGACTTCATTTAACTGGTACTGGACTATCAACGACAGATCGAACTTATCAACTGCATTATACGCTTCCTGGGGTACAGGAGGTGGAGGTGGAACAGCTGGTACTAACCGTGATTTATTCCAAGTTCGTCTTGGAGGTGATGACCAACCAGTTGACATCGATAATATTGTAAATATCAACCGTGCAAACGGAGATATGGGATTAGGTTCTGAAGCTTATTTAAGAGCTTCAAGAAACGACCATAGCTGGTATGGAATGCTATCTACTTATGATTTAGAATTAAATGATGCACTCACTTTCACAGGAGGTATTGATTTAAGAACTTATGTAGGAGAACACTTTAGAGAAGTAACTGACCTATTAGGCGGAAATTATGCGCTAGAAGATTCTGACATCAACAATCCTAACAGAGCTACTGTTGTTGGAGATAAAATTGCTTACCACAATGATGGTGAAGTTGGATGGCAAGGATTATTTGCACAGTTAGAGTACGATAAAGATCGTTGGTCTGCTTTCGTTACTTTATCAGGATCTAACACTTCTTACAGAAGAATTGACTACTTCAACTACCTGGATAGTGATTCATTACAAGAAACTGATAAGTACAATTTCTTTGGATACCAAGCTAAAGGGGGTGCTAACTTCAGAATTGATGACAACCACAATGTATTTGCTAACTTGGGTTACTTCGAAAAAGCTGCTGGATTTGATTCAGTATTCTTAAACTTCGATAACGAACACATTAATGAAGATGCTGAAAACCAAAAGATTTCTTCTTTTGAAATTGGATACGGATACAGAAGTGAGAAATTCGCTGCTAATCTTAACGTTTACAGTACTTACTGGAATGATAGAACTTTAACTCAAAACGTTCAAAATCCTGATGGAACAAACAGTACTGCGAACATCCTAGGAGTAAACGCTGTTCATAACGGTGTTGAATTGGATTTCGAATACCGTCCACACGAAAACTGGACATTCATTGGAATGTTATCTGTTGGTGACTGGCAATGGGCTAACGACGTTTTAGGAGTAGAAATTTATGATGAAGAGCAAAACTTAGTAGATGTAGTTGATTTATACATTGACGGATTGAAAGTTTCTGATGCTGCACAAACAACTGCTGCTTTAGGAATGGACTGGAAAATCATGGATAAAACGCACTTCACAGTTGACTACAACTACTTCGCTAATTTATATGCACAATATGACCCGAATGATAGAGGAAACCCTGGACCACAAGCTTGGGAAGCTCCAGATTACTCTACATTTGATATGAGCGTACGTTACGGATTTGACTTTGCAGGTTTTGATGCAACGTTAATTGGAAGAATGAACAATGTATTCAATACTGAATATATTGCTGATGCATTAGATGGAGACGGTTCAACTTCAAATACTGCCCTAGTATGGTATGGATTCGGAAGAACGTATAACGTAAGTCTTAAGTTCGCATTTTAATTAAAAAAAACACTCAAATGAAAAAATTAACTTATTTATTAGCTGCCTTTATATTGGTGTTCACAACGGCCTGTGACCCTATGGAGGACGTTTATGAAGAAATCGGTAATACTGAAGAAGTAATTACTGGTGATGCTGTCTATGAAGTAACGGACGATGACTACGATGATCTAGGATTGAATTTTGGTAGTTTCAACTCTATTGATGAGGTAAAAACTATGCTTCCAGCAATCTTATCTGCTGAATACCCAGTTTGGGGAGAAGGCTCTACAGCTTTAACGCATTTTAAATTATATGTAGGAAGAGCTTTTGACATTGATGAATACACTTTAACACAAGAGGATTATACTGCTTCTGGAAGTGATTTATTCGGATTTACTTCTGACCAAAAACCAGAAGAATTGTTACCTGGAATTTTAGCTTCTAATATGAGTGGAGCTGACGAAGGTGATTATGTTATGACTCAATATGCTCAATACACTGGAGATGCTTATACTATAACTCCTTCTGTTGAAGCTGAAGACAACTTCGACTACGGAGACACTGCTGGTGATTTATTGACTGCATCTGCCGGAGCTTGGTTAAACCACTCTGGAACTGATAACCAATTACAATATGTAACTACTGGTTTATCTATGGATGACTACCCAACTTCAAATGTTGGTGGAGCTATTGCTTTAAGCTCATCAGGAAGTGAAGATGTTAACACTAGCATCGGAGCTATGAATTCTGGAAAAGCATATTACAGCGCTTTAATTAATATTTCTGAAGCTAACGGAGGTACTTACTTTATGCACTTCATGGAAGCTGATGGAAGTTTCGCTTATATCGCAAGAGTTGGAGCAAGAACTGATGGTTCAGGAGGTGTTCAGTTTGGAATTGGAGCTTCTTCAAGTTCTTTAACGTATAGCACTGAATCTTTCGCTTTGAACACAACTTATTTAGTTGTTGCTTCTTACGACTTTGGAACAGGAACTGCAAACTTGTTTGTACTTGACGAAGTTGATTCTGATGAACCAGAAACTCCTACTGCATCTAATACAGGTGGAACAGGATACACTCTTGAAAGAATTGGTATCCGTCAAGGTGGTGGTGGACCATCTGCTACAATTGATGGAATTAGAGCTGCTAACACTTGGGGAGCTATTATGACTAATGACCCATTAGATGATATCGTTATTGGAGATAAGTCTTCTTACGAAGTTAGCTATGTATATGAAGGAGGAAACTGGGAAGAAACTGGTGATAACTTCTACGCTTTAACATCTGAAGATTACGACTCAATGGGAGAGGCTTCTGGACAACCTGGTAGATACAACAACTTCGATTCTAATATCGACCCTGATGTATACATCCCAATTTTCTTAGGTCAAAAATACCCGTATGCAATGGATGAAGATGTAATGGATATTTCTTACAAATACTACTCAGGTGGAGTACAAGTTCGTGGAAACAGATATACCTTCATGAATGGAATGTGGATGCCTCACACTTCAGTTATCGAGAGCTCTTTACAATTTGGACATGACGGTAATACTTGGGTTCCAGATAATACAATTAAGTATACTGTAACTGGATCTGATATTGCTACTATTGATGCTGCCTTATCAGGAAAATACCCAGGGCCTTGTGCTAATGTATTAAGATTTGGAAGTTTCGACAGAAGATCTGGTAGTTCTAACTACTGGAGTGATGATATGTTAATCGAAGCTTGGAATGTTGTTCTAGACGACATACATCCAGGAGCTGAGGAAGGACAAAAATACGTTGTTAATTTTGTTGTTTACATTGGTTCTTTAGCTAATGAGAGCATGAAAGTAATAAAAAGTGGTGGAGTTTGGGTCGCAGACTAATAAACAAATCACATAAAACAAATAAAAAGCCAGCGAATCGCTGGCTTTTTTTTGCGAATTAAAGGAAGTACTAGCACTCGTCTTTTTAATATCTTTATACAAGATTAAAAAGCATTTTCCTTGAAAAAAATATATACATTATTTGTTTTAATTTCTACAATTTCTTTTGGACAACAAAGAACTATTATTCAACTAAATGAAAATTGGAAGTTCCAAAAAGGAGAAAATACAAAAGCACATCTACAATCATTTAACGATTCTGATTGGAAAACAGTTTCTGTTCCGCATGACTGGGCTATTTATGGTCCGTTTGACAAAGAGATTGACAAACAAGTTGTAGCCATTGAACAAAATGGTGAAAAAGTTGCAACAGAAAAAACAGGTCGAACAGGAGCACTTCCATACATTGGTGAAGCTTGGTACCGAACCAAATTTTCAATGCCCAACTTGGACAAAAATAAACGGGTACTTATCCAATTTGATGGAGCTATGAGCGAACCTCAAGTGTACTTAAATGGAAAGCTTATCGGTAGCTGGAATTATGGGTATAGCTACTTCTATTTCGACATCACTGATCACGTCTATAAAAACAATCCAAACCAACTAGCTGTACATATCTCAAACTTGGGTAAATCTTCACGCTGGTATCCAGGAGCTGGTTTGTATCGAAAAGTTCAAATAATTGTAAAGGACAAAACTTCTTTTAATCATTGGGGAACCTTTATAACAACACCACATATTTCTGAAAATGTAGCTCAGGTAAATATCACATCTGAAGTCACAGGTCAAAACCTGGAAATGGTAACTGAGATATACGACAAAGAACAACAACTCGTAGCTACAAACAGGTCGAAAAATACGTTCGACCAGAAATTCGAAGTGAATATTGCAGTTGAAAACCCACAACTTTGGAGTCCTGAATCTCCTTATCTCTACACGGCAGTTTCTAAATTAATTGAAAACGGGGTTCAAAAAGATGAATTATCGACACGCTTTGGAATCCGCGCTATCGATTACAATCCCAAATATGGGTTCCGTCTAAATGGTGAAGTCAGAAAATTTAAGGGCGTATGCCTGCATCATGATCTAGGGCCACTGGGAACCGCGATTAATAAATCAGCTCTTCGACGACAACTTGTCATTTTAAAAGACATGGGCGCCGACGCTGTGCGAAGCTCTCACAACATGCCATCAATAGAACAATTAGAATTATGTGATGAACTTGGATTAATGTTTCTTGCAGAAAGTTTCGATGAATGGGCGAAACCAAAAGTCAAAAATGGCTATAACCGATTCTTTCATGAAGATGCAGAAAAGGATGTCGTAAATCTAGTCCGTGCAACCAGAAATCATCCTAGCATTGTCATGTGGAGTTCAGGAAATGAAGTTCCAGATCAATGGGGTGCTGAAGGGGTGAAAAGAGCGCTATTTTTACAGGATATCTTCCATAGAGAAGACCCTACACGACCTGTTACGGTCGGTATGGATCAGGTAAAAGCAACCATGGAATCAGGGTTTGGAGCTGTCCTCGATATTCCAGGATTGAATTACAGAACCCACTTATACGAAGACGCCTTTGAAAAGTTCCCGCAAGGGATGATTTTAGGCTCTGAAACAGCTTCCACAGTCAGTTCTCGAGGTATTTATAAATTCCCTGTTGAAAAACGCAGTATGGCACAGTACAGCGACTTCCAAAGTTCGTCTTACGATCTCGAATATTGTAGCTGGTCAAATGTGCCAGACGACGATTTTGTGTTGCAAGACGACAAACCTTGGGTAATTGGGGAATTTGTTTGGACAGGCTTTGACTATTTGGGAGAACCGACACCTTATGATGAAAAGTGGCCTTCACGAAGTTCCTATTTTGGTATCAACGATTTAGCCGGACTGCCTAAAGATCGCTTCTATTTATATCGCAGTCGATGGAATAACAATGATGAGACACTTCACATTTTACCTCACTGGAACTGGGCGGGACGTGAAGGTGAAATCACACCTGTTTTCGTTTATACAAATTATAACAGTGCCGAATTGTTTCTAAATGGTAAAAGTTTAGGAATTCAAACTAAAAATAACAGCTCGCCTCAGCACAGATACCGATTGATGTGGATGGATGTGAAATACGAACCTGGAACTTTAAAAGTTGTGGCGTTAGATGCCAATGGAGACCCTATAAAGGAAACTTCCATTACAACTTCAGGCGTGCCAAAAAGGATTGTACTGGAAGCAGACAGAACAGAATTGAAATCAGGTGAAAAAGACCTCGCATTTGTCACAGTTTCTGTCGTGGATGAAAATGGAATCCCTTGTCCGACTGCCACAAACCAACTGAAGTTCGATGTGTCGGGAGCAGGTGTATTTAAAGCGGCTTGCAATGGAGATGCAACTTCCCTCGAATTATTCCATCTGCCAACAATGAAACTTTTCAGTGGTAAATTAGTAGTACTGGTAGAAGCGGGAAATGAAGAAGGTAATATTGAACTAACCGTTAAAGGGAAAGCACTTAAAACAGGAAAAATTCAACTTAAAACCAAAAAATAAATCATGTTAATGCTCTATGTAATTCTTGGAATGGGAGCCCTCTTTATTGGAGTGGGATATTTGTTAACCGAAAAAAATGCAACATATTTATTATCGGGTTACAACACCATGTCAAAGGAAGATCAAGCATTGGTCGATATTAAAAATTACATTCCTTTTTTCCGACAGTTTCACTTGTATTTAGGAGTTTCCTTTATTCTTATTGGCTCCTCCTTGCATTACATCTATGGCGAAACAGCTAGCGGGATTTTTATGGGGCTCTATCCTATTGTAGCCTATGTCTATTTTATTTGGAGAAGTCAGGAATATTCAAAATCCCCAGTTCGTACATGGGAAAAATTCGCGATTGGAATTTTAATTATGGTATTTATTCTTGTAGGTGGCATGTTCTATGAAGGCTATCAGGAATTGGAATTCTCCTATACTTCAGATGAAATTGTGATTGACGGAATGTACGGTGAAGTTATCCCTTCCAATAATATTCGATTCATTTCGTTAGTTGATTCACTTCCAAGAATAAGTTATCGAAAAAATGGATTTTCAGTAGGTGATATCAACAAAGGGTACTATAAAAGTAAAGATGGTGGAAGTATTAAATTGTTGCTTGAATCGACACAAAAACCCATGATTTTTATCGATTTAGTTAAAGGCTCAGATATTTATTTTTCATCCAAAACAACATCCAACAAAATGCTCTTTGAGCAACTTGAACAAACGTTGAAATCCGTAACCTTTATCAACTAGAAGCCCTTGTTTTCAAGGACCTCTACGTAGTTTATGAGATTTAATTTGTCCGACTTGAGACTACTCCTTAATAATTTTGACTACTTCCGTTGTTTCTAACTCAAGTTTCACAAAGTACATTCCTGTGCTTAATTGAACTGTATTAATATTTATTTGTCCGTTAACTACCGGTAGCTTTTTCGATAAAATTACTGAACCATCTACTGCCAAAATTGTTGTTTGCACTTCAGATTTATCTGTAAAAATTTTAATTGCAGTATAGTCTTTTGCTGGATTCGGGTAAGCTAATAGTTCATCAATAAAAGTTTTCTCAAATATTCCTTCACAAGATTTACTTGTTGAGACCACAACTTTGTCATTTCCATTTACAGGAATATCAATTCTGTTTTCATCTGTTTGAAACTTTACAACATCATTCACAAAAACAGTAAATGGGCCTGTTCCAGATTCAATTTCGACCGTCATCACTTTACCTTGCGTAGAAGATTTTGCAAGTAAGGATACACCTTCTTCAATAGTTAAGTTAAAGCATTGCTCATATGTTGTTTCTTTCACTGAAATACAAAGTTCATAGTTTCCTGGCTCAATATTTTCAACAGTTAAACTAGATGTAAATTCAAAATCCGTTTCATTAAACTGAGCTAGGTATTCATAACTTGTATCAGCTGTAATATTAATGATTCCATTATTCTGATCCGGACAGGTTTCACTTGTAATCTCAATAGTGAAATTTGAAGCAGGTAAACTGAAACATCCTACACTATTCACAGGAGAATCTACTGGAGTATTTGGACATTCATCTATGTCATTAGTTACACCATCATTATCATCATCTTTCTGACTTTCCGCACAACCATTGGCATCTACTTCAGCCCCGGATGGAGTGTTATTACAAAGGTCTTTATCGTTTGTCACACTGTCATTATCATCATCCAGCTGGCTAGGTGCACAACCTTCTGAATTTGCGGTTTCTCCTTCTGGAGTATTTTCACATTGATCATCTCCATTAGAGACACCATCGTTATCATCATCGAGTTGTTCCCAAGCGCATCCATTTTCATCTACGATAGCATCAGCAACAGTACCAGGACATAAATCTGCATCATTCATTACTCCATCATTATCATCATCTAACTGGCTAGCTCCACACCCATCAGCATTTACTTCTTCATTTTCAGGCGTTCCAGCACACAAATCATCTCCATTTGCAACACCATCATTATCATCATCTAATTGTTCATATGCACATCCATTGGCGTCAACTGTTGCGCCTGGTGCTGTGTTCGGACATAAATCTTCACTATTTAAGACTCCGTCATCATCCGAATCCTGGGATGGATTTTCAACCTTAATTTCAAAACTATCAACTGTCCATCGCGTTTGATCTTCCCCTGGTGAAAAATATCTAAATGCGATATAAACTTGTCCAGTTATAGCTTCAATATTTACATTTTCAAATTCATAAACTTCTTCAGTACTTGTTCCAGTTTTGTGAGTTGGAATATCAATATTTGGAACTAAAGTCCATGTAAAGTCGCTAGGATTTCCTACCCCATTATAATCTGATGAGTATTCTAAAGTCAGAGGGGAATTTCCATATGCAGCATCTGTATAAAAGCTCAACAACTCACCTGTATTTTCATCAAAATCTATTTTATCACGAGAAATAAGCCAGTCTAAACTGTTTTCATTCTCCTGATATCCATTCATTCCCATTGAACCAGAATTGTTCTCCCCAAATTGATTTTGGCAAGTCCAGTTCTTGTTACTTCTTTCACTTACTGCCATAAAAGCCAGATCAGAACAATTTTCAAAATCTTCTCGAATTAAGTACAATGGCCCCTCTAAAGTAGTTACTTCAAAAGCATCACTTACTACCGACAAGTTTGATGATGTATCTCTCGCATAAATCGAAAATGAGTAAGTTGTACTTGAAGTTAACCCTTCAATTGTTAAAGAAGTTTCAGAAGTAGACATCAAGTATTCACCATCCAAATAAATCAGATAATCGAAAATAGCTTCATTATCTGTTGATGCATCCCATGAAAGAGAAACTTCTTCTTCCGCAATATTTGTCGCCTGAATATTTACAACTTTACTAGGAGCCTCGCTATCATCTGACCCTCCCATATTCCAGCGGTCTTCGGCTACAATTCCACCCCAAATTAGAGTTGCTAAATACGGGTTATCAATAAATGGATTTCTATTACCTTGGATCCCTTCAATAATTGGGTTTCTTTGATCTTCAAATTCAGATACAGGATCCTCCACGTTCCATTTCAGGAATAGGTCGATCATATTTGAATCACTGTCAAGTACTTCACCAAAACCAACATTTACAGGCAAAGCTTCCTGGTTCGACATATTACTTCCATCTCCGTGATAACGCAAATACATATATAAAATAATGCGGGCAACATCACCTTTCCATTCATCGCCTGGGTACCAACCACCATTTGTAGAAACAATACCTGCTACTCCGGTTCCATCTGTAAACTTTCTATTACTTCTGGTAGAGTTTTGTTGAGAATCTGCCGGTCTTAGATTGTGCACATCTGTTCCCGGACCTTGATCATCTGTAACTAAAGGAGGGTTAGCTAAAGACTTTGGATATACATGTTCTCTGTTCCATTTACCTGTATTTCCACCTCCAGTATCTCTTTCATTCTTGCCTCTTGAACGGTCTGTTCTAAAATTTCCATCGGTATTGTCATGTCCATAAATTAACAATACTTCCAAAGTATTGTCTGGGTTCTCATCAGCGAGTTGTAAAACAGTCCATGTGTCTGTTCCACCGGTATAAGGGATGGCATTATGAGTCTCTTTCAGACGGCTTGCCAGTTCCAAAAACAACTCATTTCCTGTTTTAGTTAAATCGAGACCATTGTAAAAAGATTGACTTTGGGAAAAGCCGAAAAAGGATACTAATAAAAATATTAGAATAGGTAGTTTTCTGATCATGTAAATAATTGTTTGTTGTGAACGGTACCTCAATTTTCAACCTGCAAAGAATCAACAATGTACCGAACTACAAACTTATTACATAAAAATGAAAATTCCAGCAAGAATTTAAATTAACCTGATGTTAAATTTTAGTGTTTTATCAATTTAAGAACTACAGGTGTTTCCAGTTCTACTTTTACAAAATATACTCCCTGAGGAAGGGAAGTACTTTCCAGTTGAATTTTATGTTGCTTTACTTCTGAAACATGAGATCGTATGAGTTGTCCCGATACTGAATACACAGCTACCTTCACTTGATTTTCATTCGAAGGAATTGAAATATTGTAATAATCTCTTACCGGATTTGGATATAGACTTACAAAATCAATAAGATTTACTTGTTTTTCATACACCCCTTGACAAGCTTCTTTGGAAGTCACTGAAATCACATCTCCATGAACAACATCGACGTTGAAAACTGTTTCATCAGTTTCAAATAAAAATTCATCATTTCGAAAGACTTTAAACGGGGCTGTTCCTTCTTCAATTTCAAGCTCCAAAGTTTTCTCACTTAAAACTGATTTCGCAGAAATTTCAACACCCTCTTCTATGGTAAGCGAATAACATTGCTCATAATTCTCATCATCTATGGATATACATAAATTATAACTCCCAGGAGCAATTCCCTCTATGGTAAATTCCGAAGTAAAACTGAATGTTTGTCCGCTAAAATCTACCGTATAATCATCCGTTGTTTTTGCCGTAATCTCAATACTTCCATTATCTAAATCAGGACATGTTTCACCTACAGTAAGCACTGTAAAATGATCTCCTTCAATGATGGCGCAACCATTTGAATCAACTTCTGCTCCTAAAGGAGTATTCGGACATAGGTCGTTGTCATTTAAGACACCATCACCATCGTCGTCATTTTGTGAGTATGGAATTCCACAAATTTGTAAAAAGAAACTATCTAAATTTCCGACGTCCTGCGCTTCATTATCTGAAATATTTAAAGTCCAAATTCCACGTGAAGAGCTATCATTGAAACTCGAGAGATCTCCTTCAGGTGAAAAAGTGCCCGTGAATGGAGGGCTTCCGGAACCAATCGGAACTTCCGCTTCAGAATCAAAAATAGTATTTGTATAAGCCGAACCACTTTTATCGCTATTTGAAACTAAGACAACGCTATTCCCCAGAGGGTCTGTTAAAACCATGCGAATATCTCCCACCCAAGAGTGATTGACAGACACTCCAACATTTAAATCCGTTATCAAAATATTCTCAGCAATTTCAATAGTAGCATTTACTCCAGCACCATTATTATCCGGAATTACCAATGGCGTTGAATTCGATACATATTGGCTGCAAACTTCATTTTCTGAAGTAAAACTAAACACTTCAGAGTAGGCACTTTCACCACAAATATTTTGACCCTTTACTCTCCAGAAATACATGGTATTAGACACGAGGTTCATCGGATTGTAGAATTCCTCTGAAATTACAGCATTGTCAACTATATTGGTAAAACCAGCATCCGTTGCAACTTGTAACACATAGTTTTGAACATTTATATCGCTATTCCATTCGAGTGTGTAAGGCTTTTTAATATTTGAACTCCCATTGGAAGGAGTCAACAAGTTTGGAACTGCAATTGTTGTTGCGAAAACATCCAAATTGACAAGTGTATTTTTTGTCACTGAATTTGATGTTCCTGAAACCGAAATTTCATAAGCTCCAATATTGCTTTCAGAAAGGCCATCAATAGTCATTTCAACAGCAGTATCATTAGCGGATGCCGAGGCCGGACTGAATGAAACCGTTGCGCCACTCGGAATTCCGGATGCGCTAAACGTTGTGTTTTCATTAAACCCTAAAAAGGTTTTAAATGTAAAATTATATGTGGCACTTCCCGGTCCACAAACCTCTAATTCTGTCGCCGCAAATTCCATGATGAATTCTGAATCCTGAATGGAGAACTCCTGAGCATTAACAGCAAAAAATACGTTTCCAACACTTTGCACCATAATTCGAGCCTCGCTGGTTGTGATTTCTGGCGCCACAATATTATGAGACCCGTCGTTTGGAACATTTGATGCCAGTACTTCACTAAAAGTAGTTCCGCCGTCATGCGACAACAAAATATTGACAAACTCACAACTAACTGGAGCCATATCGGTATTTGCTACATCCCAAGTGATTGTCTGTGTTGTTCCTGCATCCCAGTTTACAGCACTACTTTGAGATGTTACTACGAATGGCCCGGCAGTATCAGAAACCGTTAAGAAGGTCTCATCACTTGCAGTCTGGCCAACCTCAGCATTGTTGTCACGTACATTGACACCGAAATTCATAGTTCTTTCCACAGAGGGCAGCACCTCCCATTGATTGCTGGTGTTTCCTGCTAAAGTAGTTTCAAGGTTCGGGAAGTATCTCGTCGGACTGTCAGCAGGCTTTACTGAACGAAATGCCGGCCCTCCTGTTTCAGTAGAAACTAAAGGCACTTGGGCTGCTTCATTATCCAGCTGCTCCCAGGTATAAGTCAAAATATCGTTCTCAGCATCAGTAGCATTTACTGCTAACGCAAAAGGGGTTGATATTGGAATTGTATAATTTTCAAGTTCTTCAATAACAGGAGCTGTGTTCGTGGTTGCAGTAATCTGAGCGCAGGAATTTCCATTCCCTTGTGAGGTAAATGCCCACATTTCTCGAATACTGACTAGATGAAAATAATCATCTCCACTATTTTGAACATTTTGAGGAGAGCAAATTCCTGCGTACCCCATAATGGTAGTTCCGGATCCAGGCTCCACAGCACTTGCTGAACTTTCATTCCCTGAACAGTTTCCTGCAGTTCCATTGAATGTATGATTTGCTCCAAATTGGTGTCCCATTTCGTGCGCTACAAAATCTACATAAAAACCATCCCCTTTTGGTGCAGCAATTCCTGTAACACCGCTTGCTTTTGAGCCAGGAACACAAGGACTGTACAACTGTGCTAATCCTCCGGCACCTGTACTAAAAGTATGTCCGATGTCGTAGTTCGCGTTTCCAATAATATCATCAATTTTATCCTGACTTTCCTCAATTAATGCAGCAGTGTCATTGTTAGACAACCCATCTGTTGCCGCATCTAAAAATATCAATTGATCATTGTTAGCCACCAACTCCATTGTTAAGGCTACATCTCTCTCAAAAATTCCGTTTACACGAGTCATCGCCACATTAATGGCATCCATAACCGCTTCTACTTTCTGACTGTCAGGTGCATTTTGATTCACGCCCCTATCAACTAAATGATATTGCGAATATTCCCCAGTAACTGCAATTGCAAGCCGATAGGTTCTTAAATTTCCATCGTCGGCATTTGTACTTCTGGCCTGAGTTGTATTTTTTGCCGCGATAGTCACTTGCTCTTCCACCAAACAGATCATTTTATCAGTATGCCCGTCTTTTCTCTGGTATGCTACATAAGCTTTAGAATTATGGATTTTATCAATATAAAACGATCCATGCTTTTGATCAAATATCACAACATTTACCCCATAATTTGAAGCGCTAAATCGCACCTTTTTGGAAGGGTTTTCGACACTTACTCCAACAAACGATTTAATCTCAGGGAATTTCGCCTGTAATTCAGGAGCGAACATAGATCGTTCTTCCACTTTAAAGATTTCCATTTCACCATAAGCATTTGGAAAAGCCACCTGAATAGGGCTGGTGCTTTTTGCTGTTGTAGTTGCATCAATTCCAAGACTTTGGCTAAGTTTAGACTCATTTAGTTCATACACCTGATAGGCTCTTGGAAGCGCATTCCAGTCTATCTGTCTCGAACCAACAGCATCGTTCAAATTGGAAGATTTCCATAATGGATTCTTTTCTTGAGCACCTATTGAAATGGTAATCAAACAGATAAAAAACAATAATAAATTATGGTGCCTTTTAAAATGAATCATACATTGTGAATTTTAAACACATGAATAACAAATATAAGTGTAATATCTTTTGGTTTTGCACTTAACAAAATATAATTCTTGTATTAGATAAATTAGCTATTTTTGCAATTCAAAATTCAAAGGACAATTCAAAGTTGAGGATATATAACAGCGTAGCTGCATTCCAATCAGATAAGAAAACATATGTTACCATCGGGACATTCGACGGAGTTCATATTGGACATCAGCAAGTGATTAAAAAGCTGGTCAGCAGTGCACATAAAAACAATGCCGAATCTGTGTTACTTACCTTTTTTCCTCATCCCCGAATGGTATTGCATGAAGGTATCGACATTCAGTTGATTAATACCATTGATGAGCGTATTTCTCTTCTGGAAAAAACGGGACTCGATGTGTTGATAATTCAAGAATTTAATAATGATTTTGCAAATCAGTCGGCTTTGGAATTTGTTAAAAATGTACTCGTTGGGCAGCTCAATCTATCAGAATTAGTCATTGGATACGATCATCACTTCGGAAAGAACAGGGAAGGTAATTTTGAACAACTCCAGGAATACGGATATACGTATGATTTTGAAGTTCGTGAAATTCCAGCTCAGGATATTAGTGATATTGCAGTGAGTTCGACTAAAATCAGGACCAAACTTGAATCTGGTGAAATTGAAAAAGCAACAGAATATCTGGGGCACTACTTTTTACTCACTGGTGAGGTAGTTTCAGGTGAAAATTTGGGTAAAAAAATAGGATTTCCAACAGCAAATCTCTTCATTAAAGAAAACTACAAACTCATTCCTAAAGTTGGTGCATATGTAATTCGTTCTAATTTCGAAGGGGAACAGGTTTATGGAATGATGAACATTGGATACCGCCCAACAGTTAGCGGTGAACATAAAACCATCGAAATAAACTTCTTTGATTTCAGTAAAAACCTCTATGGAAAAACTATTCAGGTAGAAGTTTTGACCTTTTTACGCGAAGAACAAAAATTCAATTCAGTTGAAGAGTTGCAAGCCCAATTAAAACAAGATGCACTAGTAGCAAAAGAGCATATTTCTGATAGATTTATTGATTGATTTTTTATAATTTAACATTATGAAATTCAACATATTTACACTTCTGCTTTTATGCCTGCTCGCATGCAAATCGCAATCAAATTTATCACAAGAAATTAAAGAGCCTATAGTTCAAAATGCAGGGACGGTTATGGAAGGCTATGAAAGCACTATTTCTTTAATCCCAAATAAAACCCTGCAATTTAAAACGGATAAATTCAATAGTGTTTATGTTGAAGAAAGCGAGGGATCAAATTTCATTTTGAAATATGAAATCAAAAAAATTCAGGACCCAAAACTTCCTGACGGTCGCTATTCAGAAGTAATTTACGCCGAGCTGCCTGCTAATTTCAAGGAGATTTCTCTCAAAAATGGAGATTTACAAAAGATAAAATTGCACACCGCAAAATTTTGCTTTTGCGAGAATGCCAATACATATGAACCCGTTACTTCGGGTTTATTTCAAATAAAAGAAGGCAAAAAAAATACGCTGAGAATGCAACTTGATTTCCAATCAAAAAAGAGTTCCTATAAAATCACTTCAGTAAACGAAGTCTTTTATTTAAAATGATGCCTTTAATATTGAGGGTTTCAACTCAAAATGCTTAAATTTGCTGCCTCATAAAATTTAAAGACCAATGTTACAAGTAGCGTTTATTAGAGACAATAAAGAAGCCGTATTACAAGGTTTGGCAAAACGTAATTTAAAAGATGCCGAAACTTTAATTGACAACACCCTTGCTGCAGATGAGGCGAGAAGAAGCATTCAAGCTGAATTAGATGCAACTTTGGCTGAATCCAATAAATTGTCAAAAGAAATCGGATTGCTATTTAGATCTGGTGAACGCGCGAAAGCAGAATTGCTAAAAGAAAAAACAGGGCAATTAAAAGAAGCTTCAAAAAAATTAGGTGACGATTTACAAGCAAAAGCTCAGGAATTACAAGAATTGTTATATACAATTCCAAACATTCCAAACGAATTAGTTCCTGCAGGAAATTCTGATGAAGACAATGAAACTGTTTATGAAGAAGGTGAAATCCCTACACTTCATGAGGGTGCATTACCTCATTGGGAACTTGCGAAGAAATACGATATCATCGACTTTGAATTAGGAAATAAAATTACAGGAGCTGGATTCCCCGTTTACAAAGGAAAAGGAGCCCGTTTACAACGTGCTTTGATAAACTATTTCCTGGACAAAAACACTGCTGCTGGTTATGATGAAACTCAGGTTCCTCATTTAGTTAATGAAGCCTCTGGAATTGGAACTGGACAGTTGCCAGATAAAGAAGGTCAAATGTACCATGTTACAGGAGATAATTTATATTTGATTCCAACTGCGGAAGTTCCGGTGACAAACATTTTTAGAGATGTTATTCTAAAAGAAGATGAATTCCCAATTTGCAAAACTGGATATACACCTTGTTTCAGACGTGAAGCTGGTTCTTATGGAGCTCACGTTCGCGGTCTGAACCGATTGCACCAATTTGATAAAGTAGAGATTGTGCGTATTGAGCACCCTAACAATTCTATGATTGCGTTAGATGGAATGGTTGAACACATAAAAGGAATTTTACAAGAATTGAAACTCCCTTATAGAATATTAAGATTGTGTGGAGGAGATCTTGGATTTACTGCTGTGCTTACATATGATTTCGAAGTATTCTCAACAGCTCAAGATCGTTGGTTAGAAATAAGTTCTGTTTCAAATTTTGAAACATTCCAGGCAAACCGTTTGAAATTGCGTTTCAAGAATGCTGATGGAAAAAGTGAATTAGCGCATACTCTGAATGGAAGTGCCTTGGCTTTGCCAAGGGTATTGGCTGGAATTTTAGAGAACTGTCAAACACCTGAAGGAATTAAAATCCCGGAGGTATTAGTTCCTTACTGTGGTTTCGAAATAATCGACTAATTAGCACTAATCGTTTTCAACTGTAATTTATAATTATTCATTTCAACAAGAGCTTGGAAGTAATCGTTTAATCTTCCTTGTTTCATAAAGTTGATTGATTTTTGCTTTGCTTGACGGTATTTCAATTGTAAATCTTTCATTTTTAACTTTCTAATTGGTTATACCATATAGACTGCTATTCAAAAAAAATGTTACAACACCCTGTAGTGAATCATCCTATTTTATTAAAATTTTAACAGTTGTTTGGTTATCTTTGAGAGTATAAATCCATTTGTTGTGCGTAGTTTTTTATTCATATTGAGTTTTTTGTTATTTGCTGAATTATCGGCTCAGGAACAACAATTGGCCTACAGATATTACAGAAGCGGTGAGTATGAAATCGCAGCTGCTATCTATGAAACACTGCATAAGGAAAATCCGAACAATACTTCCTATTCTAATTATCTGATCAAATGTTACCAACGTCTGGAGCTATTTGATAAAGCCCAGATTTTTATCGAAACCCAGTTGGACAGGTTTCCAACACAGCGTCATTTACTTGTAGAAATTGGCTATAATCACCAATTGCAACATGACATGGTGACCGCAGAAAAGTACTATCAGCATGCATTGGAAGATGAAAATATGATCAACGGTTCAGCCTATTTGATTGGAAAAACGTTTCAGGACAATCATTTACTGGACTACGCAATAACAGCATTCAAAAAGGCGATGGAGCTCAATCCTAAAGCCAATTTCAATTATCAGCTTGCCTTTATTTATGGCGAAAAAGGAGAGTTGGACAATATGTTTAGAGCTTATCTTGATCTTATCGACAAGAACGAGAAGTACTTACCATCTGTTCAGAATTACATGGGCCAATTCATAACGGATGACTCTCAAAATGAATCGAATATTTTATTAAAGCAGTCCTTGTTAAAACGCTCACAAAACCAACCTAAGGATGTCTGGAATGTTTTATTGAGCTGGATGTATACGCAACAGAAAGACTATTTAAAAGCTTTTGTTCAGGAAAAAGCCTTGTTCAGAAGAAATCCAGAATCGCTGGATCGCATGTTTAATTTGGGGGAAATTACCTATGAAAACAATGCTTTTAAGATTTCCACACAGGTGTTTGATTATATTTTAAAACACACCAATAACATCGATTTTGAATTGGCTGCAAAACTCTACAAACTGGAAATTGACAGAAGTACAGATGTTTCAAGTGATGTCATTCAAAAACAATTTGTAGCATTGTTGAATCACTATGGATTCAGTCCAGAAACCTTAAGAATTCAAAGTGTTTATGCCGAATTTTTAGCTTTTGATTTGAATCAGTCTCAGGAAGCAATTTCATTATTGAAAAGCGCACTAGAATACGAATTAGATGATTTTGAAGAAGGCTTAGTAAAAACAATTTTAGGCGATATTTATGTGTACGATGGAAAATTCAGTACCGCTCTGATTTACTATACTCAGGTTCAAAAAAAATTAAAAAATGATGAACTCGGACAAGAAGCGCGCTTTAAAATAGCGCAAACCTCTTACTACAAAGGAGATTTTGACTGGGCGCAAAATCAATTAAAGATATTGAAAAAATCAACTTCACAGCTGATTGCAAACGACGCATTAGATTTAAACTTATTAATCACAGATAATGCTACCAGAGACAGTACAAAAGTAGCATTGACTCAATATGCCAAAGCTGAGTTATTAGCCTTTCAGAATAAAAATCAGGAAGCCCTGAAAATTTTAGAGGGAATTCTTGTTGAATTCAAGGAACATTCAATCATTGATGAGGCTTTGTTCAAACAAGCTGAACTATTTGAAAAAGAAAAGCAGTACTACAAAGCTGAACAATCGTATCTGGATTTAATTGCATTAAATACTCAGGATATTTTAGCTGATGACGCACATTATAAACTGGGTCTTTTGTATGAAGAAAGACTGGAGAACCCCGAGAAAGCTCAGGAATACTATGAAAAAATAATTTATGATTACCCATCGAGTATATACCTGGTAGATGCTCGAAATAAGTATCGGGCTTTAAGGGGAGATATTTTGAATTAGGGACCAGGCGCCAGTCAATGATCGTAAAACAAATAACTAAAAAAATAAACCATGTACATATATAACGTAACCATGAATATTGATGAAGCAATTCACGATGAATGGCTTAAGTGGGTAAAGGAAAAACACATCCCTGAAATGTTGAATCTCGGTATCTTCTCGAAAGCTAAGATGAGTGAAGTTTTGGTGGAAGAAGAAATGGGAGGTACTACTTATTCTGTGCAATACACTACAGCGAGTCTGGATTTACTCGATCAATACTATAAAATGCATGCCGACGAGATGCGCAATGAAGGGGCAAAATTATTTAAAGATAAAATGCTATCCTTCCGAACAGAATTAAAAGTAATTAGTGAACAGTTTTCTCAAAGTTCTAAAAACTAAGACCGATTTATATGAGTGTAAGAGCAAAAAAACACCTAGGGCAGCATTTTCTCACTGACGAACAGATTGCAAGTGATATCGCCGACAGCCTTACAGAGAAAGGCTACAAAAATGTCCTTGAAATTGGACCAGGAATGGGTGTTTTAACCAAATACCTCTTAAAAAAAGACCTCAAAACTTATGTCATTGAGATCGATACTGAATCGGTTGAGTATTTGAAAGCACATTACCTCAATTTATCAAATCGCATCATTTCCAAGGACTTTTTAAAAATCAACCTTGTTGATTTTTTCGGCGATGAGCAGGTTGCTATCATCGGAAATTTTCCTTACAATATTTCATCACAGATTGTCTTTAAAACAATTGAAAACCGCGACCAGATTCCCGAGTTTGGAGGCATGTTCCAAAAAGAAGTCGCAGAACGCATAGCCGCAAAACACGGAAATAAAACCTACGGAATTTTGTCTGTCTTAGCACAGGCCTACTTTGATGTAGAATATTTATTCACCGTTCCGCCTGATGTTTTTAATCCGCCACCAAAGGTAGATTCAGGTGTTATGAGGATGATTCGGAAAGACAATTATACGTTACCGGTAGATGACCAATTATTCAAAAAAGTCGTAAAAACTGCCTTCAACCAAAGAAGGAAAACCCTGCGCAATTCTTTAAAATCGCTCAATTTATCGGATAAATTAAGAGAAGATGCTATCTTTGCTATGCGACCGGAACAAATTTCGGTGCAAGATTTTATTTCTCTTACTGCTAAAATAGAGCAAGATGTCGTTTGAAATTACTAAAGATTACATTCTTGATCTTGAACAACTAATTCAAGACCAAAAGGACGATACGATTGTAGATCAACTCGAAGAGGTTCACTATGCCGATATAGCAGAAATGATTGAGGAACTTAGTCATGAATCGGGGCTCTATCTTATCAAATTATTAGACAGCGAGAAAACTTCCGATGTAATCGCTGAATTGGATGAAGATACCCGTGAGGACATTCTTTCAGGACTTTCATCCAAAGAAATTGCAGAAGAAATCGACGAGCTGGATACCGATGACGCGGCAGATATTATCGCTGAACTTCCTGAAAGCCAGAAGAAAGAGGTAATATCCCATTTAGAAGACGTTGAACATGCCAAAGAGATTGTTGAGCTTTTAAGATACGACGAGGACTCTGCCGGAGGACTCATGGCAAAAGAGCTCGTAAAAGTCAATGAGAACTGGAATGTTCTGACGTGTGTAAAAGAAATGCGCATCCAGGCTGAAGAGGTAACGAGAGTACATTCTATTTATGTTGTCGATGACGACAATATCCTAAAAGGACGGCTATCACTAAAGGATTTACTTACCACATCAACAAAGACCGCTATAAAAGATGTTTACATTAAAAATGTTGATAGTGTAAATGTTGATGATTCCTCTGAAGATGTAGCAAAAGTCATGCAGAAATACGATTTGGACGCGATTCCTGTAGTAGACCAAATTGGTCGTCTTGTTGGTCGTATTACCATTGATGACATTGTTGATGTAATCAAAGAGGAAGCTGAAAAAGATTACCAATTAGCTGCCGGTATTGTTGAAGATGTTGAAGCAGATGACAGCATTTTAGAATTGACAAAAGCGAGATTACCCTGGTTAATTTTAGGGCTATTTGGAGGGTTAGGATCTGTGTTTATTATGGAAGGTTATGAAAGTGCTCTAAACAATAATAAAGAACTGTTCTTCTTTACTCCATTAATTGCCGCAATGGCAGGTAATGTAGGGGTACAATCTTCTGCGATTGTCGTTCAAGGTCTTGCAAACGACAATATCAAAGGAAGTTTATTTAGCCGTATGCTGAAGGAAATCGGACTGAGTATGATTAGTGGATTAGTCCTTGGTTTATTGGTTATTATTTTTGGTTCTCTGACTGGAATGGATCAAAAACTAGGTATTACCATTGCAATTTCAATGCTATGTGTAATTATTGTTGCGGCACTTGTTGGTACTTTCGTTCCCATCATTCTGAACAAAAAAGGTATCGATCCGGCAATTGCTACAGGTCCGTTTATTACAACCAGTAATGATATCTTCGGAATTTTCTTGTTCTTCTATATTGCAAAAATGATACTGGGCTTCTAAACAATCAATGCCAATTCCTAAACTGTTTTTTTAATACCCGTTCTTAGAAGCGGAATTTTTTGAAGAGATCCCAAATCACAACACCTGTTGTTACAGAAATATTCAAAGAATGTTTGGTGCCATATTGAGGAATTTCTATTACGGCATCACAAGTTGAAACGACTTCCTGTTGTACCCCTTTTACTTCATTTCCCATGATAATGGCATATTTTTGCCCCTCCTTTAATTCAAAGTCTTGTAAAGCAATACTTTTTTCAGCCTGCTCAATAGCAGAAACATAAACCCCCTCCGACTTTAATTTTTTAACGACATCCAAGGTGTTTTCCACATATTCCCAGTCGACGGACTCTGTTGCTCCCAGTGCTGTTTTATGAATTTCCTTATGCGGTGGTTGCGCTGTAATTCCACACAAATAAATTTTCTCAATTAAAAAAGCATCACTGGTACGAAAAACGGATCCTATATTATTCAAACTACGGATGTTATCAAGCACCACTATTAATGGGACTTTCTCCGTTTTTTTGAAGCCCGGAACGTCCAACCTGCCTAGCTCACTATTTTTTAATTTTCTCATAAATTCAATTATATTTGGTCGGAATATATAACTTCGCAAAACTAAATTAATTTCTCTTAAAATTGGCAGCAAAACCTAAGAAAGTCACACCCTTAATGAAGCAATACAACACAATTAAGGCTAAATATCCTGATGCGATGTTGTTATTCAGAGTAGGTGATTTTTATGAGACTTTTGGGGAAGACGCCAAAAAAGCAGCAAAGGTTTTAGGAATTATTTTAACCAAAAGAGGTGCTGGAAGTGAAAGCGAAACTGCCCTTGCAGGATTCCCTCATCACTCACTTAATACGTACTTGCCAAAACTGGTAAAAGCAGGTATGCGCGTCGCTATTTGCGACCAGCTGGAAGACCCGAAAATGACAAAAACCATTGTCAAAAGAGGAGTCACCGAATTGGTAACTCCTGGCGTCGCTTTAAATGATGAAGTACTACAAAGCACCAAAAACAACTTTCTGGCTTCCATTCATTTCCATAAAAAACATCTGGGGGTATCCTTTTTAGATATTTCCACTGGAGAATTTTTAACAGCGCAGGGAAATGCAGAATATGTAGACAAGCTGTTACAAAATTTCAACCCAAGTGAAGTTTTAATTCAAAAGCAATACAAAGCCAGATTTTTAGAAGAGTTTGGAAACAGATATTACTCGTTTCATCTAGAAGACTGGGTGTATCAATACGAATTTGCATATGAGACCCTCACGAATCATTTCAAGGTTTCTACACTAAAAGGGTTCGGAATTGAAGAATTAGAAAACGGAATCACTGCTGCTGGAGCTATATTATACTACCTTTCAGAAACACAGCACAACAAGCTGGATCATATTGCTCGTATCAACAGAATTGCAGAAGACAACTATGTCTGGATGGACCGATTTACCATCCGAAATCTGGAATTGCAGCACAGTACATCCGTGGATGCTGTGACACTTTTAAATGTGATTGACAATACAATTTCACCAATGGGTGGACGTATGTTAAAACGTTGGATGGCGCTTCCTTTGAAGGACATACATCAGATTCGAAAGCGTCATGAAATTGTAAAATATTACATTGATAACGACGACTTTTTTGAGACAACACGTTATCAAATCAAACAAATAAGTGATTTAGAACGACTCATTTCTAAGGTCGCTACCGGAAAGGTGAATCCGCGTGAAGTAGTACTTTTGAAAAACTCACTGAATGCTATTCTTCCAATCAAAACAGAAGCGGAAAAGAGCTCTAATGAGTCGTTGAAAATGATTGGAGAGCAGTTGCAAAATTGCAATGCGTTGCGAGAAAAAATCACCAAAACCTTATTCGAAGATGCCCCGGTTAATATCAGCAAAGGAAATGCAATTGCAACTGGAGTTTCTGATGACCTGGATGAACTGAGGACAATCGCTTCTTCTGGAAAAGAATTTCTGGATGCCATGCTGGAAAGAGAAACGGAGCGCACTGGAATTACTTCATTAAAAATTGCCTTTAACAACGTTTTTGGATACTATATCGAAGTTCGAAATACACACAAAGACAAGGTTCCTGAAGAATGGATACGAAAACAAACTTTGGTAAGTGCTGAACGTTATATCACCGAAGAATTAAAAGACTACGAATCAAAAATTCTTGGGGCTGAAGAAAAAATTGCAAAACTGGAAGTCAACCTTTTTGCTGAATTGGTAAATTCACTGCTGGATTATATCACACCAATTCAACTAAACGCTCGTCTCATAGGACAGTTAGACTGTCTGTCATCTTTTGCAGAAACGGCGAAATACAACAATTATGTGCGTCCTCAAATGGATGAATCAACTGATCTTGAAATCAAGAATGGAAGACATCCGGTAATTGAAAAGCAATTAGCTATCGGTGAAGAATATATTGCGAATGACGTGGTTTTAAATCGCTCACAGCAGCAAATTATTATGATTACTGGTCCAAATATGAGTGGTAAATCTGCTATTCTGCGTCAGACAGCCCTGATTGTGTTATTAGCACAAATGGGATCGTATGTTCCAGCGCAAAACGCACGCATAGGAATCGTAGATAAGATTTTTACCCGTGTGGGTGCCAGCGATAATATCTCCATGGGAGAATCAACTTTTATGGTTGAAATGAATGAAACTGCGAGTATTCTGAACAATATTTCCGAACGAAGTTTGGTGTTGTTAGATGAAATAGGACGTGGAACAAGCACCTACGACGGAATTTCTATCGCCTGGGCCATTGCTGAATACCTGCACGAACACCCTTCAAAAGCAAAAACTCTCTTCGCAACACACTACCACGAATTAAATGATATGACTAACACCTTTGACCGCATTAAAAATTTCAATGTGAGTGTCAAAGAGATGAAGGACAAAGTAATTTTCTTGCGAAAGCTAGTTCCTGGAGGAAGTGAGCACAGCTTTGGGATTTATGTGGCTAAACTCGCTGGAATGCCAACGGCAGTAGTTCACAGGGCTTCGAAAATGCTGAAGCAACTAGAAAAAAACCACACCAACTCCGACGTAAAAGAAACGTTGAAAAATGCACAGGAAGAAGAAATGCAATTGAGTTTTTTCCAATTGGATGATCCTTTACTGGAAGACATAAAAGAAGAGATTTTGTCGACTAACATCGATGCTTTAACTCCTATTGAAGCCTTAATGAAATTGAATGAAATCAAACGCATGCTTACCAAAAAATAAGCTGTACACTTTTTTGTATCTTGTTAGTTGAAAATCAACTAAACCATGAGATTACTTTCAATATTTGCTGTAATCTGCCTATTATTTGCAGGTTGCAATTCATCGACTAAAAAACAATTTGAACATTCAGAAAACCAAAATTTCAACGTTTCAGTAACTTTTACAGATGCAGTCAGTACTGAACCAAAAGATGGAAGGCTCTTGCTGATGCTGGCTGACAATGACGGCTCCGAACCACGTTTTCAAATCAGCGAAGGACTCAACGGACAACTCATTTATGGTATGAATGTTTCTGAATGGCAGCCAAGCCAAAGCAAAACATTCAAAACTACCGACTTCGGATTCCCTATTGCAAGTTTAGAGAACGTCCCACCAGGAAAATATTACGCACAAGCTTTATTGCATATCTATGAAACATTTAATCTGGAAACGGGTCAAACCGTAAAATTACCAATGGATAATGGTGAAGGACAGCAATGGCGGACCTCTCCCGGTAATTTATACAGTACTCCAATCGAAATTCTAGTCACTGAAAATGGCATTGAAGCAGAGCAGATTGTCATGGATCAGGTCATTCCGCCAATCGAAGAGCCACAAGACACCAAATGGATCAAACACATCAAAATCAAATCGGAAAAACTGTCAAAATTCTGGGGCCGCGATATGTATTTAGGTGCACATGTATTGCTTCCAAAAGGGTTTGAAGAACATCCTGAAGCGAAGTATCCACTTATGATTTTCCATGGACATTTCCCGAGTGATTTCGGTGGATTCCGAACGACACCCCCAGATGAAAATATGGAACCCGTATATTCAGATCGTTTTAGTATTGATGGTTATAATATCATTCAACAACAAGAGTCGTACGACTTTTATAAACGCTGGACGAGTCCAGATTTTCCTCGTTTCATCATTATTGAAATCCAACATCCGACGCCTTATTACGACGACTCCTATGCCGTAAACTCTGCCAGTCAGGGGCCCTATGGGGATGCCATTACTTACGAATTGATTCCACATATTGAAGAACAATTCAGAGGTTTGGGTGAGGGCTGGGCACGCTTCTTATATGGAGGTTCTACAGGAGGCTGGGAATCTCTCGCTGTACAAGTAAAATACCCAGACGAATACAATGGATGCTTTGCTGCTTGTCCGGATCCAATCGATTTTAGAGCCTATTGCCTGACAAACATTTATGAACAGGAAAATGCGTACTACTACGCTTCTAAATACAAAGAGCTGGAAATTCCTATGCATCGCGATTACCTGGGGCAAATATCTTCAACCGTCAAAGAAACAAATCATTTAGAATTGGTTCTCGGTGATAATTCTCGTTCTGGTGGACAATTCGATATCTGGGAAGCGACCTATTCTCCTCAGGATAACGATGGCTATCCGAAACGATTATGGAATAAAATGACTGGTGAAATTGATCATGAAGTTGCTGAATTCTGGAAAGAGAACTACGACTTACGACATATATTGGAACGTGATTGGGATAAGCTTGGAGAAAAACTAAGAGGAAAAATTCATATCTATTGCGGAGATATGGATAATTATTATCTCAATAATGCGGTGTACTTGATGGAGGACTTCCTGGAAAGTACCACAGACCCTTATTATGAAGGTGAAGTTGATTACGGAGATCGCGCGGAACACTGCTGGAATGGAGACCATGAAAATCCGAATCACATTTCAAGATTGCGTTACAATTCCATGTACATCCCAAAAATTATGGATCGCATTAACAAAACTGCTCCACCAGGAGCCGATTTAACAAGCTGGCTGTACAAATAATTCAGTATTTTTGCGCTCATAATACATGTAAATGGTCAATAATTTAGAGCAAGGATACTTCGGAATAGGAATTCAAAATGGAAAAACTCCTGAAAATTTAGGAGTCTTATGGCGTTCGGCACAAAACATGGGTGCGAGTTTCATTTTTACAATTGGAAACCGTTATGCAAAACAAGCATGTGATACGCATAAAGCCGTTGGAGCTATGCCGTATTTTCATTATAACACCTTTGAGGAATTCTATGAAATGCTGCCAAAAGGCGCGATGTTAGTTGGCGTTGAATTAAATCCGAGATCTGTTCCATTAGAGACTTTTGAACATCCCAGGAGATGTGTTTATTTACTCGGAGCTGAAGATCACGGCCTTCCTAAGGCTGCCATGGAGAAATCGCATCACCTGGTGAAATTCGACACCCCGAAAAGTATCAATGTTGCTATTGCCGGTAGTATTGTGATGTACGATAGAAATATGAAGAAGTTTTTAAAGTAAGCACGTAAGAATTCCTATCTTTGCAACCTAATAGTATAGTACATGTTTTTATTTATTAGTGGACCTGAAATATTTGTGATATTACTAATTGTAGTAATGTTATTTGGAGCTGACAAACTTCCGGAGATTGCTCGCGGTCTAGGTAAAGGTATGCGTCAGGTTAAAGATGCAACCAACGATATCAAAAGAGAAATCAAGGAAAGTGCAGAGAAAAACGACATCAACCTTGACGTAGCCAAAGATGTAACCAAAGAAATCAATAAGGTAAAAGATAAAGTTCAGGACATTTCAGACCCTACCGCAGCCGTTAAAAAAACAATCGATGATAGTTTTACCGGACCTATCAAAAGAGGCTTGTAATTAGAGTACTCTTGTCACCGTTAGTCCATCACGGATTGGCAACATCACTGTTTCTACGCGTACATCCGAATTAATCGCATGATTGTATTTTTGCAAAGCTATGGTATCAATGTCCTTTTCATTTGCCAGTTCTGTAACCTTCCCATACCACAAAACATTGTCGGATAAAATAATACCTCCGGGATTCATTTTATCAATAATTAAATCGAAGTAATTCTGATAGTTTGATTTATCTGCATCAATAAATACTAAATCGAATTTTTCTTCTAAAGTTGGAATAATGTCCAAAGCATTTCCAATTTGGTGCTCTATTTGGGAACTATAGCCTGACCTTTCAAAATACTCAGCACAAAAATCTTCAAGCTCTTCGTTTTTATCGATCGTAATCAGTTTGCCATCTTTCTGCATGCCTTCAGCAAGACACAACGCAGAATACCCGGTATAAGTCCCAATTTCAAGAATTTTTTTAGGATACATCAACTTTGAAATCATTGAAAGTACGCGCCCTTGAAAAGCTCCGCTAAGCATGTTCGGATTGAGTACTTTTTGCCAGGTTTCCCGGTTTAATTCCTGTAACAATTCAGGCTCTTTTTGAGAGTGATTCAATACGTAATTTTCAATATTTTCAGGCAAAAAGCTCATATTTTTTATTTTCAAAAGTACAAAAAAAGCAGAATCGTAAAATTCTGCTTTCCCTAAAATCTATTTCTTAATTATAGTTCATTTTTAATCACCTCAATCATCGTTTCTTTTTCTTCATCAGACAATTTCGCATGCCCATTATGAGCACGCTTCAC
Organism: Flavobacteriaceae bacterium; assembly: GCA_964227255.1. Classification (GTDB taxonomy): domain Bacteria; phylum Bacteroidota; class Bacteroidia; order Flavobacteriales; family Flavobacteriaceae; genus Lutibacter. The sequence continues at coordinate 166,440 of CAXQVI010000018.1, forward strand.
ATGTTCAGCCATACATTTTGTGAGAATTTTATTCTGTTTTGAAAACGTACCGCAGATTTTACACATGAACAAATGAAAATTTAATTTCAATTGATTGACTATAGGCAAACGTCCATATTGTGCCCTTGTGCAAAGCTCAGTCGCTTCTTCACAATTAATTTTCATAAAAGATTTTTTACTTTTTAAACCAATTTACTTCCATACACCTTCTCAATTGGGTTCTCGCTCTATGAATGATTACCCAAAGATTTGACGAGGTTATATTTAGTTCCTTACATATCTCCTCTGTTTCAAACTGATCAATTGTTTTCATTCTAAAAACTATCGAATATTTTTCAGGCAGCGCATCTATACACCTTTCCAGAACTGCACCTAACTCTCTGTTTTCAATATCTTTTTCGATCTCACCCTTCCATGAATTTGGAACTCTTTCTTCTATCCATTCACCCTCTCTTTCACCTTCAGTATAGAAATTCATCTTTACTTCAGCTTTTCCTTTTGCCGAATTAATTTTACGATAATAGTCTATGATTTTTCGTTTCAGAATAGAAATCAACCAAGTGCGCTCACTTGCCTTCCCTTGAAAATTAGCCATGGCTTTTAATCCTGCAAAGAAGGTTTCCTGCACTAAATCTTTTGCTACTTCATGATTATTTACACGAGTAATAGCATAATTAAACAGGTAATCAGCTTGATTATCGACCCACTTTTCAGGCGTTAAAGTATGTTTAGAGTCAGGCATTTAGTTATGAGATTTGCTCATTTATTGTCTACTAAATGTAGGCTTTAAAATACTTATTTGCAAACCTCTCTTCTACGAGTATCGATAAGGTAAGTTATGACCCAATTCCCTTTTAATTTCACCAGTTGGAATGAATTAACTCCGCAATGGCTAAACTTGTCATTCACATAAAACTCGTATGGCGTCCATGCACTCGCTAGATTCGCATCTACTTGAATTTTATAATCGAGTAATTTTTCGAACCATTTGTCTTCTGGTTTTTTAGACGCTAAGGATTTAAAAAATCTTTCTGTTGGAGAAGTCCTCAACTCAGGTAAGCCCTCATTATTAAAAAATGTTGTTTGCATTTTAATTTCAGGATGCATTACCTTTTTAATCAAAACGGTGTCTCCTGAATGAAGTCCAGTAAAAAAGATATCTATGGTGTTTTTTACTTCCTGTTCTTCCTTATCTTGAGAAAACCCAAGCGTTACAGCAAACAAAAGCACCCAAAAAATTCGGTTGTTCATGATTAAAGTTTATAAAGTTTTAGTAAAATGTTCAATCTTTTCAAACAAAGTATCTTTATCAATAGGCTTAGTTAAAAAAGAATCAAATCCACTTTCAAGGGCTTCTCTTCGATCAGATTCCATCGCAAATGCTGTTAATGCAATTATAGGAACCTCAGGATTAAACGCTTTAATTTGTTTCATTGCCTCAATACCATTTAGCTTCGGCATTTTAATATCCATTATAATCAAATCGGTTTCCTTATGTTTCTTTGCCAATTCAATCACCTCTTCTCCATTATTCGCCTCAATCAATTTATAATTTGTATTTGCAAATAACTCATTGATATAAAACATATTGAACTCTTCATCCTCTGCAACTATAATTGTTACTTCTTTCATTGCTTCTTTTGATAATTTAAAACTAGGAGTGTCATTTTGCTCATTCATTTTAGAAAAACTTATTTGTATACTATTTTAAAATAAACTGTTGTTCTCTTAGCACTCGAAGTTAACCAAATTTCACCATTATACAATTCAATGTTTTTCAATGTATATGCGAATTCTATTTTACGTTTATCATAATTCGAATCATAGGTATTACTGGATTTCACACATTCCAAACTCAACATTTCCGTCAATTTTTTCCGATTTGTAAAACGCATCCATAATTAAGTGTAGTTGAAGCTTTATCGAGGTAGTTGAAGCGCAGTAATACTGATATTTAGATAGATGCCTGGTTTTTGCTTTAGACATTCATTTTACAGGAAGTTATCAGAAGTTATTGATTACGATTAAATTCTAATCAAAAAAATCAAATCTTACATTATTCTTTTTTCATCAGTATTCTGACTTGTGTGCCCTTTCCTATTTCGCTAGAAATAGTCAATTCCCCACCCATTTGGCTCAAAATAATTTCAGTTTTTGTCAATCCTAATCCGATACATTTCTCCTGATATGTATCATAGGTATTTACTGTGAAAAAAGCATCGGTAAGTTTTGGTTGGTCTTTATCTTCCACTCCAATTCCTGAATCAACTATTGTTGTAGTTATGGTATCATCAGACTCTTCAATTTCAATACGAATTAATGAATTTTCACTTGAATAACGAGACGCATTATTTACAATAGCGTTAAAAACCAATTGGAACTGTTCTTTATCCAAAACTAGTTTGGGTGACAACTTGTAATTTGAGATTAATTCAATGGTTTGATTTCTTTTAATCAGTTGTGGTCTAACTTCTGATATTAATTCTTGAATGAAAATGTCGAAATCTACTTTTTGAGGCTTTACTATGATATACCCATTTTTAATTTTATGGTACTCTTGAAAACTATTTATTAATGCAATTGAAAATTTTGAGGAACTTTGAATAATATCTAAATACTTAGATCTTTTTTCTTCATCCATTGATGTGTTCCCCTGTAGCATTTCAGCAAAAGAAGAAATCACTCCCACAGGATTTTTTAGATTATGTGCAAATTTAGACAACTCCTTTTCATGTGAAACACGAATAGCTTCTAGCTCCGCCTCTGTCGCTCTTAATTTCATAGTGACCTCCAGCAGTTTATCTGTCAATGCATCTAGTTCTTTATTCATGTTCTTTTTGTTCAAATTACAATTTATCGTAAAGATAATATTTTCTGCTGAAGACCTATTAATTGGGATATAGAATCACCCATTACAGTTTGTTAATTCGAGCTAATTTTTCTTTACTTTTGTGTTTATTAAAAATTATACCATGTCAACAGCAAAAAAGGACTATAAAAAAATCACTACCAAATCGGTAGTAGAAATGAAAAAGAATGGAGAAAAAATCGCCATGTTGACTGCCTATGATTACACTATGGCAAAAATTGTTGATAATGCTGGTATTGACATTATACTCGTAGGTGATTCAGCTTCGAATGTAATGGCTGGACATGAAACCACATTACCCATTACGTTGGATCAAATGATTTATCATGCCGGTTCTGTAGTTCGCGCTGTGGACAGAGCGCTGGTTGTTGTTGATTTGCCTTTTGGAAGCTACCAGGGGAATTCACGAAACGCCCTTGAATCTGCCATCAAAATCATGAAAGAATCTGGCGGACATTCTGTAAAACTTGAAGGAGGAAGTGAAATTGCTGAATCCATCAAAAGAATTTTAACTGCCGGTATTCCAGTCATGGGACACTTAGGACTAACACCGCAGTCAATTTATAAATTTGGAACCTATACCGTACGTGCTAAGGAGGAAGAAGAAGCAAATAAACTTAAAGAAGACGCTAAACTTTTAGAGGAATTAGGTTGTTTTGCCCTCGTCCTTGAAAAAGTTCCTGCCAAACTTGCAAAAGAAGTCGCAGAAAGCCTTACAATTCCAGTAATTGGAATTGGCGCTGGAAATGGCGTAGACGGACAAGTATTGGTTACTCATGATATGATTGGTATGACGCATGAATTCCATCCTCGATTTTTGCGTAGATATCTGGACTTATTCTCAGATATGACCAATGCATTTCAAAACTATGTTTCAGATGTAAAATCGAAAGACTTCCCGAACGAAAAGGAACAATACTAAGTCATGAAAGTTCTTCACCTCGATACAAACCATCCGCTTCTTTTAAAAGGTTTAGAAAAGTTGGGCTGTATTTGTCACGAAGATTACTCAAGTCCGAAGTCGGACATTGAATCTAAAATTGCAGTATATGACGGAATTGTAATTCGCAGTCGATTTAGAATCGATAAACAATTTTTAGATGCAGCTTCCAATTTAAAATTTATTGCACGTGTTGGGGCTGGACTTGAAAGTATTGATGAACCCTATGCTGCTGAAAAAAACATTCAATTGATTTCAGCACCAGAAGGAAACAGAAATGCTGTTGGAGAACATGCCCTGGGTATGCTGTTAAGCTTATTTAACAATATCAAACAAGCCGACCTCCAAATCAGACAAGGGATTTGGGATCGCGAAGGAAACCGCGGACTCGAATTGGAAGGAAAAACTGTTGGAATTATTGGATATGGAAATATGGGGAAAGCATTTTCTAAAAAACTTTCCGGATTCAATAATGTAAAAGTAATTTGCTATGATATCTTGCCTGATGTTGGAGATTTCTATGCGAAGCAAGTAAGCCTAGAAGAACTTCAAGAGCAAACAGATATTCTTAGTATTCACACTCCATTTAACGAGCGCTCTCATAACTTGGTGAATGATGCTTTTATTCAAAACTTCGCGAAACCATTCTATTTGATCAATACAGCTCGTGGGACTGCTGTTGTTACAGAAGACCTTGTTAAACATATGGAATCTAAAAAGGTTTTAGGAGCTTGTTTAGATGTTTTAGAATATGAAAAAACGTCTTTTGAAAATCTTTTTGAAAATGAATCCTTGCCAAAAGCATTTGAATATTTGATAAAGGCAGACAATGTTTTATTATCTCCACATGTAGCAGGGTGGACGGTTGAATCAAAAGTTAAGCTGGCAGAAACCATTGTTTCAAAAGTAAAAACTCAATTCTTCACTTCAGAAAAAAATGTAGAACGGAAAGAAGAACGTGTCACTGGAATTGGTGGATTGTTTTTTAAAACTGACGACCCAAAAAAGCTAAAAGATTGGTATAAAGAACACCTCGGATTTAATGTAGACGATTGGGGGTGTACCTTTTGGTGGAAATCGGAAAACGGAGCTCCTGCGAGTACTCAGTGGAGTCCATTTAAATCGGACACCAATTACTTTGAGCCGTCTTCTAAAAACTATATGTTCAATTATCGCGTTAAGAATTTAGAAAACCTTTACAAAAAATTAAGAGCTGAAGGTGTAACAATTGCAGGTGATATTCAGACATATGAGTATGGAAAGTTTGGTTGGATCATGGATCCTGATGGAAATAAAATCGAACTTTGGGAACCAATAGATAAAGCATTTTTATAAATTAAACAATATGAATATAGTAGACGAACAAGGAAATTTAGTGCCGGATAGAACTCAAGAAAGCAAACGAAATGTAACAGCTGCTATGGCTATTATTTTTGGCTGTTTTGGTATTCATAAATTTGTGCTTGGCTATACAAGAGAAGGCATTATTATGCTGGCTATCTCTTTTGTTACATGTGGAGTTGGAGCAGGACTAACTGCTTTAATCGGTTTGATTGAAGGTATCATTTATCTCACTAAATCTAATGAAGAATTCATTTATGATTATCAGATAAATAAAAGAACTTGGTTCTAGGATTTACTCACTTGTAATTTCTGCGTCAACCTTGTCCTCCAATCCTGCATATACATCTCCATTTTCCAATGCCTTTTGGTATTCTTCCATGACCGGTTTCACAGTGCTTTCTGGAATATCTTGAACACGGATATACAATAATCCGTCTACGGCATTATTGAACTTAGGATCTACATTAAAAGCAACTAATCGAGCATTCTGCTTTAGGTATTTTTTTATTAAAACCGGGATTCGTAAAGCTCCTGGTTCTAATTCATCAATGAATCGATCAAACTTATTTAAATCTGCTTTGGCTGCATCAAAAATAAAATCCTTATCAGCGTCTTCCAGAACTACTTTATACTCTTGCTTCGGATGAATATATTGTGCCACATAAGGATCATAATAATGCGACTTCATAAACTCAATCATTAAGGATTTTGAGAAATTTGAAAACTGATTACTAATGCTTACTCCTCCAATGAGGTATTTGTATTCTGGATAATGCAGCGTAACATGGATAATTCCTTTCCAAAGTAAAAATAATGGCATCGGTTTTCGTTGGTATTCTCCAACAATAAATGCCCTTCCCATCTCAATGGAATTTTCCATCATTTTATACAATTCAGGCTCAAATTTAAACAGCGTATGTATATAAAAACCTTTGATTCCGTGCTCCTTATAAATAGTTTTTCCAAGCCCCATTCTGTAAGCCCCAACAATTTTGTTGGTGTTAATATCCCATAAAAATAAATGGTGATAATAACTGTCGAACTCATCAATATCAGTTGACTCCTGTGTCCCTTCACCAACTTCTCTAAAAGTAATCTCACGTAATCGACCAATTTCATACATGGTATAAGGCATATGAGCACTTTTTGAAAAATAAACCTCGTAATTTTTACTCGCGAATAAACGCAGTCCTTTTTCGCGCAATGCATCTACCTCTTCTTTGACCTTTTCAGGATCACCTTCTCCTACAATTTCTTTAATCGGCTTTGGAAATTTCAAAACATTCTTAAAAATTCGCTTTGAATCTTCCTCAAAGGGTTTTGCAAGCATATAGGTCTTTTTTCGAATAAAATCTCCAAACTCACATAAGTCATTATACTTCTCCTGTTCAGAAACCTGAATTGGCTTTCCGATTCTAACTTTAATCACGCGCCCTTTTTGAGAAAGCAATTCTGACGGTAATTTCGCCGTACGCAATGATGGATGTAATTTTGCCAAAGCATAAAATAAATCACTATTCTTAGCGTGAAAGTAAATTGGTATCACAGGAACTTTTGCTTTTTGAATTATCTTAATAGCCCCTGATTCCCATGGTTTATCTACAATATTCTTTCCTTCTCTGTAAGTAGAAACTTCCCCCGCGGGGAAAATACCTAAAGGATTTCCTTCATTTAAATGTTGCAATGCGCTTTTAATTCCTGCAACACTAGATCTCAGATCTTTGCGATCCTCAAAAGGATTTACCGGCATTACATAAGACTTCAGAGGCGCGATTCTATGCAATAAAAAATTTGCAATTATTTTATAGTCAGCCCGTCTTTCTGCAAGCAAGCGCAACAACAATATTCCATCTATTCCCCCCAAAGGGTGATTAGATATCGTTATAAAGGCTCCATCCTTTGGAATTCTTCTCAAGTCATCTTCAGGAATCTCAAATTTAATTTCAAAATCTTCAAGTAGAGCATTCAAAAATTCAAGTCCCTCTAAATGCTTATTCCGATCGTAAATAACATTGCATTTTGAAAGTCGCAACCCCTTTAAAACCGACCAACCTATAAAAGTTCCTAGGAAACCTAATTTGTCTACTTTTAATGCTTTTGCTACTTCCTTTGTTGTTACTAAGCTCATAAACCCGCCTTTGAAGAATGATAAAAATACAATTAATTCGACACAATTTGAACTACCTCTCCTGTCATTTGCTTCAATAAAACCTGATTTTTAGCCTCAATAAATTTAACCGCTTCATTTGTAGCGTGCCTGATTGTATAAAGCTTTACATATTTATCAAAAGAAACTTTAAAATCTCTTGAAATAGCATCTAAAAATCGGTCGAAATTGCCGTATTTATCTTCAATACATACTGAAAAACTTAAGGCAGAATTCTGAATCAAATTGACCTTCATTTTGTACTGATGAAACGTTTTAAATATATCACTCAAATTATGCTCAACCATAAAAGAAAAGTCCTTAGCCGAAATGGATAAAAATATTTGTTCCTTCTTTAAGATAAAACAGGGAACCTCTGGCTCTAAAGCCTGGCCTTTTGAAATTAAAGTGCCCGAATTTTCCAAGTTCAAAAAAGAACGCACTCTAAGGTTGATTCCCTTATTTTCAAGCGGTTTGATGGTTTTAGGGTGAATTACAGATGCGCCATAAAATGCCATTTCCAAAGATTCATTATATGAGATTCTGTTTAATAAAACTGCATCATCAAAATACCTAGGATCTGCATTAAGAACTCCTTCAACATCCTTCCAGATAGTCAACTCTGAAGTTCCCATACAGTAGGCAAAAATAGCTGCCGAAAAATCAGACCCCTCTCTTCCCAATGTTGTTGTCTTTCCTTTCGCATCACATCCAAGAAAACCTTGTGTGACAAAAATTCCTTTAGTATTGATACGAGATATCCTTTGATTTGTTTTATGCCAGTCAACAGAAGCTTCTCGATAATGCGAGTTTGTTTTTACATAATCGCGAACATCCAACCAAGTGCAATCAATCCCTACAAGATTTAAATATGCGGCAATAATTTTGGTGGATAATAGCTCGCCAAAACCTACTACCTGGTCGTAGACAAAATCATATTTCCGACTTTTATTTGTTGCGAAAAATCCAGCCAATTGCCCCATAACAAGCTCGAAGTCCATAAAGATCTCATGACCTTCTGGAAATAGCTCAGTAATGATTTCAAAATGAAACCATTTTACCTGATTAACCTTATACGTCAATTCAACTTCCTTGCGGAGATAAGACTCCAAAACACCTTCCATGGCATTTGTCATTTTACCCATGGCTGAAACCACAATCAAGGCATCTTCCACAGATGCTGATTTTAGTATGTGGGTTAGATTTTGAATTCCCTTTGCATCCTTGACAGAAGCACCTCCGAATTTATATACCTTCATTTAAAATTGTTTCAAAAATTGATGAATGGCCTCTCCTTCCAGTTGAGCCGTATCCCAGTCCCGAAGTACTTTCGCTCCTCTTTTTTCGTAAAAATCAATCGCGGGATCATTCCAATCCAGTACTACCCACTCAATACGTTTTACTCCCTGATCTGCGCCGTATTGAATTACTTCTTTAAAAAGTGCACTTCCAATATTTTTACCTCTATACGCTTTCTTAACAATCAAATCTTCTAAATGAATTGTTGGGCCTTTCCAGGTTGAATATCTCGGATAAAACAAAGCCATGGCAACAATATCTCCATCCATTTCTGCAACAAACGTATTGAAAAGTGGTTGCGCTCCAAATCCATCACGCTTCAAATCTTCCACTGTTAATTCAACCGCATTTGATTCTTTTTCAAAATCGGCAAGTTCCTGAATTAAAGCCAATACGTTCAACATATCTTCTGGCTTTCCTTTTCTGATTGAAAAACTCATTTTTAAAGGTCCTTTTTTACTAAATGCTAAAATAATCATTCTGTCCACATAGTTTAACTTAAGAGACGTTTTTAAATAGATTCTTTTTTTGATATTTGCTGTACCAAACCTTTAATCACATTATGGAAAATAACAACCTCACTCTTGGGGAATTCATTATTGAAAATCAGAAGCACTACAGCTCTACGTCTGGTGAATTTTCAAGACTTTTAAGCGGAATAAAACTTGCTGCAAAAATTGTTAATCACAAGGTAAATAAAGCAGGCCTCATTGACATCCTAGGAGCCGCTGGCGACACCAATGTTCAAGGAGAAGATCAACAAAAGCTGGACGTATATGCGAACGAGGTTTTTAAAAGCACCCTCATAAATAGAGAGATTGTTTGTGGAATAGCTAGTGAAGAAGAAGACACTTATGTAACAATAAACGGAAGACATGGAACAAATCAGAATAAATACGTTGTATTAATTGACCCTTTAGACGGATCGAGTAATATTGATGTAAATGTATCTGTTGGAACAATCTTCTCGGTATACAGGCGTGTGACTCCAGTTGGAACTCCAGTTCGGGAAATCGATTTTTTACAACCGGGTAGTCAGCAGGTAGCTGCAGGTTATATTGTTTACGGGACTTCAACCATGCTGGTTTATACATCAGGACATGGCGTAAATGGTTTTACTTTAAATCCGGCAATTGGCTCCTTCATTCTTTCGCATCCAAGTATGACGTTCCCTGATGACGGAAAAATCTATTCTATTAATGAAGGAAACTATGTGCATTTCCCTCAAGGAGTTAAAAATTACTTGAAATATTGTCAGGAAGAAAAAGATAACAGACCCTATACTTCGAGATATATTGGGTCTTTGGTCTCTGACTTTCACAGGAATATGATTAAAGGAGGTATTTATTTATACCCAACAAGTTTGATTGGCCCAAAAGGAAAACTGAGGTTGTTATATGAGTGTAATCCTATGGCATTCCTTGCAGAACAAGCGAATGGAAAGGCTACTGATGGCTATAGAAGAATCCTGGATATGAAGCCTCATGAATTGCATCAAAGGGTTCCATTTTTCTGCGGAAGTAAAAATATGGTGGAAAAGGCTGAGGAATTTATGGCTGAATTTCCAGAGGATGCAAACTACTAAGAATCAAAGAAAAGAATTGAACAAATAACCTTTGCTAATAACACTATAAGAACATTCGATTTTATAGAATGGAATTCGTTAGTTACCTTTGAGTTAGAAAAAAATTTAAACTAATATACAATTATGGCTTTTGAACTACCAAAATTAGGATATGCATATGACGCTTTAGAGCCTCATATTGATGCTAGAACAATGGAAATACACCATGGTAAACACCATGCGGGATATACAAATAACTTAAATAACGCAATTGCTGGAACTGATTTAGAAGGGAAATCTATTGGAGACATCCTCACTAATTTAGATATGAGCAATGCTGCTGTAAGAAATAACGGCGGAGGGTTTTATAACCATGCGTTATTCTGGGAAATAATGAATCCGGAGGACAAAGGAGAATTATCCGGAGAACTAAAAGATGCTATTATTGCAGCTTATGGATCAGTTGAAGAATTTAAGAATACATTCGCAAAAGCAGCAGCTACAAGATTTGGTTCTGGATGGGCTTGGTTATGTGTTCACAAAGGAGGAAAAGTAGAAGTTTGCTCTACTCCAAACCAAGACAACCCGTTAATGCCGGGTGTAACATGTGGAGGCTCTCCAATTTTAGGTTTAGACGTATGGGAACATGCTTATTACCTGAATTATCAAAACAGAAGACCGGACTATATTCAAGCTTTCTTCCATGTAATTAACTGGAATGAAGTTGCTCGAAGATACGCTGAGAATAAATAGTTTAGAACAATTTTGCAATAAGAAAGCCTTCGTTTTTAGAAGGCTTTTTTTATTTTTACGATGAAATTTTTAGTTCAAATCAAAGTGCTTCTATGCTTTTACATCAAATCCCCAAAATAGCATCTATAGATAAACAGACTTTTTTGAAGGACTATTTCAGACCTCAAAAACCAGTTATTATCCAAAATGCCATTAAAGAATGGCCTGCTAGTAACAAATGGTCTTTAGATTATTTTAAAAGCATTGGAGGGGATATGATGGTTCCATTATACGATGATCGTCCCGTGACACATAAGAACAAATTCAATCAACCTCATGATGAAATGAAAATGTCGGCGTACATCGATCTCTTAAAAAAAGAACCTACTAAATATCGTATTTTCCTTTGGAACATTCTGAAAGAAATCCCAGAGTTACAACAAGATTTCCTCTATCCTAAACTAGGAATTCCATTACTAAAATCGTTGCCAATGCTGTTCTTTGGAGGTGAAGATTCCTACACTTTTATGCACTACGACATTGATTTGGCCAACATTTTTCACATCCATTTTGAAGGGAAAAAGAAGGTCATTTTATTTGATCAAAATCAAAATGACTATTTGTACAAAGTCCCTTATTCTTTAATTACCCGTGAAGATATTGACTTCAAGAATCCCGACTTCAATAAATGGCCCGCTTTGAAAAATGCTGTTGGCTATAACGGAGAGCTTGAGCACGGTGATATGCTTTACATGCCTGAAGGTTACTGGCATTATATGCAATACATAACACCAGGTTTTTCTATGAGCTTAAGAGGAGTTCCTCAAAAACCAATGAATTTTGGAAAAGCCGTGAGCAATGTTTTTGTTCTTAGACATTTTGACAATATCATGCGACGACTTAAAGGTCAAGACTGGATTGACTGGAAGAACGAACAAGCCATATTAAGAACTCACAAAAAATTAAAGATTAAGCATGAAGCTTAATTTACAGTTTTTAAAATCCATTCTGACATAGCATCTAAAACTACTGGAGCTATCGTCTGTTCAATTTTTCCATATTCGCTAGGAGCGCCTGTTTCACATTCCTGAAATAAATGATTTAACGAATCGAATGCCCGAATTTCATAATGACTGTTTTCTGCTTGCTTTAAAGCCGATTCAATAGCATTCAAATTCATTTCTGCAGGCACTTGCAAATCTTTTGTCCCATTAATTGCAAAAACTGCACAGGTGGTTTTTTTCAACGCTTCGGATGGATCATACTTCAAAAAATAAGACATCCATAGAGAATTCAATGGTTGTATAATTGCTGTAATATAGGCTTCCTGATCGGCCGCTGATGCCTCTCTCAACGTCGGATTGTCATTCAAGGAATCTTCCAAATAGACTCTAAGCAATTTTAAAGTTTCTTCTAAGGATACATTTGAATTCACAAAAATATCAAACAGCTCTCGATTTACTTTCGCCGATGCATTTAGTTGTGCTTCAGTCATACCGTTTGCAGTTCCAATTAATCGTTGCTGTTCCAACAATAAGATATCACCTCTAACACCGGTTCCTGCCATTAAAACCATAAAAGAAATGTCAGTTCGCATGGTGTGAACTATTGGCGCAATAACCCCTCCTTCACTATGACCAACCAGTCCAATTTTAGATACATCTATTTCAGATCTACCTTTCAAATACTCTACAGCTGCAGAAACATCGGTAGCAAAATCAGCCGAAGTTGCACCTCTGTGATCTCCCTCCGACTTGGCTGTACCGCGATCATCAAAACGCAACACGGCAATTCCTTTATGAGCAAAATAATCTGCTATTACAAAAAATGGTTTATGTCCGTATATCTCTTCGTTTCTATCTTGCGCTCCAGATCCTGATATCAAAACTGCTGCGGGAAAAGGCCCTTCACCTCTTGGTATTGTCAAGGTTCCTGCTAGATTGATTTTGGCAGCTTCATTATAAAATGTAACCTCTTCAACCAGATAATCAAACGGAGGTTTTGGCTCTTGTGGTCTGTTTTGTTTTTTTACTTCTGAAGTCGTTTTTTTTAGCGATAATTCTACCTCAAAAACACCTTGTTTAAACATCCCCGAACAGCTCTCTCCATTTACTTTTCCACAATAACTAATTCCAGCTGCTTTGAGGTGAAGCGTTACAGAATCATTCATAACCAAAACATCAGAAAGAGGAATTCCGAAAGCATTTTGATCAGGACTGTCCATGGTTCCCTCGTACACTCCATCTGTCTCAATTAAATTAAAAATCAAACGTAGTTCTGTTCCCTGGACTTTTAATTTACCTTCCCAGGAACCACTCACATGCTGAGCTTTCAAATTTCCAGTAAACAAAAAAAGAATACAACTTAAAACTAAGCATGTACTCTTTATCAACCTAATTATTTTTTTCATAATCCTTATTTAATTCTGATAATCGAACAACTCATCCAATTTATAAACAAACACCCCGTATTCGCTTTGTCTTTTGTATATACTTTGCAACGCAGCGGCAACCTCATCTCCTTTAATACTGCGGTATTTTTTAATTGCCGGAACTATTTTCCCTGAAATATTGGTTAATTTCACTGCCAATTTTTCACCAATTCGTATCTTGCTCCTCTTACCTTCAATCACACTAGGCTGGACAATATGAGTATAATTAAAATTCAGCGCTTTTACAGCTTCTTCCAATTCTCCTTTCATTTTAAAGTAGAACATACGAGAATTTTTATGAGCACCTGAAGAGGAAACTAAAACATAAGAACTCACCTCATTTCGGAGAGCCATTTTTGCGATTTCATATTGATACGTGAAATCAACTTTGTACTGTTTTTCTTTGGTTTTTGCCTGACGTTTTGTGGTTCCCAAACAAGAAAAAAGCACGTCTCCTGTGATTTCCTTTTTATAGGTTTTCTTTAAGTCGAAGTTGATGATCCGCTCTTCGAGCTTAGGATGTTGTACTCCTGTCGAATTACGAACAACTATTTTCACTTTATCAAATTCGTCATCATTGAGTAACCTTAACAGCAAATGATTTCCAACCAATCCGGTTGCACCGATAATAATAGCAGTTTTTCCACTCATAATTGTTCAATAACAGCTTTTACAGCTAAAAATGCGAGTATATTTTCCATCGGAGGAAATTCTTTGTACTAAGATAGGAAAAATAGCCTAGGTCACGGTAAGTCGCTCTTCACTATACTGCTCAAATTCCTTGTTTTGAACAATCGCTTTCAAACGCATAACGACTTCATATACATCCTCATAAGAGTTGTACAAAGGCGCAATACCTATTCTTATAAAGTGTGGAGGTCTAAAATCGGGAATAATCTCTTTTGAAGTCCCTTTTGGAGCAATAAGTGCCCTGTTAATTCTGTAACCTTCAGAATGGACTAAAGAGATATGAGACCCTCTGTATTTCACATTCCTGGGGCTTGCTAATTCATATCCCAATGGTTTAAGATGTACATCAAAAAGCTGAATCAATAATTCTGTTTGTTTTATGCTTTTCTCCCGAATTGCCTTTAAACCAGCTTTGATATGGACATTTAAACCACCTTCCATTATTGCTAAAGAAAGTACATGAGGTGTTCCAACTGCAAACTTCTGAATTCCCGAGTGGGGCTTAAAATCGGGTGAAAAATCAAATGGTGTTGCATGTCCGAACCAAGACCAAATAGGATTATTTAACTTTGCTTGCATGTCGTGACTGACATACAAAAAAGCGGGTGCTCCTGGACCTCCATTTAAATATTTATAAGTACACCCTACAGCTATCTCGGCCTTGTTTTCATTTAAATTCACAGGGACAGAACCTACAGAATGTGACAAATCCCAAACTACAATACTCCCATTTTTGTCAGCGATTTGATTCACCTCTTTCATTGGGTAAAGAAACCCACTCTTATACGTCACATGACTCAAAGTAAGGAGCGCATTTTCTTTTGAAACTGCGTTTTCAAGAGCGCTTAAATCGGTTGTGATTTCATTCTCTGATTCTACCTTTATCACCTTATGTTTTGGAAAATGCTGTTTTAAAATTCCATCCAACACGTAATAATCAGTCGGAAAATTCAGACAGTCAGTGACTACCTCAGTTTTTCCTTGCTGAAGGTTTAATACCGCAAAAAGACTTTTATAAAGGTTTAAAGAAGTTGAATCGCCAACAAAAATCTCATCTGGATGAGCTCCAACAATCTTTGCAATTTTTGCTGCCAGCTTCTGAGGTAAATCGATCCAATGTTCATTCCAGGAACGAATCAAGCGCGACCCCCATTGATATTCTACAATTTTTTTTGAAATTTCTATAGATTCCTTTGGGAGTTTCCCAAGGGAATTTCCATCTACATAAATCAGATTTTCTTCATTAACAAAGCATTCTTTGAATTGAAACAGATCATCCTGAGCATCTAATACTTTGATTTTTGGAAGACTTAAGTGCTCCATTTTAAAAACTTTTCAAAATTTCTTCTACCCATAATTCATGCATTTCTCTGCTAAAATGCAATCCGTCTGAAGCAAAGTACTGCTCGTTATTAAGTGCTGTTCTTGAAACCTCTGTAATGTCTATAAACGCAATATTCAAAGCTTCTGTTTCAGACTTTTTAACAGCATTAAAAAGGTCAATTTCTCTCGCTATTTTGTCTCTGTCGCTTCCAGACGCAAATGGACTCACTCCCCAATCTGGTATTGAGATTACTCTAACATTTTCAGGCTTATTGGAAGCAAACACTAGGGCGATTTGCAGTAATGTTCTCAATTCAGTTTGATATTCATCAATAGACAACCCACGGTATTGATTGTTTACCCCAATGAGCAACGTAACCAAATCAAAATTTCTCTGAATATTAGCATCATTAATGGCTTTTGTAAGTTCACCTGTTGTCCATCCAGTTTTTGCAATGATGTTTGGCGTATCAAAAAGTATGTCTCTTTCTTTTAATTTTTGAATTAAAATCACAGGAAACCTATCAGGTGTAGGAACACTTTCTCCAATGGTATAGCTATCGCCAAGTGCTAAATAAGACTTATTCAATTTTGCAGGAACCATGGTCTCACTTTCAGGTTTAGAATTAGTGCAGGAAATAGAAATTAATCCAAGTAGAATTAATCCAATAATTTTTGTCTTCATAATTACAGGTTATTCTAAATTCTTCGCAGCAAGTTCATCCGTTATAAATGGGAAGCTCACATGCAGCGAAAAGTAGTTCATTTTATTCACATTAGGGCCAAAATTCGCATTAAAAATATCCTGAGTTCCCATATAATAACGTGCATGAATATGAATTCCTCTTCCCTTATGTGCTGAGTTCAACAGATACGAAACATTAAACACAGGCCCCCAATCAAAGTTATTTGTATACCTTCCAAAAGATTTTTTAAAATCCCCTTGCTCATGATTGTATTGTGCATTTGACTTTTGTAAAAATTCAAATTGTGGCCCTACAGAAAAACGCATTTTTTTGTTATTGGTCTGGTATGAAAAGAAGATTGGAACTTCTATGAAATTCATAGTTACATCTGTTTTTACATTTTGAAACTGTGCATCCAAAAACGGATCGTCCGAAACTAGTGAGAAAGAAGACATGGAAAATTTGCGTCTTGCCAGAAAATAAGCATTACCACTGACAAAAAAGTTGTCTGATAACTTACCATTCAATCCGATCCCAAAATTCACTCCACGCATACCTCCATCCATATTTTCAACATCGGAAATACCTCCCCATACTCCTCCAAATTCAAGACTAAGATTAAATTTTTCAGAAGCGACTTTGTCACCAAAAATCATCGCTAAAATAGCAGCCTGACTAAAAGCTGCATGAGAAATAAATAAAAAACTAAAAACTAGTAAGATTTTTGTTGTAACAGATTTCATAAAAGAAAATTTGGTTTATAGAACTAAGATACGCAATTCATAAGAATCTGAATTTTGCTTGAAGCGGGTCAAAATTCAAGCTAATTTCTCAGTTTCATTACTACTAAACTTATAAGATTCCTTCCATGCTATTTTTTATATTTTAGTGAGCGCAACGAGTCAAGTTAAAAATATGTTTGAAACAATAGAAACAGCAGTTCGTCATTTTTCAAATTGGGTTTGGGGAATTCCCTTGCTGATACTTCTAACAGGTGGCGGATTTTTCCTTTTTCTTTATTCAGGATTAATTCCATTCAAACATATAAAACACGCTGTAGATATTCTACTTGGAAAATACGACAAGGATAGTGATCCCGGAAGTTTATCACATTACCAGGCGCTTTCCTCTGCGCTGGCAGCTACTGTTGGAATGGGAAATATTAGCGGTGTAGCAATCGCAATTACACTAGGAGGTCCTGGAGCAATTTTTTGGATGTGGGTGAGTGCCTTTGTTGGAATGGCTACAAAATTCTTCACCTGTAGTTTGGCTATTATGTACCGTGCAAAAGATGCTGAAGGCATTACGCGAGGCGGGCCCATGTATGTAATTACAGAAGGATTGGGTAAGAAGTGGAAACCATTAGCAATATTCTTTTCAACTGCGGGATTAGTTGGAACCATGCCTGCGTTTCAAGCCAATCAACTGACACAAACCTTGGTGGATGTGATGCAGGTAAATGCTTCAAATGAGTTTATCGCAAAATTATTAATTGGTTTAACTACAGCTATAATTGTTTCTTTGGTTATTCTCGGCGGAATTAAACGTATAGGAAATATTGCAGGAAAATTAGTTCCGATTATGGTAGTGATTTATTTGATTACAGTTATACTCATTGTTGTAATTCAGTATGAAAGTATTCCAACTATATTCGCTTCCATTTTTGACGATGCCTTTTCAGGAAAATCTGTAATGGGCGGAGCTGTTGGAGCACTCATTATCACAGGAATTAAAAGAGCTGCTTTTTCCAACGAGGCAGGATTAGGGACTGCACCAATAATGCATGGAAATGCTAAAACCAAAGAACCTATCCGCGAAGGTTTAGTAGCTATGCTAGGGCCTGCAATTGATACACTCATTGTTTGTACACTTACCGCTTTCGCCATACTTTCTTCAGGGATTTGGCAACATTCAGAAGCAAATGGAATCACTATTACACTGGATGCTTTTAACCATGCATTACCGTATGGATTTGGCACCATTATACTCACCGTTTGTGTCTTGATTTTCGCATTTTCAACACTCTTTACCTATTCATTTTACGGATATAGTTGTCTGAGTTTTTTAACCAAACCTAAAATCGGGAACTATTACAATTACTTCTATTTGATTGTCATTGTAGTAGCATCTGTAATCAAGTTAGATTTTGTCATCAATCTCATCGATAGTGCTTATGCTTTAATGGCGATTCCAACCCTTATATCGACACTAATTCTTGCGCCAAAAGTAAAAAAAGAAGCAAAACGCTACTTTGCGAAGGGTTACTAGTTCAATGTTTTAAAGATTTTTATCATTGAATAATTTAATGAGAAGGCTCATGTCTACTACAGAAGGGTTTATCCGTTTAATTTTGAACTCTATTTTAGAATTGAATCAATCATTAAAAAGCCAGTTCCTTTGCTCCAGTAACTATTCTTCCAACTCGACCACAACTTCAATCTCAACGGCGATATTGGAAGGCAACGAATTATGTCCGACAGCAGCACGGGCGTGTTTTCCCCTTTCACCAAAAACCTCGACCATCAAATCGGAAAAACCATTGATTACCTTAGGTTGGTCGTAAAAATCATCTGCACTGCTGACCATCCCTCGCACTTTTACAAATTGTTTAATCCTACTCAAATCACCCACAGCTGCTTTTAGAGTTGCCAAAATATTAATCCCACACAATCGAGCCGCTTCATAGCCTTGTTCCAGTGTCAAATCTTTTCCTAATGTTCCTTTGACTGGAGTTCCATGCCCGGCTATAAACAACAAATTTCCAACTTGTCGCCATTTCACAAAATTTGCGACTGGTTTTGATGCCTCTGGCAATGCTATTCCAAGGTCGGCTAATTTCTCTTCAGGAGTTTGACCATTTACAATCGAAAAACTGCCTAAAAAAATAAGCAATACTGCAAGTGTTCTCATAAATTATGCTGTTAAAATTTCACCAATTAAGTACGTCCGACCATGACCAGCTATTTTCACACGGTCACCGTGTAATTCGCATTGCAATTCTCCCGTTCTTTTCGATAATTGGATAGCCGACAGCTTGTTTTTTCCAAGCTTTTCTGCCCAAAGAGGAATCAAACTGGTATGCGCTGAACCAGTAACAGGGTCTTCATCAACACCCACTTGGGGCCCGAAAAAGCGGGATACAAAATCAACATGCTTTCCAGGAGCAGTGACAATAATTCCACGAGCATCGATTTTCACTAATTCAGCAAAATTCGGTTTTATATTCTGAATTTGTGCTTCAGAATTGTATACAACTATATAATCGGTTTTACCTTTATAAACCTCATCGCTTTCAACTCTCAATCCATCAAAAAAAGACAGCTCAACTTCCACTTTCTTAAGGTGATCCTTAGGAAAATCAAGTTCTAATAAATCGCCTTTTTTTTCCACGAACAAATCTCCGCTTCGCGGTGAATAGAACTGAATCCTATTGGACGATTCTCCCTCATGGTTAAACAACACAAAAGCACTGGCTAAAGTAGCGTGTCCACATAAGTCCACTTCCGTTTCAGGAGTAAACCAACGCAATTCATAAAAGTGATTTCGCTTGACATAAAAAGCCGTTTCCGCTAAATTATTTTCCGCTGCGATATTTTGCATTAACTCTTCTGAAATCCATTCTTCCAATGGACAAACAGCTGCAGGATTCCCTTTAAAGACGTCAGACGTAAAGGCATCAATTTGATAGATTTTCTGTCTCATTAGTTTCGAAGTTTTCCAGTTAAAACACTAATGTTTGGATTGATCGGATTTCCTGAGGCTCTTCTAAATGACACGACCTGACCTGTGTGATATACCGCATCTTCGATTGGTCCATTAATTAAATTCCAAAAAGGCATGGTTCTCTTTTTATCGCCACTTCCCATAACAATTTCAATCGTTGCTATCTCCTCTGCTGATTTCCCCTTTAGCTCGTCGCTTATCGTTTTAATGTTTTTAAGAGTTATGGCTCGAACCTCATCATAACTTAAAGTCCTGTAATCAATTCTTGCGCTGTTTGGGTCTGGCTTCACTGTAGACAATACAAAATTCGACAAGCCACAAATATGATCTATTGTGGAACGCGTAGAACGTGCATCTTCCGAAGGTTTATAGTTTAAATCATCTTCAGTTAATCCTTCCGAAGCCCAATAATATCGAAACCCCCAACCATCTAGCATGCGAGCCATGATGTTTCCCGGCTCATAAGTGCTTGGTGCATCCGGAATTTCATAATAAGGTAATTGATTTTGGGCGTTTACAGTTGACATAGTACAAATAATTAAAATGGCTAAAAGTGGCTTCATAAATTCAAATTTTAACTAAAGTACAATATTTCTGAATTCAAAAATTCACAAAAAAAAGACGCATATAAATATGCGCCTTGTCAAATAAATTTATTTCGAAACTTAGTAAGCTCGTTTGTCGTGTCCTTCGAAGAAATTGATGAATGAATCATTCACTACTCGGTGTCCTCCAGGTGTTGGATAATCTCCAGTAAAGTACCAGTCACCCAAGTGATCCGGACAAGCCTTGTGTAAATTCTCAACTGTTTGATACACAATTTCCAAATCGGCTGAAATCTCGCTAGTCTTTAGCATTTGAGCAATTTTATCTGAAATCTGCTCATTTGTGAATCCGGCATAGATTTCTTTTACTGAATTTTTGATTTCTTCATCAGGTAAATACTGCATCGATTTACATTTGTTGTAAACCTCTTCAACAAGTCCGTAATTATTATTTTCCTTCAACAATTCCAACGCAGCTCTAAAGGCAATGAAATCACCCATTTTAGCCATGTCAATTCCGTAACAATCAGGGTAACGGATTTGAGGCGCAGAAGATACAATCACAATTTTCTTAGGATTCAATCGGTCTAAAATCTTGATAATTGACTTCTTCAATGTAGTGCCACGGACGATACTGTCATCTATAATCACTAAATTATCATCTTTCTTCACAATTCCATAAGTCACATCATAAACATGCGCAACTAAATCATCTCGACTATTATCGTCAGCAATAAATGTTCTTAGTTTCGCATCTTTAATCGCCAACTTTTCAACACGAGGTCGTTGTGAGAGAATCTCAGTTACTTCTGTGGCAGTTAAAGACCTTTTACCATTTAGAATTTCATTCGTCTTTTGCTCATTCAGAAAATCTTCAGCAGCTTCCCGCATTCCATAAAAAGAAGTTTCAGCGGTATTTGGAATGTATGAAAAAACTGTATTTGTTATATCCCCATCGATTTTTTTTAAAATCTGAGGGAATACGTTTTTTCCCAAATTCTTACGCTCTTCATAGATAGAAGCATCACTTCCTCTTGAAAAGTAGATACGCTCAAATGAACAAGATTTTTGAGGTAATTTTTTGGTAATCTGCTTCATTTTAATACTTCCGTCTCGTTTGATAATAAGAGCACTTCCAGGATCAATTTCTTTCACATCTTGAATAGCAACGTTGAAAACGGTTTGAATCACTGGTCTTTCAGAAGCGACCACTACAACCTCATCGTCCTGATAATAAAACGCCGGTCGAATTCCTGCCGGGTCTCTCAAAACAAAAGAATCTCCGTGACCTAATAATCCGGCCATTGCATATCCCCCATCCCAGTTCTTTGCAGAGCGTTTTAAGATTTTAGAAATATTTATACGCTTTTCAATCATTGGAGAAGCGTCTTTTTTGTTTACTCCTTCATACTTAATTTTTTTGTAAAGCTTTGCTACTTCATCATCAATAAAATGACCGATTTTTTCCATAACAGTTACGGTGTCTGTTATTTCTTTTGGATGCTGACCCAATTCTACTAAATCATCGAACAAGCGTTTTGAATTCGTCATATTAAAGTTTCCTGCTACAATCAAACTCTTATGCATCCAGTTACTTTGTCTCAAGAACGGATGTACACTTTCGATACTATTTTTCCCAAAGGTTCCATATCGCACATGTCCCAAAAACAAATTCCCTAAGTATGGTGCATTATTTAATTGCCAATTTACATCGTCAATCTTATCAGGATGTTCTTCATTCATAATATTCAATCGCCCATTAATTTGAGAGAAGATATCTTGAATTGGCTGGGTTTTATTTGAACGAACTCTACTTATATAACGTGTTCCAGGATCCACATCAAACTTGATACTAGCTAATCCAGCTCCGTCTTGCCCACGGTTATGCTGCTTTTCCATTAGCAAATACATCTTGTTCAATCCATAAAAAGCAGATCCATATTTGTCTTTATAGTATTGAAGTGGTTTTAGTAATCGCACCATTGCTATACCGCATTCGTGCTTAATGGCGTCACTCATAATTTTGATTTAGTTTGACAAAAATATTAAAAAAAAATCCGCGCAGGCGCGGATTTTTTTAACTTAATTCTATATCGAATTGCGTCAATTCTTTAAACTCTAATAGTCTCCTTTGAATTTCTATATTGGATAAATTATCCATACGCTCTGTTCCGAATTTTTCCACACAGAAGGACGCTAAGTTAGAACCTGCTACAACTGCTCTTTTCATATTAGCAAAAGAGATATCATCCGTTTTAGTCAAATATCCTATGAATCCTCCGGCAAAAGTATCTCCTGCTCCTGTTGGATCAAATACTTCTTCTAAAGGTAATGCTGGAGCAAAGAATACATCTCCGTTATTAAACAACAAAGCACCGTGCTCTCCTTTTTTAATCACAACATATTGTGGTCCCATTAAATGTATTTTCTTGGCAGCTCTAACTAAAGAATACTCACCTGAAAGTTGTCTCGCTTCTTCATCATTTATAGTAATTACATCAATTTCAGCAATAACTTTTTCCAAATCTTCCATAGTGTTGTCCATCCAGAAATTCATGGTATCAAGAACAATTAACTTTGGTTTTTTAGACATCTGCTTTATAACATCTAACTGAACTGCAGGATGCAAGTTTCCTAACATTACAAACTCTGAATCCTTCATCACTTCAGGCACGATTGGATTGAAATCGGCTAACACATTCAAGTCTGTTGCTAAGGTGTCTCTCGAGTTTAAATCGTTGTGATATTTTCCTGCCCAGAAAAATGTTTCTCCATCCTCAATAATTTCAACACCTTCAGTATTGATGTTTTTCAAATTCAAACCAGCTAAATACTCTTTCGGAAAATCTCCACCAACAACCGAGACTATCCCAGAATTTATTCCAAAGTTCGAGGCAGCAAGACCAATATATGTTGCCGCTCCTCCAATAATTTTATCGGTTTTTCCAAAAGGAGTTTCAATGGCATCAAATGCAACTGTTCCGACAATCAATAATTTACTCATCTGTTCTATTTATATTGCTACTGTCCGAGGCGTTTAAATCTGATTCTAAAAAAGGCTCAGACAATTAAAAATTAACTATTTTTGCGCACCTACAACAGTAGCTTATTTGCTGCTGCAAAAATAAGTTTAAAAAATGACTATCAAAGAAATACAAGAAGAAATTATTGATGAGTTCACTATGTTTGAAGATTGGATGGAGCGCTATGAACACATCATTGAGCTGGGAAAATCACTTCCACTTATTGATAACACCTACAAATTAGATGAAAATCTAATTTCAGGATGCCAGTCCAAAGTATGGTTACACTCTGAAATGAAAGGAGATACATTGAATTTTTCAGCCGATAGTGATGCTATTTTAACCAAAGGAATAGTCGCTCTACTATTACGCGTTTTCAACCATCAAAAGCCTGCAGATATTCTTAGTGAAGAGCTCTTTTTTGTTGACGAAATTGGCCTAAAAGAACATTTGTCACCAACCCGTGCAAATGGTCTGGTTTCAATGATTAAGCAAATCAAATTATACGCTCTGGCATTCCAGTCCAAAATGAGTTAAATAATTGTATATTTGCACTTATTTAGAATGATTTTAAAGAAGTAATCTTATAATGAGCGACGCCAATACACCAGAATTAGGAGATAAAATCGTAGAAGTTTTGAAAACTATTTTCGATCCGGAAATTCCTGTAGATATTTATGAATTAGGGTTAATTTATGATGTATTTGTGAATGAAAATCACGATGTAAAAATCTTAATGACTCTGACTTCTCCTAATTGTCCGGTTGCTGAAACCCTTCCTGTTGAAGTTGAAGAAAAAGTGAAAACTATCGATGTAATTAACAACGCTGAAGTTGAAATTACATTCGACCCAATGTGGACACAGGATATGATGAGTGAAGAAGCAAAATTAGAACTTGGATTTCTATAATGAGCGATGACATCGTAAATAGAGTTGCACAGAGCAGTCTTGTTACTATTGATTTGGAAGATTTTTATCCGAAAGGTATAAGGACTACCATTGATATTAAACAATGGTTGTTTCATGAGTTGATTTTAAAAGAAACCGACTTTAGAAATTATCTAAAAGAACATGATTGGAATCAATATAAAGAACATTATGTTGCCCTAAATTGCTCTGCTGATGCCGTGATTCCATCATGGGCCTATATGTTAATCAGCACCTATTTGCACCCTGTTGCAAAAAAGGTCGTTGTTGGATCTCAAAAGGAGCTTGAAACAGCAATTTTTCAAGACATTATTAATTCACTTCCAACGGAGTCATACACAAACAAACCTCTCATAATAAAAGGTTGCTCCAACAAACCAATTCCTGAGACGGCATATATTTTACTTATTGAAAAACTACAACCAGTAGCGCGTTCAATTATGTTCGGAGAGGCCTGCTCTACAGTCCCCTTATTTAAAAAGCGTAAATAACACGTTTTTTTAACTTTAAAAATTTTCACAATTCGCTAAATCTACTAATTTTGCTTCCCAAATTTGAGCAAAAAGTGAATCTTGCACCAGCGACAGGAAAACTTGTCATTCTAGATGCTGAATTCACTTGCCCGACAATAAATAGTTTGGTGATTAGGAAGGTAAAAGCATTGGGTTAGAGCTCGGTTTCAACGCATCCATGATGTACAAATTGAAAATCGATTGGCTCTTTACAGCAACTATTTAGACACTATTTCCAATATTAATATCGACTATTCCCTGAACGCACATATGAAAGTAAATAAATACCTGTCTACCAATCTAATTTTCCAAATTTTATACGATAACAACGCTATAAAAGCAAGGCAACTTAGAGAAGTTTTTGGTATTGTAATAACCTACGTTTTTTAAGGTATTTATCAACACCCTTACCCTAATTCCGTAAAAAAGTTTACCTTTCATTTTGCAATTGATATCTAATCAATCTAGAATGAACATAAGAATATTAGTAACCCTATTTTTAATGGTTTCATTGGTTACTCAAGCACAAGAAAAAGAAAAAAAAGAACAAGAAGACGGATGGAAAAAGAACGGTAAGATTTCAGCGATTTTCAATCAATCTGCCTTTTCGAATTGGGTCTCTGGAGGAGAAAATAACTTCGCATTAAACGTTACTTTCAACTACCATTTTAATTATACCAAAGGTGATTTCAAATGGAATAATACCATAATTACTGATTACGGTTTTACCAGGGCAAATAATACAGAATTTACTAAAAAAACAAATGATCGTATTTTGCTGAACTCAATAGTCGGGGTAAAAACTAATGATAATTGGTACTTTTCAGGGTTTGTAGATTTTAAATCTCAGTTTGCAAAGGGATACAAGTACGGAAAAGACGAAAACGGAAAAGAAACCAGAGAAGAGCATACAAGTTTTCTTTCTCCGGGTTTCCTCTCATTTGGACCCGGAATGCTTTGGTCAAAAACCAACAATTACAAGATAAATATTGCACCAGCCTCTGTTCGTTTCGTTTTTGTCGATAAAGAATTCACACTGCCTGACAATAAGTATTTTGGAGTTATGGAAGGTGAAAGTTATAATGTTGAATTCGGTTTGAGTGTTGAGGGGTATGCCAAATTTGACATTATGAAAAATGTGACACTGGAAAATATTTTATTTTTATATTCAGACTATTTATTAAAACCAAAGAACATAGACATTGATTATACACTGAATATAATTATGGGAATAAATAAATATCTTTCAGCAAATATTGCATTTCAGACCGTCTATAATGATGATGCGTATAGCGGATTTCAAATACGGGAATTGTTCGGATTTGGAGTGAACTATGGTTTTTAATAAAAATTTCTATAAACAGACATAAATTATTTCTTTAATTTAGCTTCAAACAAACTTGCATGACCCTATTATTAGTATACGCAGCTTTATCTATATTCTTTTCATTTCTATGCTCTATTATTGAAGCTGTATTATTAAGTATCACTCCTACATTTATTAATATAAAACTTCAGGAAGGGAAGAAGTACGCAAAAACTTTACAGGAATTGAAATCAGATGTAGATAAACCTCTTATTTCCATTTTAACTGTCAATACAATTGCGCATACTGTTGGAGCAATTTTAGTGGGGGTACAAGCAGAGAATCTTGATTATGAAATCAATTTTTTCGGAATGAATGTAGTTGGAGTTGTTTCGGCTATTATGACCTTATTAATTTTGGTTGTTTCTGAAATCATTCCGAAAACTATTGGAGCGAACTACTGGAAAAAATTAGCAAATTTCTCGTCAAAAGTCATTGTTATTTTAATGTGGCCTTTAAAAGTAACTGGATTACTTTGGTTACTGCAACTGACTACAAAATTAATCGGAAACAAAGGTGCGCATGAATCCATTTTGAGTCGTGAAGACTTCCATGCCATGACCAATATTGCTTCAGAAGAAGGTGTTTTTGAAAAAAACGAAAGTAGAATGATGAAAAATTTACTTTCTTTCAATACAGTTTTAGCGAAAGACATTATGACTCCAAGAGTAGTAATGGTTACAGCTCCGGAAGACATGACTATTCAGGAGTTTTACGATTCACATGAGACCTTGCGCTTCTCTAGAATTCCAATCTATCAGGAACAACCGGATTTAATCACTGGATTTGTACTGAAATACAAAATTTTGGAGGAGATTATTCAAGGACGTGGAAATCAGAGATTAAAAACCATTAGGCGAGAAATCTTAATTACTCAAAGGGATATACCAATTCCTGAACTTTTTGAAATCTTTATTTCTGAACGTCAGCAATTTGCTTTGGTAGTTGATGAATATGGAGCTCCAAGCGGCTTGGTTTCTTCAGAAGACGTTATTGAAACATTGTTAGGACTTGAAATTGTCGATGAAAGTGACAACATCGCTGATTTGCAATTGATGGCCCGTCAAAACTGGGAAAAACGTGCTAAAAAACTTGGATTAATTGTAGAAAACAAATCGGAAAACGGAAACAACACAACTGACAATTCATCCGAACAAGAAGATTCAAAGTAAATTCTAAAACCTATCCTTCTTCAGTATACTCCTCGTAAAGGAAATCATTATATGGGAATCTAGTGATATGAATTTTCTTTACATCTTCAAACACTTTTACCCGGAAATCCTCCATATTTTCTTTGTTCAATGCTGAAATAAACAAACAGTTATTATCTAGTTTATTCATCCATGTTTTCTCCCAATCTTCTATGGAATAATGCGCTTTTGTCCTTTCTGTCACCAAATCGTCCTCATCAATTTCCAATGGCTTATACGCGTCAATTTTATTGAAAACCATAATTGTTGGCTTATTAACACTTTCAATTTCACCTAAAATTTTATTTACTGAAGCAATGTGATCTTCAAAATTTGGATGTGAAATATCTACAACATGCAATAATAAATCTGCTTCTCGAACCTCATCCAGGGTGCTTTTAAACGATTCAACCAACTGAGTTGGTAACTTTCGGATAAATCCAACCGTGTCTGTAAGTAAGAATGGAATATTTTTAATCACCACTTTTCTGACGGTAGTATCCAAAGTGGCGAACAATTTATTTTCAGCAAACACATTTGATTTACTAACCACATTCATTAAAGTTGATTTTCCCACATTGGTATATCCAACCAATGCAACACGTACCATTTTACCTCGATTTTTACGCTGCACTGCCATCTGTTTATCAATGGTTTTTAATTTCTTCTTTAGCAAAGAAATTTTATCACGGATGATACGTCTGTCTGTTTCAATCTCCGTTTCTCCGGGACCGCGCATTCCAATCCCCCCTTTTTGTCGTTCAAGGTGTGTCCATAAGCGGGTTAATCTAGGCAATAAATACTGACATTGAGCAAGTTCAACTTGTGTTCTTGCATATGAAGTTTGAGCTCTTCCTGCAAAAATATCAAGAATGAGATTGGTTCTATCCAAAACCTTGCAATCAAGCACTTTTTCAATATTTCTCAATTGAGCTGTTGAAAGTTCATCATCAAAAATAGCCGTTTCGATTCCATGCATTTGCATGTACGTATGTACTTCCTCAAGTTTACCAGTACCAATAAATGTCTTTGGATTTGGAGTATCCAGTTTTTGCACAAATCTTTTAACTGCTTTTCCACCTGCCGTTAAGGTTAAAAACTCCAACTCATCCAAATATTCATTAGATTTCACTTCATCCTGGTGTTGGGTAATAATTCCAATTAAAACAGCTTCTTCAGAAGTAACTTTTCTTTCTTCAATCATATAATAGCAGAATTTGCCGCTACAAAGATACAAATACAATGTGTAACTCTTATTTTGTATTTTGTTCTTTTAATTAAAAATGATGTTTTCAAAATTCCAAATAAAAAATAAGCCTCAAGAGGTAACGACCATTGCCTTCTACAACCTGGAGAACTTATTTGATATAAGAGATGA
Source organism: Flavobacteriaceae bacterium (assembly GCA_964227255.1). Lineage (GTDB taxonomy): Bacteria > Bacteroidota > Bacteroidia > Flavobacteriales > Flavobacteriaceae > Lutibacter. The sequence goes on from CAXQVI010000018.1 coordinate 195,129, forward strand.
TCCGAATACCTTGGATGATGATTTCACTCCAAAAGGCAAAAAGAAATGGAATTTTAAACGCTACAAGAGAAAAATTCGAAAACTAGCTCAAGTCATTTCACAAATAGGGCTCGAAAAATCAGCTTATGGCCCTGCATTAGTAGGAATTGTAGAAGTAGAAAACCTACATGTTTTGAATGATTTGACCAGACACAACAGTCTGATCCTAGGACAATATGGAATTGTGCATCATGATTCACCTGATGAAAGAGGGATTGATGTCGCCTTATTATACAAGAAAGAGTTATTTGACTTTGTTAAATCAGAAACTTTCGCCTTGTATTTAGAGGACGAAAACGGGAATAGAGATTACACAAGAGATGTTCTGTTAGTTACAGGAAATTTGAAAGGAGAGCGTCTTCATATTTTGGTAAATCACTGGCCTTCGAGACAATCAGGAATTGATGAAACTGAAAGTAAAAGAATCGATGCTGCAAAACTAAATTTATCAATTGTTGACTCGATTTTAGAACAGGAGTCAGATGCTAAAATCATAATTATGGGCGATTTTAATGATGATCCAAGTAGTAAAAGCATCAAAGACTACTTAGTTTCTAACCTGTTTTTTAACCCTATGGAGCGTTTACTTTCCATTGGTAAAGGGTCATCAAAACATAAAACTGATTGGCATTTGTTTGACCAGATAATATTCTCAAAGAATTTTCTTGACAAAAGGCACAATCAATTTAGTTTTAAATATGCGGAAGTATTTGACAGAGCATTTTTAAAAAGTTACAGAGGAAAACATAAAGGGAGTCCGTTCAGGACCTATTTTGGAAAGTGGTACAAGGGAGGGTTTAGCGATCACTTTCCTGTATATGTCTATCTAGAAAAGCAAAAAAAAACTCAAACCTAATTGATTTGAGTTTTAGCGTGTGTTGTTTATAATTCTCATGCTTCTTTGATGGTTAAAGGCATTGTATATACTTTATCTCTTGTTCCTGGAGTTTCAATTTTCTTATAATTTAAATTTTGTCGTACATAACGGATTACGTCTCTATCAAGAGTATCGATTTTCAAGACAACAATTTCCCCTTCTGAACTGAACGTAAACGTAATGTTCACTGTTTTTGCTTCATCTATTGAAAAATTCGCTTCATCTAGCAATTCAGCAATCTGACTTCTTATTTCTTTTTTAAGCAATTCTGGATCCGGTTCAAAACTAGTTGTTGTTGCGAACGCGGAAGTTACTCCGATAACTAAGGCCAAAGCCAACATTTGTAATTTTCTCATAATAATTAGGTTTAAGTTTATAAGTGTGTGTGTGTTTGATATTTCAAATGTACCATGAATCAAAGCCTAAACTTTTGATTTGATTTTGATTAACAAATGTTTAACCAGCAGAAAATCTATAAACTTTGCTGAGGAATACTTAGAAGGTCAAAAATTCGCCGTAAGGCATTAATTCTAATGGAATCGAAAAATTCAGATCCCGAATAATCTTAAAAAAATGTGAAGCATGATTAACTTAAATTATGTTAAATTGTTAGTTTAACACTAATTAACATAGGTCTTTAAGCCAAAAAAACCCATTTCAAATGAAATGGGCTTATTTAATTCAATAATTACTTGTTCAGTTTATCTTTCCTCGATTTTAAGAGTCACTGTGTAGATTAAATCTTTAACACCAGGATTGTCAATTTTTTTGTAGTTCACATGTCTGCGTACAAATTTGATAACTTCTCTGTCGTTAGAATCAATATCTAATACAACAATCTCACCAGCTGAGCTGAAAGTGAAAATCAAGTCTACAGTTTTATTTTCTTCAAAATCAACATTTACGTCATTAATTAACTCCGTAATTTGTTCGTGAATTTCTTCTATAGAACCTACTGGGTTAACAATTGATGTTGCAAATAAACTTGTTGTTCCCATTACTAAGGCAATCGCCAATAATTTAAACTTCTTCATGATATATTTGTTCTTATTTTTTTGTTTTAATTTCTCCTACAAATTTAAGTTTAAAAAGTACTTTTTTTACCTCTTAGTGAAGATTTAGTGAGTTCTAAAAAACCCTAAAAAACTCTTGAAATTTTGTGAATGTTAAATACTGTTAACTAATTCACAAACCACCTATAAATGCTTATTTCTTGACGATTTGATATTTGAATGTTAAATTATCATATTCGCAATATTTTAACAATTTTAGTAATTCAGATTACATTATTCTGAAAAAATAAAGTAATCTATTGGAGCATATTTCGGCGTATTTGGGTAGTTAATCAAAAAATTATTGGATTTTGAGCTAATAATCCACTGCTCAGAATTGAAGGTTTTAGCAGGTTTTTGGACTGTATTTTTTCGAATTGCTCCACCATCTGCATATTCCCAGTTTGTTCCATTTCCATCCTGACCTATAACACCAAAAATATCGATGATTTTTCCTCTCGAATCAACCAATCTATAAACATCATCTCCATTTCCAGAAATATAACTACTAAGTACGGTAGGTTTCATTCCAAAAACTGCTTCAAAATCTAAATTTCCAATAATTACATACGATTTTGGTTCCATAACAACACCCGATAAATCCACAGCTCCACTCGATACCGTAGTTGATCCATTGATATACTTCTCGAGTTTCCAATTGTTCAATGAAAATGCTTTATCTCCTGAGTTAAACAGTTCTACAAACCGTGATCCAACACTATTAACCGGATCTGCAACCTCGCTTATTAATATTGGTGGAATTAACGGAACGCATTTTTCATAAGGTTGATTAAAATGTACATCCTTCGAGGTTCGCAACTCTAAAACCGTCCCTAAAACACCTACAACACCACCATTACCTATTGGGAACATCAAATTTGCAAAAGAAGCTTTCCCCGAAGTAAATAAATTCAGTGTTTCATAGGAGTCACATTTTATCAATGTCCTAAGCCCATGATTATTTCCACTGTAGTATGCAAAAGCCTTTCCTAGTTCAAGCGAATCAAGTTGAACCTCAGAAATATGAACCAAGGTCCCATAACGACTTTTGTCATTTACCCTACTTATATCCAATTGAACCGGCTGCAAGTCATATACTTTATTTGTACCGTAAAGAAATTCATCCATATCTTCCTCCAATACAACTCCGACTTTTCCATTTTTGTGAGTTCCTAAAGTTCGTATTCCATCCACCTCATCCAAATACAAACTATTTGCTCTAATTAAAATATACTCTCCAAGAGTGTAATTTTCAAAATAACCCTCCTTGTCAATCAATACTTGAATACCTGCAGTAGGATTCTCGAAATCATCCTGAATCACAATCCTATTTTGAAAACTACCTTCCTTGTCCGATGAAATCACATACCCTCCAAAAACCACTTCCTCTTCAATACCAATTTCATAGAGTTCCCCTTTATAATAATCCTTCAATTCTTGTAATGATATGGTTGGTTCCCATAATTTTTCAATACAGCGTTCATTCTCCAATATAACATCCTCTTCATTTCTCAATACTAATTGTAAATCTGAATAATAATTCTGCAAAACTCCTTGAATCGTGCCTTTTCCCTGGGGTAAATCATAATTTTTAAAATCGGCAAAACCACTGGTCCTGATATTCACTTGTCCAGTTTTTTCGCAACTAGAATTAAAACCTATAAGTTTTCGATCTATAGAACGACCTGAATTTGGATCAGCATATGACAATCCTACTTGATTTTCTGCAAACTGAACTTCTTTTAATGAGATTAACATATCCAAATGCGACTCATTCAAATTTTGAATTTCTAATTCAAGAGGGATTAAATCTGCTAGCTCACAAGATTTTGCAAGATAATCTTGGTATGTAAACGATGAAATCCCCTTCATTTCACCGCTATTCAATTGAGCAATTTGCAAGCGTCCAAAATAATTTCCTATAGCAAGTCCTTTTAACTTGACATAAATCTTTCTTCCAGGCTCATATTTGGTGTATAGATTTGAAGCATCAATACTAATACTAATTGCAGAAGTTGGGTTTTCCGGCTTATCCTGTATTGAAATTGATTTATAAAAATTTCCTGCCTGATCGTTTGAAACCACATAACCTTCAATTATTAAATCCTCTTCAATGAGAACCGGCCGACCAAAAACGTATAAATCCTTTACCGTTTTAATGGACGTATTAGCGACCAATCCGACTTCGTCACATCCAACAGCCGTAAACTCATAAGAACTTTCTTCACAGCTAAAAAATAGCAAGTACAAAAATGCCAAAACAATAAATAATCTCTTTTTCATAGTTCATTGTATTTAAAATCTGTAATACACATTTAGATAATAAGACGTTCCACTCCCATACCAATACTTCGGACCGAACAATGGAATATCTAATCTTTTATCTTTTTTCAATTCGGGGTAATTTGCTTTTCGCCCTTGTTCAAAACCTCCAGACCGAAAAACTGCTCCCAATACATTGTTTACAACCATAAAAAAGCCTACAAATGAATCGTTCAATCGCCAGCTTTTCCCGCCGACTAGATTTACAAGAAAAGCAGGATTAAAAGATTCCTGTTTAAGAAGCCCTTCAATTTCATTTCGCGTTACAGGCTGGCCTGTATCTTCATTAATATAAGGAACACCACTACTATCCAAATAGAAGTTATCCGTTCTTAAGAGTGGTGCCACATCAAGGAAATTATTCGATAAATAATTTGTATTAGCCTGGAACCACCAAAAATCAGTATCTCGGTATTCAAACCCGACGGAATAAGCTTGTTGTGGTGTATTCCCTTGTCTGACATTTTGCAAGTAAGACTTGCCAAAATCTAAGTCTTCCAAAGGGAAACTCTCCGATTCCAGATAAATATGCGGATTGTTAGTATAGATATATCGAGCAAAGGTGCCTGCGCCAAATAATTTAAGAGCATCATTCAACTGATATGACAAACTCAACTCTAAACCCATATTTCGCTTTTCGACTCCGGTAATGATTTCATTGACAAAATCAGCTTCATCACCCAAAATTCCCTGTGCAAAAAAGAACGAAGATTCAATACCCTTTTTAAAGTTCAGATAATAAGCTGTTAGTCTTCCTTGCAGGTCAGACGATCGATATCTATAACTAAGATCTCCTGCAACTATAGATTCCGTTTCTAGGTTTGGAACTAACTTATTGGAAACCCTCTGATTGGCATATAAATTTTGAGTTGGTGGAATTCTGGACAGTATTCCTGCATTTAATGTTAGTAAATGGCGGCCAGAGTACTTATAAGTCAACCCTCCTTTAAAACTTATTCCTGTTAGCGAAATGGATTCACTGTCTCCTATGGAATTATGCTCATAACTGCCATTTTTATATTTACCCTCCCGATTAGAAGTAAAAATTAATCCTTCGGCGGCAATGAAATATTCAATTTTATTTTGAAGGCTTTCAAATTGTGTAAAAACCTTTAAATCTCTTGCTAAAACATTGTAATTATATTGAAATTTATCTCCTTTATAAACCTCTCTGTTGGGATTGTTTAAATCATTTTGCATTCCATTTCCCTCTCCATACTGATTCAGATCTACGTAATGCGTTCCTTTCAGAAGATCCTTCATCCGAGCATAGTTTTTAGATTTCAGACTCCTATATTTCACACCGTTTAACCACCTTACTCCTGCACTCAGATTTATTTCATAACTCGCACTTGCTGACAAATTCAAATCCTCATTGACATCGTTGTACAAATAATAAACTGATGAACCACTTGTAATATTTGCTTGATGCAAATCATCCCAGTTTATCTGACCATTTAATTTTAATTTCTGAGTGGCGAGATACGCGTTTGCGTAATCTGGATTTTCAACATCACTTAAATAATAGCTCGGCAATTTTTTGTAATAGGTAGGGTCTGGATTTTCAGCTTTAAAATATCCCAAACGACTATTTTGAATAAGCCCAAATTGACAACTCATGGTGACAGAGAAGATTGACTTCTTACTTTCATAATCATACGTCAACATGATAATGGGCTCTTTCACTTCTCGCATGCGACTATTTCTAATTTCCTTATTTTGAGTACCCCAATAACTATTGTATTTAAAGTTCCTTAAATTATAAACCTCATCTGTATTTGGAGAGGACTTGCCTCTATAGTTAGACGAAAAAAAGGCTGTTAAATTCAAGCTGCTTTTAGGGTTGAATTGTTTTCCTAAGGAGCTAAAACCCGCCCAAGATTGATAGGGAGTTCCATCAAGATAACCTTCGAAGGCATATCTTCCCGAGGCTGAAATCACATAAGACCACCCTTTTTTATTCAATCCAGAGGCATGAGTCGCCATTACTCGGCCTTGATAACTTCTATTTGTAGAAGCAAAAGAAACTTTACTAAATTGACTGAAATCCGTTGCTTTTGCCGACATGCCAGTCACACCCAGCACTCCTCCAAAAGCTTGATCTGACCACGATAGTCCCACAGAATTATTTTGATTTTTAAATGCATCATTCAATCCTCCCCAATTACTCCATTGAGGTCGACCATTTGAGAACTTATTCATTTCAATGCCATTTATTAAATAGGTACTGTACGAAGCATCCACTCCCCGAAGTTTGAACCACGTCTGACTAAAATTGTAAGCAGCAGCCTTTAGATACTCATCCTTTGAGTATTGAAACAGTCCAGCTGAAAAATCTGAGCGCTCTCCATCTTCCAATAGATCATCGTCAGTTAACACTATTTGATTTAGTTTCAACACATCCAAATTCCTTAATGAATCAATAGCTGATTCCTGAGCCAAAACTGTTGTGTAAAAACAAAAAAACAATATAATTTGATGAAGAATCTTTTTCATTTTCAATTATTGTTAACCCTTTTATTTAGTTAGACTTTTTAAAGAATTTTTGAATAATCAACTCATCATTTTCCAGAAGGATTTTAGAAAGAAACACTCCTTTTATATTTGAAATATTTACATACTGCTCTGAATGAACATTTTCAAAAAAATACATCCTCCTTCCTAAAACATCGAAAATTTCTAAGGCTTTAACCCGTTCTCCTCCTTGATGGATAAACCTCACTTCTCCTTGAGCATTTTGGTCCAATAAAACTTTGTTTTTTGAAATGTCATTCGAAAACGGAGACTTAACTTTTTGCTTTTTAAACCGAAGCTCAAACCGGTCGTTATAAGTTCCTTTCTGCAATTTGCATATGAATGGCTCTTCCTTAAGATCTATGGGAATTTGATTGAGCTTATCGAAAATATAAATAGGCGAGTTGGAAATGAAACTTCCTTGCTTTCGTTCAAGTGAAATTCTAAATGTTGTTTCTGAATCAAAGTTTGAGACAACTCCTAAAGGGATTATTTGTCCTTTTAAATTTTTGGCTTCCCTTGTTTGAATAGCGTATTTAGAGTTCTTTCCATTAATCGTTGAATAAAAAACACCTCCTGCTTCTTGACTTGCCTTTCTTACAACATCATAAAAATCTCCATCATCTCGATCACTTGCTTCTTTCGCAAAACCTATGGCAATTTGACTAAACACCCCGAATTCAGTTGTTAAATTCAGCCATATCACATTCTTTTCTCTTATTTCAGAAACAGTTGAACTCTTGAAAAACTGAGAATTTGAAATTGAGTTATACGCTCGCATCGAATTATTAAATATCACATTTCCCGAATTTGTCGCCTCTACAAAGAACCCTTGAGCTGATGGGATATAGTTTTCCGGTATAATTCCATCACCTCCAGCAACATTTATTCCACTTCCTGTAATTATGGCATAGTCTGAATTCGAAAAATTCTGTGCTGCATTTCCAGAGTTTGTACTTAAGGGTTCACTATTATGAGACCATAAATAAATGGCTCCTGACAACAGACTCAAATTTTCATTAAAGAATTCAGAAACATCGAGACCTCCGGGGTATGGATTTCCAATAAAGTTCCAATCGCTATAAGCTCCATAGCTGTTTGCAACGACGGGAATTTCAATAATACCATTATTAAATTCACCTGTAAAAAGTACCGAATGAACTCCAGGTGTAAATCCGGTCGGCTTCATAGTTGCGGCATACCCTCTTCCAGGTATCATATTCCCACTGGCTAGTTGCCAGTCGTCTCCATTATCATCAATGCCATCTGATCCAGAATTGTACACTCCGGTATTACCCACCTCTGCTAACAGGTCTATGAAATTTACCGCTTCGAAATAGAATCGTCTGTTAGCAGGTGAGTTATTCAATGCAATTTCTATGGGATGAGCACTTACCGGACTGCTCCAATAAGTATATTCATACCAACGATTCAATATTGATGTTTGCTTTAATAGTAGTGCTATTCCAGTATCCGTAACTACGAAATCTGACCTGTCATTTTTTTGAACAAAGGACCCCGAGGATTGTACTAACAAACTCCCCTTTAAAAATGTATCACCTTCCAGTACAACAGGATTCAACCCTCCAACCTCTACATCAACACCCTTAGACACATAAAGCATACAAGCCTCTAGTAATCCATTACCATCAGTATTGTAATTACTATTTATCAATGCAACATCATTTAAATCGGGTTTTCCAGCATCCCATGAGAGTCCATCCCAGATGGTCAGTTTGGACACATTATTTATGGTATGGATTCCAAGATTTGAAGTATCATCAACAGGTGCGCATTCCCATTCCTCATCAATATTAAAGGTGTCCGAAACAGATGTTCTCCCAATTTGAAGATCACTTTTTCTCCGAATTCCTCCATCTTGAGTTCCACTTGAACAACCAGTGCTTATCCATTCAATGCCTGGGTCAAAACCTACTTGTCCTACGACATCAAGTACCTCATTCAATTTTTTTAAAACAATGGCATCGTTACCATTAAAATTTAACTTTCCCGACTGCTGGTCTGCGGAGACATTTAAAGACTCAGACGGATGTTCTATGACAAACACTTTATTAGAACCTATCCTTCCTTTCAAATCAATGACTCCTGACGAAACGATACTTCCATTGCTATACAATTCCAATTGATATGTAGTATCGAGAATAATATCATTGATAGTAGGATTAAAAATTTCGATATACTTATTATTTGAAGTCCCTTCGACATACTCACTAATAAATAAATCAGTACAATAATTCTTGTACCCAAATCTTGAAAGCCCATAAAGATCAATATGTGAAGTATTAACATCTGCACTTGTGAAATCCATTTTCTCTGCATAGGTGCCGAAAAATAAATTCTCTTTTAACCTGACATAAATAATCGTTGGCTCCAGTCTTCCCATAGCTGGATTCAGGTTTAAACTGGATAAAAAAGTGCCATTTTCATCCAGTGAAATTTCAAAATTTGTAGGTGCTGAAACCTGCACCTCAGAAATCAAATATACTCCTTGAATAACTACTTCACTCACGTGAGAATCCTTATCAAAATCATAGCCCAAATTCAGGAGTTCATATTTACTGAGAAAAAGCAATGGAGTAGTGTCAAAGGAAAATGAACTCAGATCAAATGATATCAAACCAGCATCTGTTAAATACCATTCATTCAAATCATTTATTCTTACTAAATACGAAGTCTGATTAGACCCGACTCTCAATCCTTGATACTGACCGCTCACAGTTCCTAAGACACGTCCACCAAATCCACTAGGAAAAGTCCCCAGACTCGACACATTTGATCCAACCGCATCTAAGAATACCGAAACTTCACTTACCTTATCCCCTTGATAGGCAATTAAGCCATCTCCGGAATTCGCCAAAGCAATCATTCCATCGGAAGTCTCCGAAAAATCAATTGCGTCCGACTGAAACGAAATTACCGTCCCTCGATCTATACCACCTGTTGGTACCGTGTACAAAACTGTCCCTTCCCCCAAACCAATTTGATAGCTTCCATTTGCCTCTTCATCCGTGAAATAAATCTGCGTCCCTTCCACTAGAGGTACAAAAGTCACGAACATAAAATCTTCCGACTCACAATTTAATCCGATGATTGAAATGTCACCCACTTTTAGCTGGGTCTGACCAAAACAAAATGTAAAGCATAGCAAAGCAGTCAGGTGAAGACTTCTTTTCCATAGCATATAAAAATCTTTTTCTATTTCGAAGATATGCAATAAAACATATTTATCTGACAGATAAGTATTTACATTCAATTAAGCATTTGATTTTTCATAATTTGGAAGAAAAAATGCAACGAAAACTACTATTTACTATACTTCTTTTAATGGGGTGCCTCAGTTCGAACGGACAGAATACCTATGAGATTCACACCATTGCTTTTTACAATCTTGAAAATCTTTTCGATACAAAAGATGATACACTCACTTTGGATGAAATAAGCCCTATGATGGAGATTAAACATCATCGAGAATCCATATACCGACAAAAAGTTCAGAACATGGCAAAGGTAATTTCAGAAATAGGAAAGGAAAAGACGAAAAATGCTCCCACTATTATAGGTGTTGCAGAAATTGAAAACCACCAAGTACTTGAAGATCTTTTAGACAGTCCTTCCCTCCAAAATGAATCTTACAATTTCATCCATTATGATTCTCCTGACCGCAGAGGAATTGATGTTGCGTTGTTTTACAACACTCAATTTTTCTCTCCTATACATCATGAAGTATTCACTTTAAAATTGTGGAATGAGGAGGGCTATCCTATTCATACCAGAGACCAATTATTAGTTTCTGGATACCTTGAAAATGAGTTCATCCACATTATTATCAACCACTGGCCATCTCGGCGTGGTGGAACTGCTCGCAGCAGTTTCAAAAGAGAAAAAGCCGCGTTTTTAAATACTCAAATTATTGAAACACTCAGAAGAGACGACCCAAATGCTAAAATTATTATTATGGGCGATCTCAATGATGACCCCACAAACAAAAGTGTGAAATCTATTCTTTTGAATTCTGAAAAAACAACGGACAACGATTTATATAACCCTACGGAAGTACTATTCAAAAATGGAGAAAACACCCTTGTTTATAGAGATCAACTACATCTATTTGACCAAATAATCCTTTCAAAATCTTTGGTTTCCTCAAACAAAGACAACGAATTGTCGGAATTCAAATTTTATATGGCTGGAATTTTTAAACCAAACTATCTGATTACTTCCAAAGGAAAATACAAAGGTTACCCTTTCAGAAGTTTCGGCGGGGGCAAATTCACGGGAGGTTACAGCGACCATTTTCCCGTTTACATTTATTTAATTCGAAAATTACTCCGGAATTAAATCCTTCATCATTAATTGTATAGAGGTAACCCCATTCCAATGATTTTCATCTAAAGAATAGGCTAATTTAAAAGCTCCATTATCTTTTACAACGTCGAATTTTTTACCCAATCCGAATCCGATGGCATTGTAGGTTTTCGGGTTGGCCCCATCGAGTATACTCAACTTCAAATGTGACTTGTCTTCACCCACTTGTCGGCCGTAACCATTATCACGCAGTCCTTCCGAAGCAAAAACCGGCTTCATATTTTGTGGTCCGAATGGTCCCATTTGTTTTATAATCCTATAAAATTTTGGTGTCACATTACTCAACGACAATTCCGCGTCAATTGCCAATTCAGGAGTTTTCAATTCTTCTGGCATGGTTGCCTTAACTACTTCTTCGAACTTATTTTTGAACCCTTCATACTGCTCCGGTAATAACGTCAGACCCGCCGCATATTTATGTCCGCCGAACTGCTCAATAAAATCCGAGCACTGCTCTAAGGCATTATAGACATCAAACCCCTTTACAGAGCGGGCAGACGCGGCGTATTTCTCACCACTTTTTGTGAATACAAGTGTAGGGCGATAATACGTTTCAGTAAGGCGAGAAGCTACAATTCCAATAACTCCCTTATGCCAGTTTTCATCAAAGACAACCGTAGTAGCATTTGCTTCCTCCTGGTTTTCTTTTATTTGCTGAAGAGCCTCTTTCGTGATTTCTCTATCCAAACCTTTGCGCTCTGTATTATTAGCCTCAATGGCAGTTGCAAATTCTTCGGCGTCGGTTGGATTTTCTTCTGTCAATAATGAAACTGCATGGTTTCCGTGTTCAATTCTTCCGGCAGCATTAATTCTAGGTGCGATTGTAAAAACCACATCGGTAATCGTCAGTTGTTTTCTATCAACCGTTTTTAGTAATGCCTGCAATCCTATTCGTGGCTTATCATTAATTACATTCAATCCATGATATGCCAGCACTCTGTTTTCACCCGTCACAGGAACAATATCTGCAGCAATAGCTACACAAACTAAATCGAGGTATGGAATTAAATCTTCTATGGTTGTGCCTCTTTTACTTGAAATAGCCTGAATCAATTTGAATCCCACACCACATCCACACAATTCTTTATAGGGATATTCACAATCTTCTCTTTTAGGATCCAGAACAGCGACCGCATTAGGAATTTCAGGTCCTGGTCTGTGGTGATCACAGATAATAAAATCTACTCCTTTTTCTTTTGCATAAGCCACTTTATCAATTGCCTTAATTCCACAGTCTAATGCGATAATTAAAGAAATATCGTTGTCGGCTGCAAAGTCTATTCCCATGTATGAAACACCATAACCTTCCGCATAACGATCCGGAATGTACGTCGCAATATTTGGGTGCAATGTTCTCAGGTAGGTCGATAGCAACGCCACCGAAGTCGTTCCATCTACATCGTAATCACCATATACTAAAATATTCTCATCATTAGTGATAGCTTCTTCAATACGCGCCAGTGCTTTATCCATGTCTTTCATCAAAAAGGGATCATGAAGATTCTCTAAGGAAGGTCTAAAAAAGGATTTGGCTTCATCAAAAGTGTGGATACCTCTGTGAATGAGCAATTTTGCGATAGTTGGATCAACACCCAACGAATTTGCCAATTGCTGCACATGTTCAGCCTTCGGCTCTGGTTTTAAATTCCATCTCATAGCTTTTTTATTTAAAAATAGCTATTTATTCTGTAATGTACTGGATTTCAGTAGTTACATCAGCAAATTTTCTAAACATCTCCATAACACCACAATACTTTTCAATAGAAAGGTCTACAGCCTTTTGAATTTTGTCTTTTTTGAACTCTGAATCGTAAAATCTATAAATTACATGCACCTTGTCGTAGTACTTAGGATGTTCTTCAGTTAGATGTCCGGTTACTTCAATTTTAAAATCCTTTACCTGCGCTCTCATTTTATCTAAAAGCGACACAATATCCAGGGCTGAACATCCTGCCAAAGAACTTAACATCATGGCTTTCGGGCGCAGTCCAACTCCTTTTCCTCCAAAGTCTTCACCCGACTCAATCAGGACGCTTCCTTCAGGTGCCACAGAGTCAAATAACATTCCGCCTTTCCAATCTAAATTTATTGTATTTGTCATAACCGATTACTTTGTGACAAATGTAATAATTTGAAAATAAGTGTAACATTTTTATGCAATTCATAACGTATAATATAATAGAATTAATTAGTCGTTTTTATGCGCTAAAAAAAATTCTTTTTCCTAAATTGCTTATCCTTAAAATTGCAACCATGACCGAACTTTTTCAAAACATGACAACTTTGGAGCAGACCTACTGGATTATTGCTCTTGTTAGTTCAGCGATCTTACTTTTTATCTTTGCTGCAACCTTTATTGGCGGTGGCGATGTTGATATGGAAGCCGATGCCACAGACTTTGAGGCTGATGACGGCGGAGTAGGATTTCAATTCTTTACATTTAAAAATTTTGTGGCATTTTTCACCATGTTTGGATGGACAGGTGTTACCTGTTTAGACAACGAATTATCCACAGGTTTGACATTACTCTTCTCTACCATTGCAGGATTAATCATGATGGTTTTAACCTCATTATTATTCTACTGGATGCACAGCCTTTCAGAAACCGGAACCTTAAACATTAAAAATGCTGTTGGAGCTGTGGGTGAAGTCTATTTACCTATCGGTGCAAAAAGATCGTCTATGGGGAAGGTTCAAATTAAAGTTCAAGGGAGTCTACGAGAACTTGAAGCTGTTTCCGACGAACCAAAAACACTTAAAACTGGAGATCTTGTAAAGGTGACAGAAATTGTTGGGGCGGAAATCTTATTAGTCGAAAAATTATCTAATCAAAAATAAACTATGAATTTACTATTCTCTATAATACCCTTGCAAATGGCTGCAACAGGGGTATACTTAATTGGTGCTGCAGCCTTTATCCTGGTTGTATTTTTCTTCGCAATGATTCGAAGATACAAGCGTTGTCCGTCAGACCGTATCTTAGTGGTTTATGGAAAAACAGGTGGCGGAAAATCTGCTAAATGTGTCCATGGAGGAGCTGCATTTATATGGCCTGTAATACAGGATTATGAATTTCTGGACCTGACACCTATGTCGATTGAGGTGAATCTTACAAATGCTTTGAGTAAGCAAAACATCCGTGTGAATGTACCATCGCGATTCACGATTGGTATATCTACAGAGCCTACTGTAATGCAAAATGCTGCGGAAAGATTATTAGGACTTGGTTTAGACGCTGTTCAGGACCTGGCCCAAGAAATTATTTTCGGACAATTGCGTTTGGTTGTTGCTTCAATGGATATTGAAGAAATCAACTCGGATCGTGATAAATTTTTGTCACACATTACACACAGTGTTGAAGCCGAATTAAAGAAAGTTGGTTTAAAATTGATCAACGTAAATATTACAGATATCCATGATGAATCTGGATATATCGTTGCTTTAGGTAAAGAAGCTGCTGCAAAGGCAATCAATGAAGCTAAAGTAACGGTTGCTCAAAAAGACCGAGACGGTGCTATTGGTGAAGCGGAAGCAGTTCAAGATCAAAGAGTACGTGTAGCAGATGCTCTGGCAAAAGCTAAAATTGGTGAGGCTGAAGCAAACCAGATAGAACGTGTTCAAGTGGCAGACAAAATTGCAACTGCTAAAATTGGTGAAGCAAACGCCAGTCAGAAAGAACGTGTTCAAACAGCTGACGCTATGGCAAAAGCTAAAATTGGTGAGGCTGAAGCAAAACAAGTTGAACGTGTACAAGTTGCTGATGCCAATGCAAAAGCAATTGAAGGAGAAAACATTTCAAAAATTGAAATCGCTGAATCGGACTCTGAAAGAAGAGAACGAGAAGCGGAAGCCGCAAAAAGAGCAATCGCTGCTGAAAAGGTTCAAGCTGCAAAAGCATTAGAAGAGGCCTATGCTGCTGAAAAAATTGCTGAAGACGCAAGAGCAAAACGCAAAGAAGCAGAACAATTAGCAGACATTGTAGTACCTGCCCGAATTGATAAACAAAAAGTGGAAATCGCAGCAGAAGCAGAAGCGGAACAAATTAGACGCATTGCAAAAGGTGAAGCAGATGCGATTTTCATGAAGAAAGAAGCGGAAGCAAAAGGTATTTATGAAATCTTAACTAAGCAAGCTGAAGGTTTAGACCAAATCGTAAAAGCTGCAGGCAACGATGCTCAAAATGCAGCCTTATTATTAATTGCTGACAAACTTCCTGAATTGGTTGCTACACAGGCCGAAGCGATTAAAAATATTAAAATTGACAAGGTTACGGTTTGGGAAAACAATGGAGGAAAAGATGGTAAAACATCTACTTCTAACTTTATTTCAGGAATGTACAAAGCGGTTCCTCCATTGCAGGAAATGTTTGATATGGCAGGAATGCAGTTACCTGAATATTTAAAAGGAAAAGATCTTGATACAGCGGAAGTCGCTGAGGTGGTTACGGATGAAGCAGAAACCGAAGGTTCTGGAGAAGACGTTTCCGAAGATAAACAATAACTACAAGTGCCAGCCCGACGCATATCGGGCTGGTTTTAAAAATTGCTATTATGGGAGGCGGATCCATGAGTTTTATGGTGAAAACCATGAAGGATAACAGAGATTTGCGTCGCTCTAAAAGAAGAACGTTTAGAGACGCTAACAATACCAATATTCCAAAAAGGGAAATCACTACCTATACCTATCCAAAGTACTCTGAATACAAGCTTTCCAAGATTAAAAAAAACGCCAAATTAAATCGCGAAAGAAATCAAGCGATTGAAAACATTATTTATTCCATGATTATTGGAGCAACTTTAGTTGGGTTAATTATAATGAATACCTATAAATTTTGAACCTTCTAGACTTTCTACTCTTTTTATTTTCTTAAATTTAGGGGCTCCAACTGAGATGCCTAAATGAGTATTAAATCAATAAATTTTTATCTGGTACTGGTCCTTGTAAACCTATTCATCGCAAGAAGTTACAGTCAGACAAATGATGAACCTCCTGTTTTAGATGCTATTTTAA